>WQVM01000053.1 GCA_009783985.1 Bacillota bacterium | reverse complement strand
CGGTATGCCTTATAGCACACCGCTTTTTTTGTATAATTATAGGTCTGTGTATCTGTCTACTGCCCATCTTCTGCTACTGTATAAATACGCAAAATGCTTGACAACATTATAAATGTGTGATAAAATATGTTCAAAATTATAAAATAATTACTAAGCTGAATATGTCGTATAGATAGGGCGAATGTCTTGTAGTATCAAGAGTGACAGGTGTATCGTATCACTTCATAAGATATTTGGATTGACACGGCCCCATTTGTTCACTGAAAATGAATAACACAAATAAACAAACGAACGGAGGTTTTGTATGGTCAAAAAGATAGCGTATGTGTGTATGAGCGTAGTGATGTTAGTGATGTTAGTGGGGGTAGTGGGAGTATTTTCGGGGTGTAATCGAAATCGAATTGTTTATACAGATTATTTTAGAGTGCAACTTAGACGGTCGGAAGGATATGCTGTTGTGCTTGAGTTGACAGAATTGGGTAGAGAGCAAGAGATTTTGGCTATTCCTATGTTTGTTGAGGGATTGCCCGTGAGGCGGATTGGAGGTGGTAGCAGAGGAATGTGGACAGGTGCCTATGCAGTGGAAAGTTTGGTGCTAGAAAAAATTTATATTCCTTACTCTGTTGACAAGACAGCTTTTGTTGGTGTGAGTAATGGAAAAATTATATTGACAATAACACAGCCTAGTGAAAGTTTAATCAATAGTTTTAGAACAATAAACTTTTATGGTGGTGGCGGAACATTAGTTTATATTCATGAAAACTCAATACTAAATACATTTTTTATGTATAATTTCCAAAGTGCACCTAATAAAGGATATTATTGGGTTGATTATATCAATGGTAGTAATCTATATCTATATCCTCCTAATCCTATTAGACAAGGTTATATTTTTACTGGTTGGCATTTAGAGCCGCAAGGAGCAAACGAATGGAACAATCAAATGCCAAAATCGGCAGATGACACATTAAGACTATATGCCAAATGGCAAAGTATAAATTAACAAAAAACAAGGAGAAATGGAAAATGAACTCACAAAAAACTTTTAAGAAAAACAAATTATTTATTGTACTTATTTGTATGCTACTTATGGCAGTAGCATCAGTGGTGGTAGTGTTTGGGTCAGCATCTGTTTCTGCTTATGCAGCAACACCAACACCTATATCAACCGATTTGTTTTCGGGTCGAACTAGAAGTAATGGTGCTAACTTAACAACAAATAGTTTTAATGTTACACATGCACCAGCAATAACTGTACTTACACATGGACTTGGTGGTTCAGCGGCTCATTGGAGTAACAATGGGACAAGTTCATTTGCATTTGACAATCGTTCTTTGATTGAAAGATTGAGACGAGAGAGTGGCGGCAATGTATTTTGGGCAAGAATGCATAGTTCAACTAATTTCCGTTTGCATAAAGTGCCTACTCAAAGTCAGTTAACGACCTACTCAATAAGTTTGCCCACAGTTAGTCAATTATCTTTTTATGAAATCAGTCAACATATGATTATAGTTTTTGAGGCTACAGATCGTTTTAATGGAAATGCCAGAAATGGTACTCACCAAGATAAATACAACGAGTTTAGAACAATGCTACATACTATTGTTCGGGATTTTGCATATCTTACAGGCGGAGTATATCCGAGGGTTAATCTTATCGGGCATAGTCGTGGTGGACTTAGCTGGAGGAATTTGGGGTGCTATTGGGGGCACTATTTTGACTTTGAATGTGACCGCCGAAGTTGCACTGCTTTTTCTATGCTACAATCTTAAGCGAATGCGAAAAATTCACCCAATTTCGCCCCTAAAGAGCAACAAAACTCAAGGAATACTAAACACTTTTTACTACATTTACTTTTTTTCACAACCTTACCCAAGCACCAAAATAATTCTCAAACTTTAAAAAAACTAAACTGTTTTTAAATAATTACTTTGTATTATTTCGCAGTCTGCCATCCCCATTTGTTCTTACTCAAGTAAAGATTATTGAAAAATATGCACCGAAAAATATTACGGTAATTATATTTTGATTATTTAATGCCGTAATACTAAACAGCACAGGTGGACTACTCAATGAGTATCACAGACAGAACAGCTTGATATCTGGAGTATTTATTGATGGGAAGTATGTTGACGATGAAAATCTTCCGAAAACAAGAGTGCAAATTCTTAAGACAGAAGATGATTTTGAGATAGTTCCGCTAGATATTGATTTTGAAAATCAAATGTTTATTCGCTTTATCGCCCCGTCATCGCACCCGAATAACGAGTTGCGAATATCTAGCATAAGAAAGGATGGAGATATTCTTAGAATCGAGTTAAGGTTCGTTGGTAGCAATAATCACTTGAATAATGCAAGACCGCCAGAGCGGCGGGTGGTTGTAATTAGAATGGATAGAATTAATATAACTTCTGTAGAATTTGCAGGCAATATATAAAAAATAAAAATTTCGGAGGAAAAAACACAATGAAAAATACACCTAATATAATGAAAAGAGCATCCATAACTATGGGCATAGGATTGCTCCTTTGCTTAGCACTATCGTTTTTTGTGCTATTATCAACGAATGCATTTTTTGCGTTTGCAACAGCTGCACATGATCGAAACAGTAACTCTAACATTGAAGCTGTATCACATGAATTGTTTGGAAATAGGCAAATAAGCTCTGCAGGATATTTGTATAACTTTGACGGTTCGCCTGACTTTATTTACCTTGATTTTACAAATTACGGTTTTGTAATTTTGCACAGAGAAACTCTGAGTCTATTAGAATATGATTCAAAGGGTGACTTGCCGTGGACAAGCTCTACAATGAGAAAATATTATGGAGGACCATTAAATTATTTTCGCAGATATGGATATTACTTTATCAATGTTGTAACAGGCAACAGGAAAATAGTAGAAGCCCAAGAGTCAGTAATTCTTTCAAGTACTATAAGAGAGTCACTGGAAAAAGAAATTTTAGAACATTCAATACTGAGGCACAATAGACGGGTTAGATTTAGACAACGCTGAAAGTTATAATGAATTAACCAATAAAATTTTGGACATGGCAGAAAGGTTCAAAAACTCTTTTTCACGCATCGCCAAAAAATACAATCTTAAAGTATGGAGCGAAGAAAGATTTGAGCAAGAATAACAAAGCCTACAAAAAGGAATGATTATAAGAGCCAGCGGCAAACTGCTGCAAACAAATAAAAAGTGGTCTCATCTAAAGCAGAGCCAAAAGAATTTGATATATAAAGTCGCTCAAGCCGAGTACGATAAATATATCGCAAACAAGCCCGTACCGCCAAGAAGCCACAAAAATGATATGATAATAGATGCGGTCTACGCTGCGATAGAGACAAAAGAGATTTGGATTCCTTATGGCGAGGTCAAACAGGCGCTGAATAAATTTATAGACAGGCAAAATCGAAAACAATTCCCACAAAACAAACCTGACAAACCTGACGAAAACTAAACCTACACAAAAAATGAGCCGCTCCTTTCAATAACGAGAGGAGCGGCTTTTACATTTAACCTACATTATATTAAACTAATGGGAATCGTGAGCGTGTCAGCATTAAGCGCACCCAAGGTGTCGCTCAAGTTTAGCACCGCACCCGTGCCTTGGGTAAGACCCGATTTTTCAATTATCTTAAAGGTGCTGGCGATTCGCTTGTCTACTACAGCTGCCTTTTTAATTTCAATAGGATATAATTTTTGGTCATGCTCAATTATTAAATCAATTTCCTTAGCATCCACATCTCTATAATAATACAAATACGGCTCAATTCCTGCATTATAATAGGTCTTTATAATCTCCGACACAGCAAAGGTTTCTAATAGCGCTCCAGCTTGCGCCCCAACGGAGGCAGCTTCGCCGCTTTGCCACTTGCAAAGATAACACACAAGTCCCGTATCATAAAAATAAAGCTTTGGTGTTTTTATGGTGCGTTTTAATAGGTTATTTGAATACGGATGCAGATAAAAAATAACGCCTATAGTTTCTAAAACATTTAGCCAGTTATTAGCGGTAACAGCACTAATCTCAGCATCCTCGGCGATAGCATTAATATTTTTAAGTTGTCCCGTCCTGCAGGCACAGGCAGTTATAAACCTTCTAAATTTGAGCGTGTCAATCCCCGGCACCAAATCATTGATGTCTTTTTGCAAATAGGTAGATAGATAAGCCGAATAATACCTAGCCGAATCTCTGTACTGACCAGTAAGAATAGAGGGCATACTGCCTTTTTGAATCCTATCAAAAATAGCCTTAGCGTCAAACGGGGCGGCAGGCTTGCGATCCCTATAGATTTCCATGCTAGGCAAAAAAGGCACATTAGCAAGCCCCGTTGTTTCGCTAAGCGATATGCCTTGCATATCAAGGAGGGCTATTCTGCCCGTCATCGTTTCATCAATGCCCTTAATCAGTTTATAAATTTGCGACCCTGTAAGGATAAAGTCACCAGCCTTATGCGTTTTATCAATATGCAATTTAATAAACGAAAAAAGGTTGGGGGCTTTTTGTATTTCGTCAATGCAAATCGGCGGCGGGTGAAGCTGCATAAATAACTTGGGGTCAGTAAGAGCCAACTCCTTTAACTCGTCATCATCAAGCGTAATATACTTTCGCTTATCTGCATCTGGCAGATGCTCAGTCATGGTAGACTTGCCAACCTGCCTAGGCCCAGAGATTAGGACGCATGGGTACTGCGACAGCAAATCTATTAGAACAGCCTCCATATGGCGTTTAATGTACATAGGTAGTACCTCCAATAAAAAGCGGTTAATTCTATACCGCACTATAAGAATAACCGAAAACTAAAGTAAAGTCAAATGATTAAAGCGTCGAATTATAATTTGTTTTGTATCAAGCTACATTATTTTGTATGCAGTCTAGCCTACATCAAAAGAACTAATATAAGTCATAATTATAAAGATAAGCCTACAAAAGCTAAGCCGCCCATCTCATCATTAGACGAAAGGGGCGACCTTTTTTATTCTCTTTCAAGCTGCATGATGTCGCTAAGGTCGCAGTCGAGAGCCTCGCAGATGCGTATTAGGACAGCGGTGTTAATATTGCCGCCTACACTTAACTTTGCCATGGTAGCGGAACTGAGACCCGTTTTTTTACTAAGCTCGTGATATTTTTTTGTCAATTAAAAGTTTCCAAAGCGGATTATACGAAATTAACATTATACTTACTCCGTTGCGGACGACCGCTTTGCCCAAGACGAACCGAATAATTCGTTTCCGTCAGACAGGCTCAAAACAGTCTTATCCTTTATTATATTTTGCGCATTACCTACATAAGTTATCGTGCTGTCAAAAGCGATAAATGCCTGTTTATTTTGTAGCCCGATATATTTCTCCAGCACCCGACTCATATAAACCCGGTCAATATGCTTAAAAACAATGGTGTCGTGGGCTATGGCTGGCAGCTGAGTAAACTCCAGCATTGCCATGTCAAGGAATATAAGGTTTTTCCAATTAGTTCCCGTCCCGCCGTCTGAGGGTGTTCCGTAACTATATGAAGTTGGACTCGTTATGTGCAGCACGGGCGGTATGGAATTTTCGCCGTAGATGTCGGCATTTATTTGTGCAATGCATGGATTTACTTTACCTGATGTTAGACCATTCATTTGTGTCAAAGACCCGAAAGGACGAAATTGGCTTATTCCTGTTACTAGCTTAGACCCTGATAAACCTAACTTTGAAAACAAGTCTAAGATTATTGCAAAGCAAACTAAGAGTGAGGCTAATCTTAGTGTTAAGGTTCTTGCTAGATTGTCAGATATTTTAGGCAGGAAAAAAGGTAGCTACGAAAGCATTTTAACTTTTAACAAAGCAGTCCCAGTAAAAGGAAAGGATGTACAACCATATTTTGATATTCAATGTCAGCACGCTAAAGCTCGATTAGACGAAAAGACTTGCAGGGCTATAAAGAAAAATCTTTATGGTTATTTAGCTAACTACTATAAAGATAAGCCATCGGGATTTTTAATCGGCTATTGTGCTAATGGCAAAACCCCTTAAGAGGCAAAAAAGATTTTAGATAAGTACCAATACAAGTCAAAGGAAATTCGGCGAGAACTATACAGCGCACACCTTGCACAACTCAAAAAGCAAAAAGAAAATGATATACGCAAGCAAGTTGCGGCCGCCGATGCGGCACGGCGGAAAGAGCTTAAACAAGAATACAAGCAGACAATGCCTAAGCTTGAGCAAGACGGCATCCGTGGCAGTCCTTCCAAAGTCATACACGATAATAACGGTATTCCCCTCAAGGTTAGTCAAAAGGATTATGATTACTTATATGTCCGAGAGCAACAAAAATTACTGGCATCAAGCAACGAAAAAAAAACAACACAAGATACAAAAAAGCAAACATCGAGCCTCGTGCATACGACCCAAAAGTCCGACGATAGCCAAAAGTAACAACCACACAAAAAAACATAGCACTCGCTGTAAGCCCCTATTCGAGGCGGTCAGCACCATAGTGGCGGACAAGCCCATTAGGGCTACACAGGCTAAATACGGGACTTAAAACACATACTCAAAATGCATATGTAATAATAAATATTCAAAAAACTAATAAACACCCAAAAATACAATATTCTTGTATAGCTGTATAGCTAGCTATACAGCTATACAAGAAACAAGGAGATTTACTTATGAGCAAAATAATTGCTCTTGTCAACCAAAAAGGCGGAGTAGGCAAGACAACCACGACAGCTCACTTAGCTTGGGGATTAGCAAAAAAAGGAAAGAAAGTATTAGCCATAGACTTTGACCCACAAGGCAACCTAACAATGGGTATGGGGGCAACAAGGCATAAAGCTACGCCCACAGTGCTTGAGTGGCTAGAGATAGGCGAAAAAAGCAAGTCATTTAATGAGGTTGTCCAAAAGTGCGGGAGCGTTGACTTATTGCCAGCCAACATCATTCTTGACCACGCAGAGCAGGTATTGCATAACAAGCTTAGCAGAGAGTATATCCTAAAGAACAGGCTCAAGCAACACACAAAGGATTATGACTATATCTTAATTGACTGCCGTCCGAGCTTAGGGATATTGACAATCAATGCTCTTGTAGCGGCTGATGAGGTTCTTATACCAATCAAGGCTGACTACTACAGCTTGCCAGCGGTGGAGCAAATCCTAACTACTGTCCAAATGATTAAGACTAGTTGTAACGACAAGCTCAAGGTCAACGGCTTTGTTGTAACAATGGCGGATAAGCGTCGAAACATAGACGATTATTATGACCTTTTTATAGACCTAGCAAACACTGTCAAGTCTAAAGTCTACAAAACGCAAATACGGCAAAATGCCGCAGCTGCCGATGTTCCGTCATACGAAATGTCGCTGTTTGACTACAAGCCTAATTCGCTTGCCGCCGTTGATTACAAGGCATTAGTTGAGGAGTTCCTAAAATATGAGGAGGCTGACAAGAATGCCGCTTAACAAAATGCCAAAACGAGAGAGTGAGATAAATATTTATGAAGACCACCCCGTCGCAAGCATAATTGCGACTAGAGACAGCAAAGAAGTCGTTAAGCCTAAAACAATTCTAAAGCAACGCAATTTTCGCATAGACGAGGAGCGTAGCAATACCTTTGATACTTTTTGCAAAATGTTGGGTCAAGAATTTACACAAACATTGATAGAACTTATTGATGTGGCTATTGAGGACAACAGAGAGGCAATCGAAGCATATAAAGCTCAACTTGCCAAATTAAAACTTGTATAGCTGTATAGCGAGCTATACAGCTATACAAGTCTTTTGCGGTCTTTATGTGCAAAAATGCTTGACATATGCTCAATAAATAGATTATTCTTGTATAGCTAGCTATACAGCTATACAAAAAGGAGAACGCTATGCCAAAAGAACAAAAAGAAGTGGAGTTCGAGCTAGCTGAAGGAGAAAGCCCGAGAGAGTATATGCAGAGATTTACAGGCAGCATCGAGCCAGACCCAAGCGACGAAGCCCCGGACGAAACAATCAAGGTCAAATTTACAGAATAACACAAAAGGAAACAATCACTATGAAAAAAACAAAATTACTTAGCATAACAGCTTTAGTACTAGTAATGCTAATTACGCTTGTCGCTTGTGGTGGTAATAGTGGAAGTAGTGGCACTGGTGGTAGTGGCGGAGGCGGTGGGGGCGGTAGCAATAATCCGACAACCCCGATATACACAATCCCTACAGGATTGACGGCAACCTTTGGACAGACATTATCTCAAGTAACCTTGCCTACAGGATGGGCGTGGGTCAATCCCGATGCACAGGTAGGTCAAGCAGGCAACCGTAATCATAATGCAACATTTACCCCAACAAGCAATAGGTATTATCCCGTTACACGCATCGTTACAATAAGCGTAAGAGAAGCATTTAACGGTGTTTTTGTTGGGGAGTTAGAGTATAGAAATATTTTTTCGGGAAACAACTATTTTTATACTTTCACATATGAGTTCAGAGCGGACTTGACAATGACTAGGCAAGTAGTGAGGAGTGGGCAAGTGTTGCCGACGACTACGGGGATATGGGAGCGTGATAATAATAGATTTAGAATGACGCCTAATAACGACGCTCGTAATATAAGGGACATTGCCGTTTTACACGAAGGGAGACTTTATGTGAGGAGAAACCTTAACATTGTTGGAGTTAATATTACTCAACAACTGAACATCTTAGAAAGAGAGCTTGACGAGTATAGCCATTTTGTACTGACACGACAAGGTGGGTAGAGAGTGCAGGTAAACTTGAGCAATAAACAAAAACATCCCTCTGACGCTTTGCGTGTAGAGAGATGTTTTTTTGTATTAGTCCTTAATTGGCTATTAGTTTTTGAATGAGTTCCCGGCTTATGCCTCGCCAGTCCGTAATATTATCCAAAGCGTTTCGTTTTTCTTTCTTGTCTTTTGCAAGCTCCACCAACTTATCTGATACTACATACAAGAGTGTCGCCGCATCACGGGCTTGGAGATACTTATCTGTTTTGCCCATAAAGTATTCGTACTGACTTTGCTCATCAGAGAGATGTCGCTGTTTTTCGGCACTTAAAGTCAAGATATATTCGTTGACAATCTGCTCTTTAACAAGATAATATTTTTCAATTCTCTTTTCGTCTCTCTCGTCATTGATAACCAACTCACCTAAGAACACTAGCTCCGCCAATGTTTCAAGTGAGCCAACAGTTAGCTCAATTTTTTCCTTTGTGTTTTTTGACATATTTCTTTCTCCTTGACACTACTAAGTAGTAGTGATATAATACCACAACTACTTAGTAGTGTCAAGCAATTCACAACTACTTTGTAGTATAATTTATTGGCATGAGAAAGTTTAGTCAGAGATTAAAAGAGTTGAGGCAAGAAAAAGGCTTGTCGGCTATGGCTTTAGGCAAGGCTACAGGATTAAGCGATGCCGCAATATTGCGTTGGGAAAATGACAGAGCCGACCCATTAGGCGAAAACATCATCAAGCTAGCTAAGTTTTTTGATGTAACAACGGATTATCTTTTAGGACTTACTGATTATTAAGTGTTGTATAGCTGTATAGCTAGCTATACAGCTATACAAATACATCGCTTTAGCAAAAACGAGCTAAAGCGTTATTTTTATGCCATTTTAGAGCAGAAACATACATACAAAGGAGAAAACACAGAAGAAAAAATATGAAAGGTGTAAAATATACAGCAAGAGAAAAACAAGCTGCACTAAAGCAATGGATTGAGGAAGGGAAGCATTGGTTTGCTGTTTGCAAAAAGTTTATGTGCAATCGTATAAGTCTTTGGAGATGGAAAAAGCAATACGACGGTACGCTTGAGAGCTTAGAAAACAAATCCTCAAGACCGCATACCCCGCATCCAAACAGTCATACTGACAAAGAGATAGGGGATATTAAGCGACTGCTCAAGCAAAATCCAGCTATGGGATACACCGAGCTTTATGGTGAGCTACGCACACGGTGTGCGTATTCTAGGCATTACCTCTCAATGTACAAGGTTATTCGCAAGCTCCGCATCAGACCAGCGGAGCTATACGATGAATATATCCCACAGCCATATGATACACCGCTTATGTTAGGTCTAAAATGGCAAATGGATGTCAAATATGTACCACACAGTTGTATGGACGGTTATGCTAAGCAAGTAGGGGATAGGCATTTTCAGTACACGATTATTGACGAAGCTACTCGTGAGAGGTTTATATATGCATATGCAGAGCAGTCCGGATACTCGACTTGTGATTTTATCCGCCGTGCCATTTTATATTTTGGATATATTCCAAAATGCATCCAAACCGACAACGGCACGGAATTCACAACACCTAAAGGAACGCACCTAGGCATTATTCATATTGCCGACAAGTTGATGAATAGGCTCGGCATCAAGCATCAGCTTATACAAGCCTACACCCCAAGACACAACGGCAAGGTAGAGCGTTCTCATCGTACCGACCAAGAGAAGTTTTATAACTACCTAACATACGAAAATTTTGACGAGCTTAACGAAAAAATGGCGGACTGGCTAATTCGATACAACAAAACACCGTCAACGGTACTTCGAGACCGCAACGGCAAAAGGGCTATGCAAAGTCCACTCGATAAACGCACCGAGCTAATTGAGATTCTAAAAGAAACCGCTAATACTCAAAAAATTCGATTTATAAAAATTCGCCGAAAATTTATTCAAAAAACAAGCGGTCTACCTACCCCTCTAGGGGGGAACCTCTAATTAGCCTTTAAGTTGTTGCAATGTTTTTGAGAAAATGGTATAATTAGTTATGAAAACATTTTTTGATGAAGAGAACCGATTGGAACGGTTGACAGAGCTTGGGG
>WQVM01000052.1 GCA_009783985.1 Bacillota bacterium | reverse complement strand
GTTTTTGTTTCTTTTTCTTCACGGACAAGTTGCACATCGTGGAGTTTAGCCATTATGCGTCTGCGTGCCGCCAATTTGTTAGGACCGTCATTAATAACTTCTAGCTTAACATCTTGCCCTTTTTTATTTTGACGGGTTTCAACTTTTTTGACTGTGTCTTTATAATTGTTGATTGCCAAAGTAAGTATCTTCTCTGTTAGCTTAGATACTTCTTTTGCCCTATCAATAGTGGTCTCAATACGACCGTGCCACAACAATGATGTAACTTGATTGTACAGCATCGCCATTCTTTGGTCGGTAGGTTTTCCTAATTTCTTGTGTTGCATTGTAGTTTTCTCCGAAAATAATTATAAATTATTGTATAAATATAAGATTAACTAAGTCAAACCATTTATAATTTATAATTATATATTACTGTGCTTGCTCAATATCTGCTGTTCTTAATTCTAGCCCGTAGCTATGCAGTTTGTTGATAACTTCGTCCAAAGACTTGCGCCCCAAGTTACGCACTTTGAGCATTTCGTCTTCGCTCTTTTTGGTCAAATCTTCTACTGTATGGATATTAGCACGCTTGAGGCAGTTGTAGCTCCTTACGCTCAAATCCATATCTTCGATATTCATCTCAAGCACTTTGCGTTGCTTATCTTCATCACGGCTGATAAGAATATCCATACCGCTAATAAGCTCACTAAGTCCGACAAATAATCTAAGATGGTCCTCAATAGTCTTAGCGGCAAGAGATACAACATCACGAGCCGTCATAGAGCCGTCTGACTTAACTTCCAAAATCAACTTATCATAGTCGATATTTTGTCCTACACGGGTGCTTTCTACATTATAACTAACTGCTTTAACAGGAGTAAATATACTGTCAATAGGGATATATCCGATAGGCTTGCGAGAATCTTTGTTATGTTCAGCAACAACATAACCCCTTCCTGCCGCAATAAAGACTTCCATATTGAGCTTGCCGCCCTTATCAAGCGTACAAATATAAAGGTCCGGATTGAGTATCTCTACTTCAGGGTCTTCAATGAAATCTGCTGCCGTTACTACACCCTCTGAATTTTTGGCAAGTTTGATTGACTTGACAATACTCTTATCTGTATAAGTAGTCTTGAGACATAGTTGCTTGAGGTTAAGGATAATCTCGGCGACATCCTCTTTGCACCCTTTGATAGTGCTAAACTCATGATCAACGGCCTCAATATTGATACCTACAGCCGCTGTCCCCGGCAATGCAGACAATAATACTCTTCTCAAGCAATTACCAAGTGTGATTCCGTATCCTCTCTCAAGCGGCTCAACAATAAGTGTGGCACTTCTGAGGTCGGGAGTCTCCTCAACGGTAATTTTTGGCTTTTCGATTTCCATCATAATGATTGGTCTCCATTTATTAGCAATGCTAATAACATTATTTTTTATCTATTCTCTGCTCTCTTATGTTTCTCAATACTCAGTGTTCAATTATCTTGAGTACAATTCTATAATAAGCTGTTCGTTGATATTGAGGTCAACATCACTTCTCTCAGGTTCTTCCAAAATTTTGCCAACAAGTTTTTCGGTATCAAATTCTACCCACTTAGGCATTACTATCTTTGCACCCTTAAGTTCTTTAGCAACTCCGCTATCTTTCTTACTGTCTCTGATTGCAACAATATCGCCAACCTTAACTTGATAGCTAGGAATATCGACATATTTGCCGTTGATAGTAATGTGCCCGTGATTGACAATTTGGCGAGAATGTGCACGGCTACTGCCTATACCCATACGGTACACAACATTGTCAAGACGCTTTTCCAAAAGAAAAAGCATAGTTTCGCCGGTAACACCTTTGCGTCTTTCAGCTTCTACATAATATGCCTTAAATTGCTTTTCAAGCAAACCATAAGCACGCTTTGCTTTTTGCTTTTCGCGCAATTGCAAGCTGTACTCACTAGGCTTTCTGCGTCCGGTTCCGTGTTGACCAGGAACAACCGGTCTTCTTTCAATAGCGCACTTTTTACTTGTACAACGCTCACCTTTTAGGAATAGCTTAGCTCCCTCGCGTCTGCACAATCTGCAATCTGCATCCGTATATCTTGCCATAATATTATCCTCCAGATTAAGTCAAAGGTGTTAGGTAATAGGTGATAGGTAATTGTCTAATCTAATAATTCGTCCGCAACCTTTCACTTTTCACCTTTCACTTTTCACTTTCCTATACTCTCCTCCGTTTAGGCGGTCTGCACCCGTTATGCGGTATAGATGACACATCTGTTATTGATGTAACCGAAATGCGTGCGTTTTCGATAGCTCTTACAGCTGACTCACGCCCTGCACCCGGTCCCTTAACAAAAACATCAACGCTTTTGAGTCCTTGTTCTGCTGCCGCTCTTGCTGCGCGTTCACTCGCTTGTTGTGCTGCATAAGGAGTCGACTTACGACTTCCGCGAAAACCTAACGCACCTGCACTGCTCGCCGAAATAGCGTTACCTTGTTGGTCGGTTACAGTCACAAGTGTATTATTAAAGGTCGCCAAAATGTGAACCTGTCCCTTGTCGATATTCTTAGTAACTCTCTTTTTGGATTTGCCTGTTGTTTTTTTAACTGCCATGTATCCTCCTGCACAGCTTGTGCAATCTTAACATCACAATTATAAATTATGAATTATAAATTATAAATTAAGGTCAAAAAATCTAAGTCAACAATTTATAATTTATCATTTATAATTTATAATTATTTCTTTTTCCTTCCTACTGTACGCTTAGGTCCTTTTCTTGTGCGTGCGTTTTGCTTAGTGCTTTGTCCTCTTACAGGCAAACCTTTGCGGTGACGCACACCACGATAGCAACCTATCTCAACAAGACGCTTGATGCTTAGTGCAACATCACGCCTCAAATCGCCCTCGACCTTGACATTTTTGTCAATATATTGTCTAAGTATATCAACCTCTGCCTCTGTCAAATTCTTAACACGGACATCAGGACTGATTTTGGTATCTTCCAAAATCTTAATAGACATAGGCCGCCCTATACCGTATATATAGGTCAGTCCAATCTCAACCCGTTTCTCTTTGGGTAAATCTATCCCTGCTATTCTTGCCACTGTTTTACTCCTTATTGCACGGCACACAATGCTCAATGCTCAGTGCTCAATGCTCAATTATTGACTTATTCTTAATAATGCATAATGTATAACGCATAACGCATAATGGTTGGCTAGTTTAAGTAAAACTATTTAGCAATCATTGAGCATTGAGCATTGAACACTGAGCATTGTTTGTTAGCTTTTATTCCTATATGTTATCCGACCCTTAGTAATGTCGTAAGGTGACATTTCTAACTTAACTGAGTCGCCTTCCATAACTTTGATGTAGTGCATTCTGAGCTTGCCGCTTATAATGGCATGCACAATATGCCCGTTAGTCAATCGCACCTTAAACTGTGCGTTACGCAGAACTTCGATTACGATACCTTCTGCCTCTATATTATCTGCTCTTGCCATAAGACCTCCTAAATTACAATGCAAATTGCAAATATTGCTGTTTATTTTTTAACCTTATTTGCAGGTAATTTGTCCTTTGTAATTTTTTGCTCCTCTCCTTGCCCAATCGCTTCTTTGATGCCTTTGTATACCTCGCTGTCAAAAACCTTTTTGTCGGTCTTTAACTTTGTGGCAATGCCATCTAATATCAATCCCGAAAATTTAGTGTGCTTCCATCTTTTTAACTTAGGCTTATTAAATTTTCGATATTTGCCGTCAACAAGCATTACAAATTCGGGACTGACTATCTTAGCCACCAAAAAGAATTTGTCTTTGTCTCGTCCCATTCGGCTGGATACAACCATACCTATTTGGGGCGCAGTCGTGCTACTTGTTTTTATTTCACTAACCATTTTGCTAACGAATAACGAATAATGAATAGCGAATAACGACGGCTATATATTTTGATTAGTCAAACATTTTTCGTTATTCGTTATTAGCTATTCGCTATAACTAACCTTGTCTTTGTTTGTGATTACTGTACTTAGCACAGATAACCATAACCTTGCCGTGTCTCTTAATGACCTTGCACTTGTCGCACATAGGTTTTACAGATGATCTAACTTTCATAATGCTCCTTTGTCGTGTGACAGTGGCGATATTGTTGCTGCCATTATCACATCAAGTACCTTTTCAAGGTTGTTTTTCTCTAGCTCTTAACTCCTGTCCTTTTTCTTCTTTTATCTTATTTTCCAGTTAGCAGTTCATAACCGCTTTCCGTAACTAACACCGTATTTTCGTAATGCGCACTGTCGCTACCGTCTTTTGTCCTGCAAGTCCAGCCATCAGAGTCAATTTTGATGTCGTACTCACCTGCATTAAACATCGGCTCAATCGCCAACACATTGCCTGCCGCAAGTAACGGACCTTTGCCTGCCTCACCAAAGTTAGGTATCATAGGGTCTTCGTGCATTTTGCGTCCTATTCCGTGACCGACCATAGCACGCACGGGACTAAATCCGTACTCCTTAGCGACTGCCTCAATCTGTGCCGAAATATCACCCACTCTATTGCCCGGCTTTACAACCGTCAACGCACTCTCAAATGCTTTTTGTACTGCCTCTATCAGTCTTAGTCTATTACGACCAACCTTGCCAATCCCGTAAGTCCTTGCCATATCGGCATGATAACCCTCAAACGAGCAACAAAAGTCAATCCCGATAATTTGACCCTCGACAAGCGGTACAGCAGACGGAATCCCGTGAACCACAATATCGTCCGTCGACGCACAAATCGTACTCGGAAATCCCTTATACCCTTTGCACGACAACCCTGCTCCACTCTCAGTCAAAAACTTTTCGGCAATCGCATCTAGCTCCAAAGTAGTTACCCCGACTCGTATAGCTTTTTGGATTAGATTATGTGCCTCTGTGAGTATAGCACCGGCTTTGCGTATCTTCTCAATCTCTTTCTCATTTTTTACTACAATCTTCATAAATATATAATTATAAATTATGAGTTATAAGTTATAAATTGTTGACTTAGGTAACCTTAATTTATAATTTATCCTTTATAATTTATAATTCTCTCACCCTAGTACCTTAGCTATCTCTTTAGCAACTTCGTCTATCGCCTTGTTTCCGTCAACTGATACCAGCACACCTTTCTTTTTGTAGTACTCGATGAGAGGTGCGGTAGAGTTAGCATAAACTTGCAATCTCGACTTGACTGTTTCCTCTTTGTCATCGTCCCGTTGTACCAATTTGCTTCCGCAAGTGCAATTACTGTTACTATAAGTCACCGTGCTGTAACTGCCTCCGCAATCGGGACAAACTCTACGGCTGGTTATTCTGTCACTAAGTTTGTTAAGGTCAACATCAACATTAACAACTGTTGTGACTTTAGCTATCTTGTCAAGTGCTTCGGCTTGTGCGGTTGTTCTTGGAAAACCATCTAACAACCAACCCTTAGCACAATCACTTTCTTTAAGCCTGCTGTCAACCAGTGCAATTGTCACCTCATCAGGAACTAACTTACCGCCGTCAATATAACCCTTAGCTTTGAGTCCAATCGGTGTGCCTTCTCTGATGTTTTTTCTAAAGATGTCGCCTGTCGAGATATGAGGTATCTTATATCTCTCGGCTATCTTAATCGCCTGCGTACCCTTTCCGGCACCGGGCGCTCCTAGCAATATGATGTTTTTACTCATTATTATTTCTCTCTTCTTCTTACTTCAAAAACCCTTTATATTGTTTCATCATCAGCTGACTTTCTAACGATTTATCAAATTCCAGTGCAACCGATACAACGATGAGTAGTCCCGTAGCACTAAAAGCTGTTACAAGCATAGGACTTTCCGTTAGGACCAATCCAAATATTACCCCCGGAACAATAACAATAAAAGTCAAGAACGCCGCTCCGAACAATGTCAATCTCTTAGATATACGACCCAGATATTCACCCGTAGGTTTGCCCGGTCTAATACCAGGGATAAACCCACCATACTGCTGAATATTCCTACTGACTTCCTCCGGATTGAACTGTATACCTGCATAGAAATAGCTAAAGAAGAATATTAGTATACCACTCACAAGGAAGTACGGCCATCTGCCAACACCTAGGTATCTGTTATAAAACAGCAAGAAAGCATTGTCAGGAGGGAAAAACAATTGAGCCACAAGTTGAGGGAAAGTAATAAGCGCCATAGCAAAGATTATAGGAAGTACGCCCGACGGATTGATTTTGATAGGGATATGTGTACTTTGTCCGCCGTACATCTTACGACCCTTAACCTGCTTTGCATATTGTATAGGTACTCGCCGTTCGCCCAAATCAATAAATACGATGAGCGCAAACACAAGTACAACCATAACCAAGAACCCTATAAGTTCTATCAACGCATTATTCGCCTCTTGTCCGCCTGTAGTTGCAATACGAGAAACAGTAACTATAAGAGCTTGACCGATACTTGCGATAATACCTACAAAAATTAATATGGAAATACCGTTGCTTACACCTTTTTCGGTGATTCGCTCACCAATCCACATCGTAAACGACGCACCCGCCATAAGAATAATAACAACCGCCGAACCTATAAGCCACTGCGAAAGCGTGTGATTCCAACCTAATGCATTGTCAGCTGATAGTAGCTCTGCATTAAGTCCGCCTGCATTGCGCATAGTTAGCACGATACCGATACCTTGTGCCGCTGCAAGAATAAGTGTCAAGATATGAGTGATTTTGGTGATTTTTTTGCGACCCTCTTCACCTTGCTTGCTAAGTTGTTCAAGCGGAGGAATAGCCACAGTAAGAAGTTGCATAATAATCGACGCATTAATGTATGGAGCAACACCGACAGCCAAAATTGCACCTTGTGCAAGTGCGCCACCTGTTATCGCCGACATCAGCCCAAAGAGCATATTGTTGTCGCCAATCCAGTCCGTCCTAAAGATATTTTCGTTTAATCCCGGTATTGGTATCCAAGTGCCAAGTCTGAACAAAAATACTAACGCTAGCGTTATAAGTATCTTTTTACGGACATCCTTATTCTTAAATGAGTTGATTAGTGTTTTAAACATAATATTTTTTCAATTCGCAGTGCGCAATGCACAATGCACAATGAATGTGAAACAATTTTTTGATATATGCTTATATACTAAATTCTCTGCAAATGCAAAATAATTTTTGACAATCATTGAGCATTGAGCATTGAGCATTGAGCATTGTTTTACTTACTTCTTACCTTTTACTTTAACTTCGGTTGCTTCGCTTTTCTTTAACACAATAACTTCTGCTGTACCGCCGGCTTTGGCAATAGCCTCACTTGCCGATTTAGTGAATTTAGCTGCTTTGACTGTTAGTTTTTTGCTGAGTGTACCGTCACCCAAGATTTTGAGACCATAAGGTCTAATCTTAGATATAATACCTGCGTCAAGCAAAATCTCTGCTGTAACAGTCGCTCCATTATCAAACGCCTCTAGGTCGCTGATATTAACAGTTGTATATTCTTTTTTCCAAGCGTTATCAAAACCCATTTTAGGAAGACGACGCGCAAGAGGAATCTGACCGCCTTCAAAGCCTACAGGAACACCACCGCCACTACGCGCCCATTGTCCCTTATGACCTTTTCCGCAAGTCTTACCGAGTCCGCTGCCTATGCCACGACCCAGTCTCCTCTTTTTTGTACGGCTTCCTACCGCCGGTGTCAAATGATTGATGTTCATAATATATTCCTTTAGAAATAATTATAAATTATGAATTGTAAATTATAAGTTGTTGCTGAGTAATCTTTTTTTAATCACTAAGACAGCATTTTATAATTTATAATTTATAATTTATAACTGTTCAACCTTAACCAAGTGCCTTACCACATCTATCATTCCTTGTGTTACAGGTGTGTCAGGCAAAACCTTTTCCGAACCGATTTTTTTGAGACCCAAAGCCTCTACGGTTTTGATTTGTTTATCTTTGCACGCAATCGTACTCTTAACTAAAGTGATTTTTAGATTGCCGCTTTCTTGTTTTTTAGCCATTTGCGGTTATCTCCTCCACAGTCTTGCCTCTAAGGCTTGCTACTTTTTCGGGAGTTCTTAGAGCCATAAGTCCTTCAAAAGTCGCCTTAACGCAGTTGATAGGATTGCGTGAACCGTAACTCTTAGTAGTAATATTTTTGATTCCGCAAAGCTCAACAACAGCTCTTACGCTACTACCTGCGATAACACCGGTACCCTCCGGAGCCGGCATCATAAGCACATTGCTTTTGCCAAATTTGCCATTGACTTTATGCGGCAAAGTGCTGCCGCTAAGTGCTATAGGCATCATTCTACGGCGAGCTGATTGTTCGGCTTTTCTGATAGCTTCAGGAACTTCTGCCGCTTTACCTGTGCCAATACCGACACTGCCATTGCCGTCACCGACAACAACAAGCGCCGAAAAACGCATATTACGACCGCCCTTGACAACCTTAGTTACCCTATTGACGGCTACAAGCTTAGAACGGATTCCGTCATCCGGCTTGTCATCTCTTTGTCTATCTTCTCTCTTTGCCATAATTTACTCCGTGAGTAATTATAAATTATGAATTATAAGTTATAAATTGTTGTTACGATTTAGAGTTGTGTTTCATAAATTTATAATTTATAATTAGCAATTTATAATTAGAATTGTAGTCCGCCCTCTCTTGCCCCATCGGCAAGCGATTTAACACGACCGGTATATATATAACCGTTACGGTCAAAAACAACTTTTTTGATGCCTGCTTTTTTTGCTTTTGCGGCAACATCTTTACCGACAAGTTCGGCAGCAGTTGTCTTATTCTTACCTTTGACATTGATTCCCTTAGCTATGCAAGAACTGCTTGCCAAAGTTTTACCGCCAATATCGTCAATAAGCTGAACATAGATATGTGCTGTACTTCTGTAAACACACATACGAGGAACTTCTGCCGTTCCGTTTAGCTTATCTTTAATGCGTAGCTTACGCTTAAGCCTCGCCTCATTTTTGTCTTGCTTTATTATCATAATAACCTCTAGAACTAGTGATTTAGTTGTTGATTTAGTTTTTTTGGATTATTGTCAGCTATCTCACCAACCACTATCCACTAACCACTACTTGCCTGCTGTTTTTCCTTCTTTCTTAGTCATAATCTCAGTGTTGTATCTTATTCCGTATAAATGATACGGCTCTACAGGTCGTTTGGCTCTAATGTTTGCCGCAATAGCACCTACAAGCTCTTTGCTTATTCCCTTAACTACTATCTCAGTAGGTTGAGGACAAATAATCTCAATCCCTTCAGGCGCAATTATCTCAACAGGATGACTGAAGCCAATGTTCATAGTTAGTTTATTGCCTGCTACCGCACACTTAAAACCGACTCCGTTGACAATAAGCGTCTTGCTAAAATGGGTGGTTACACCACTAACCATATTGCTAATCAATATGCGGTAAAGTCCGTGCATTGCCTTAGACTGTTTTTCGTCATTAGCACGCACAACAGTAATTACACCGTTCTCGATTTTTACATCAATGTTGCGGTCATTTATTTTTTGATTGAGTTTGCCTAAAGGTCCCTCTACAAAAACAGTACGGTCCTTAAACTCCACAGTAACCTTATCAGGTATACTTATCGGTGATCTTCCTACTCGAGACATAATAACTCCGTGTTTGTTTTTAACCAGCCTCTGCTAGTTACTAACGCAATTTGACTGTACTTTCTTTTTAATGCATAATGCAAATCGCATAACGCATAATGAAAAGACAAGTGATAATATAAAAAGATTTAACAACCATTATGCATTATGCGTTATGCATTATGCATTATCTGATTACCACACATAAGCAAGCACTTCGCCACCAAGTTTTTTTGCTCTGGCGTGCTTGTCGGTCATAACACCTTTTGATGTGCTGATTATAGCGATTCCCAAACCGTTAAGGACCTTTGGCAAATCTTCATATCCGCAATATACCCTAAGACCGGGCTTACTTATCCTCTTTAGGTTAGTAAGCACTCGTTCAAACTTAGCACCGTATTTAAGTGCAATCATAATGTTCGGGTGACCGTCTACATCGACGATTTCCGCCGATTTGACATAACCTTCCTCCACCAAAATGTCAGCCATAGACTTTTTCATTTTGCTAAGGGGAATGTTAACCGTGTCATGCCTTGCTGTAAGGGCATTCCGTATTCTTGTCAAAAAATCCGCTATCGGATCAGTAAAAACCATACTTAACTCCTGTCTTTGTTAATGCTCAATGCTCAGTGCGCAATGCACAATATTGAGCTAATTAAATCTCACAAACAGCTTTCCACCGCCAAGCATTCTGCCAATAACATATCATTGAGCATTGAATACTGAGCATTGAGCACTGTTCTTTACCAGCTTGACTTCTTTACGCCGGGTATCTCGCCTTTGTATGCGAGGTTTCTAAAGCAAATTCTGCAAATACCGTACTTGCGAAGCACCGAATGCGGACGACCGCAAATAGTGCACCTTGTATACGCTCTTGTCGCATACTTAGCAGGACGCATTTGCTTATTTTTCATTGCTGTTTTTGCCATATTTACTCCGTAAACTTCGTTAATGAAAACTTAAAACTTAAAACTTAAAAATGTCGGTTAGGGCGTTTTGTTGTATTCTTAATATAAATTCCAAGTCCGTCACTTTTCACTTTTCATTTTTCACTTTTAATTATTCTTAAACGGCATTCCCATTTTTTCCAAAAATGCTCTTGCCTCGTCATCTGTTTCGGCTGTTGTAACTACACAGATGTCAAATCCTCTGACTTTTTCGACAAGCTCATAGCTGATTTCCGGAAAAATCAATTGGTCTTTGATTCCGAGAGCGTAATTGCCCCTGCCGTCAAAACTCTTAGGTGATAATCCTCTAAAATCTCTAACACGAGGTAGTGCTATTGACACCAACT
>WQVM01000051.1 GCA_009783985.1 Bacillota bacterium | reverse complement strand
GCTTGCTTGCTTGCTTGCTTGCTTGCTTGCTTGCTTGCTTGCTTGCTATGCTCATCTCTAAGTTTATCATACCTATATACATTATACTCTTTTTATATTATCTAAGTCAACTATTTGCACAATATTTTTTTGAGAGATAATTAAGTATTTTTTGAGCAACATTAAGGCATTTGTCAAACTGTGTGTTAATGTGATTTAGCAACAAATCGTCTTTGCGAGCCGTCGCTATACAAGATAACAAGGATAAATATCTGCGGCGAAGCAATCCGGCTAAGAAATAGATGGATAATAACTATCTATGTTTCCGTATATTCCTTAGCCGGATTGCTTCGCCGTACAATAATTCCTTATTCCCCGCTATTGTGACGGCTCGCAAAGACGATGAACGATGTTTTAGCCTAATCCCACATACCGACTAACACACACTTAATCAATTTTTCCGATAGGGTGGTTTTTAGATAAATCCAATTTAAGAGATGTAAAAAACTTGTCGAGTTTTTGAAGAGCGTCAACCATTGTTTCTATTTGAGGCTCGGTTATAGATTTAGTTATGCCCGCAAACATCTTTTCGTGAAAACTCTTATACTGCTTATACATTTCTGCACCGTGCGGTGTCGGCTCAATATAAAAAATCCTTTTATCCCCGTCGTCCTGTACTTTATACAAATAACCTTTCTTTTCAAGTCGTGCGAATGATGTTGTGAGTGTACCTAGCGTAACACCTAACACCTTTGCCACAGTAGAAAAATTATTGTTGCCGGCAGACTTATAGACCGCATCAATTAAACGCATTTCTTTAAGCGAAAGTTCGCCGTCGGAGATGTTTTCTATAGACTTTTCCGCCGTGCTAAGTATCGTATAAAAACACTTGATAAAAAAGTCTTGTATTTTATCTTTGTTGTCCACATGTACAATATAACATATAACTAATTATTTGTCAAGTAATTTTACATAAATCAACATTTTCTAAAATATGATTATGTCATTAAGGTTGT
Source organism: Bacillota bacterium (assembly GCA_009783985.1). Taxonomy (GTDB): domain Bacteria; phylum Bacillota; class Clostridia; order Christensenellales; family Pumilibacteraceae; genus WQVM01. Next base: position 10,227 of record WQVM01000051.1, on the reverse strand, counting down.
AACGAAACTCCAAAATCGGGACTGTCATCCTGAGTGAAGCGAAGGATCTAGCGAAGCGGAAATTGCAGGAAATTGCGACTTTTATGGGCTTTTTATTCGCTAACGCTAGATCCTTCGCTTCACTCAGGATGACAGACAAACAATGTTTATCGTCAAAATATAGGGTTTCGTTACAACTCTATTGTGAGGAGCGAAAGCAACGAAGCAATCCCGCGAACAGAACACTTTACATGGGATTGCTTCGTTGCTTTCGCTCCTCACAATGACATTTTTTAATAGCATCGCTGACCCAAAAACTAACTTTATACTATACTGCTCCTCTTTCGCATTTATTACCCCATGCGTCAATTAACTTTTCGTCTTTATACACACATATAATCTCGCAATTATTGGGGCAATGCGGACACTCTACGCCCTTCGTCTCAAATTTGATATCGGCGACATCAAAGTCAAATATCGTCTCTTCTTTTTGCGTTTTACATAATACCGCCGCTCCGAGTGCACCCGTAAGATGACCTCGCCCGTCCACATATACGGGGACACCAAGCTCTCTTTCAAATTCCTTAACCACAGCGGCATTTTTGCTCACACCGCCGCCAAAAACAACCGGCTCCATTATCCGTTTACCTTTACCTACATTGTTAAGATAGTTAAGAACAACTGCTCTGCAAAGCCCCGCAACTATATCGGCTTTGCTGTAACCTATTTGCGCCTTATGCACAAGGTCGCTCTCGGCAAAAACTGTACACCTTGCCGCAATTTTGGCGGGATTTTTGCTTGTAAGCGCAAGCGGTCCAAACTCTTCTAATGTTAAGTCAAGCCGTCTCGCTTGAGATGACAAAAATGACCCTGTACCTGCGGCGCAGAGGGTATTCATAGCATAATCGGATACCACGCCGTTATTAAGCAAAATAATTTTTGAGTCCTGTCCGCCGATTTCCAAAATCGTGCGCACATCAGGCACAATTGATAGTGTACCTACAGCGTGCGCGGTAATCTCGTTTTTGATTATTTTAGCCGACAGCGCCGCTCCTATTAGCTTGCGCGCGCTACCGGTAGTACCGACATTAACTACTGTATAATCCGGCTTAAGTTGCGACTTCAGTTCTTTAAGAACACTTTTAACCGCATTAAGAGGATTTCCCGCCGTCCACAAATAACTGTCGGCAAGAATTTCATTATTACTGTCAATAACAACACCTTTGGTCGAAATTGACCCTATATCAATGCCTAGGTAGGCTTTGGCTTCTTTCACTAATGTACTCCTTGTTTTAGAAGTAAAAAGTAAGAGGTAAAAAGTAAAAAGTGCGGACTTGTTTTATATAATATTCTCCCGACAACACTTTTTACTTCCTACTTTTTACATTTTACTTTTTTCATATTTAACATATCCAAAAACGCTTCTAATCTTGTATGCAGTCCCGCCTCGCTTGTTTCGGTATCAAAAGTTAAGTAGATAATCGGCGTATCTAAATCTCTTGATATATTTTGCAGTATACTCATAGCCGTAATCTCAGGCGAGCATGAAGCGGCTTTCATATGAATCAATCCGTCTACTCCTCTTTTTGCCATACCATATGCGTGCGAAACCGTAATATTAGCCACGCCGCCGATATGATAATCCACATAACCGCCGCTACTTGCTATAAGTTGTTTGAGACTTCCTAAATCTAGCATTGTTTTGACGGTACAAGTCAAATCCATATCTCTGACAATCTCTACCCCGTTAGCAGCAAGCCATCTCTCAATATCGCAATTTCCGTGCGGTTCAAAGACCGAATACAAATCGCCGATAAGTCCGATTCTTATAGGTTTTTTGGGCTTAACTACTTTTATTGACTTAAAAACTTTTTTATATTCGGCACCTAGTTTTTTTGCTTCCGCCGCATCCTTCACTTCTAATGCTTTAACTAAATACGCTTTATAATTTTTTTCAAACTCACCTTTAGTAATTTCAAAAGCCCCGTTACGCCGTCTATAATCGGCAAGCTCGTCCATATCAAGCACTATCCGTACAACGGTATCCAGTACTTTGTTAAAATCATCTTCTGTAAGTCCGGAATTATACTTGGATAATGTATTGTACAGCCGCATAGCGTTAGCCGCATAATCAAACAGTACAAGCATTTCAAATTTATATCCCAAATCCTCTAACGCTTGTTTTTGGAGCACATCATATAACCCTAATCTGCAGGCGATACCCGGCATAATAAGCACGGTAGCATCCGTCTGCTCCAAACAATCTATAAAATTACCTAAAGTTATCTTGTAAGGTGTACAGATAGTATCGGGACTATTCTTAGCGCCGACCTCTACAGTCTTTTTAGTGGTGGGCGGACATTGTATTACCCGCATATCAAGACACCGCTCAACAAGAATTTTGAGCGGAATATTATAGTCGCCTAAGTTAGGCATTACGGCGATTTTTTTCATTTGCTTGCTCCTAATATATCTGTAAAACTCTCCAGTCTCGTAGCAAGCCCTGCGTCCGCACTTAGCTCGTCCACCATAATATTAAGTATCGGCTTGTCTTTAACCGTACGGATAATCATCTCGTTAGTAATCCCGTCAGGTCCGCAAGGAAAAGTTGAAATAAGTACAATCCCGTCCGCTTGGTCTTTATATTTGAGCACTCCCCCGATTATCTCCATATTAATCCGCCAATAAATACGCTTGCCATAAACTTCCTTAGCTTTTTCTTTGGCTTCTTTAACATCTATAACATCAGCAAAGGCAACATTGATACCGTGATTATTAAAATAGTCTACAACAGGCTTACCTATTACCGCATCATGCGTATTGTAGGCATGAGAGGCTATTAATACCTTGACGCCTTTGCCCGCTAACATTGTTTCTTGCTTGACTATAACCTCTTGTTTTTTGCGGGTTGCCTCCGCCAAAGCCTTATTATATGCGGCAAGCGCAGTTGCGCCGTCAAACCCCAAAGCCTCTCCAATCTTTGTATATGCGTCCGGCTCACGCCTACGCATAAGTATGTTTGTATCAGCATGCAACCACTTAACATCCGGAAAAGTATTGCGCACCAAATCATATACCCCGAATAGCCTTGTACAATATTCCTCCCGTATACCCGTACACTCAACTCTAGGCACAAAAACCAAATCGCATTTGTCACGCAGCCAGTCTACATGCCCTAAAAAAATCTTTGACGAAAAACACGCCTCGTCAATCGAGTTAGTCATTCCCCGCCTTATAATGTCTTTATTAGTAGGAGGACTTACAATAGTATCAACTTTGAGGGTTGCAAAAAACTCTTTCCACAAATCCTCAAAAAAGTAATATATCAGCGCTCTTGGTATTCCGACTTTCATATGTATGTAGTTTAACAAAAAAAATTTGGGCTGTCAAACGAATATTTGGCAAAATAACAGAATTTTGTTTGACAATCAAACTATTTTATGATAACCTATATTTTGTTTGATTGTCAAACTAAAAAGGAGATTCTAAATGATACAAATAATTTTTGCAAGTCCGGCGGATATTTTGCCGGATGAAGCCAAAAAACTTAACACAATCGTTCTGCCCGTAGAGGTTAATTTCGGAACCGACATCTATAAAGACGGAATTGATTTAACCCGTGATGAGTTTTTTGCCAAAATGAAAGATTTTACCGCCAAGACCGGCAAGCTTCCGAACACTTCTCAAATCTTAGAGCAAACCCATATTGACGCTTTTAAGCCTTACTTAGATAAGGGTGACGAGATTTTTTATCTGTCAATGTCATCGGGTATGTCCTCTACTATTGAGCGAGCACATGAGGCTGTCAAAACTTTGGGTGCCGAGGACAAAATAACTATATTTGACAGCGAGATGATGACTTTTGCTTATGCCGCACTTGTAAGAGAGGCAGTCAAAGTCCGTGACAACGGTATGAACCGTGCCGAAATGCTCGAACACCTTACTGATTGCCGTGACAGAATCGAAGTTTTGGCTTTTGTAAGCGATATTACTTATCTTAAAAAAGGCGGTCGTATCAAAGGAGCGCAAGCGATTGTGGCTACGGCTTTGGGTATTAAACCCATTATTACAATCCGTGACCTCAAAGTTGACTCAATCGGCAAAGCAATCGGCGTCCCCGGAGCGTGCAAAAAAATTGCCAAAATGTATTCTGAATATCAAGTTGACAAAGATATGCCTATGTATATGGCTCACAGTAACGCTCCCGACCTTGTAGAAAAGTTAACCAAGCAAATCAAAGCCGTTGACCCGACTTTTGAAGCTACAGAGGCAGGTGTCGGAGCCGCTGTCGGCACTCATATCGGTCCCGGTTGCTGCGGACTAGCCTTCTTCCGCAAAAAAGGCTCTAAATCTCTTTTTAAGAAGTAATCTTATTTTTGATAATTATAATCAGCATTACAATAACGGCAATAATCAAAATAACCGTCAGCACCACCATAAGCACGACATAGAGATACAATAGTATTACCATAACGGTTAAAAGACCAGAGATAAACTGCATAAATCCCGAATTAAAAGTATCGACATACTGTATAACCTCACCTATCAAAAATGATAAAGCAATAGTAGCGACTATCATAAATGGTGCCGCTATAATACAAGCAAAGCAAGCCTTAATGGTTTGCTTTTTTTTGTCTTTTTTGGGTTGTGTTATTTGTAGTGGTGGTATATTCATTAGCTTGTTACTCTCTTAGCACGCACTCTTGACCAAGTCATAATATCGGCCTTTCTTACCCATAAGTTCCTCATGCGTCCCCGCCTCGGCAATCCCCCTATCAGCGATATACAGTATACAGTCAGCACTACGAATAGTCGACAAGCGGTGTGCGATAACAAAAGCTGTGCAATCTTTGAGTATGATTTTGAGAGCGTTTTGAATCAATCCCTCCGTCTCCGTATCTATACTGCTTGTAGCCTCGTCCAGTATTACGATTTTTGGCTCTGTGAGTACAAGCCTTGCAATGTTAATCAACTGCTTTTCGCCTTGACTTAATCCTTGCCCTTGTTCGTCCGTCTTAGTATTATACCCATTAGGAAGCTTTGTAATAAATTCATGAGCAAAAACTTTTTTTGACGCCTCTATACACTCCTCTTGAGTAGCCTCCGGTCTTGCATATCTAATGTTGTCCAAAATCGTTCCGCTAAAGATAAAGCTGTCTTGCATCATTACTCCGATTTGCCGCCTAAGCGAGCTTTGTGTAACAGTCGAAATATCGTGTCCGTCAATACTTATCCGTCCCGACTTAATTGCATAAAACCTAGTAATAAGGTTGACTACTGTACTCTTACCCGCTCCGGTAGGACCTACAAGTGCGATAGTCTTGCCTGCGGGAACATCAAGGTTAAAGTCTTCCAAAATATTGACACCCTCATCGTAGCCAAATGTCACATCTTCGAACTGCACACGACCCTCAATAGGCGGAAGCTCTGTAGCATCCTCGTCGTCCACAATATCAGGCTTAGTTTCGACAACCTCTATAATCCGCTCAAGATTACTGGACGCATCAGAGATTTGTTGCAAGTTGAGAGCTATCGCATTAAGTGGCGGACCGAACATACCCATATACATAATAAAGCTGATTAGCGTCCCCAATGTCAAGCCGCTAGCGTCCCCGAACCTACTAAACAAAAATATCGACGCAGCATACACTGCCATCAACCCGATTTGAAAAAAACCGTCCGACAGCGGAAAAAACAATTCGTTGACTCGCACCATCTTATACCACGCACGGTTAGCCTTAGTGTTGACATCGTGCATAACCTCGCTACTGCCTGCCGTACGGTTAAAACATTTTGTCACCGTTGTGCCTTGAATATTTTCGGCTATATATGCCGTGCGGTTGCCAACCTTATTCCTCATTACTCTACCCCGCCTCATAAGACTGCGTTGTAAGAAAAACAATGCTCCCCCCATAGGAATGACAACAATTACTATAATGCTTGCAAGCCTGTAATCAAGTACAAACAACCACACCAAAATCAGCGACACCCTTACCACATCTATTAAAGTCGCCAGTATAGCATTACTAAAAACATGCGCCAAATCGTCCACATTGTTAGTAAGCCTAACCAAAATCTTGCCGGCAGGACGGGTGTCATAGTAATCAAAGGTAAGCTTTTGCAAGTTGCCGAAAGCGTCCTTGCGTATGTCCTCAACTATCTTAAAACCTGCGTGCCCCATAAGTTTCATACGAAAAAAACTATACACAACCTCAAAGATAATAACCGCCGCCCACGCGCCAAGACAAATAATAGCCACCGTCCAAAAATTAAGACTGCCAAAACCTGCCCGTGTAGTTATTACCCTATCAATCAAAATCCCGTTGAGCATAGGCGGCAAAAGCGAAGTAAAACCAATCACCACCATAAGCACACCGATAAACAAAATGACACGCCGATAAGGCACGGCATACCTAAGTGCCTTGCCCATCATCTTACGGCTAAACCTGCTCTGAATCAGCTCGTCTTCAAAAAACCTATTGCGTTTTGACATACATCAACTCGTCAAAAATATTATACACTAAATCCCTTCTCCATAGCAAGCAAAAAAGGCATATGCATTGCGATGCAATATGCCTTTTTTAAGAGCTCTACTTAAAATACACACTAACATCAGATGTAATAATTATACTCGTCAGCTTGTTTGCTAGTAACGACAACACCCTCAAACTCAGGCAAAGTATTGGCTGTATCATCAACATAAAGTGCTAGAATATATTCATACTCAATATCAGCGTCATCACATAACATGGCTAGACTATCGGTTACTGTTGCATCCCACACAACAGGGCTAAACCCATGCCAAGGAAAATAGTATCTGTGTCCTATTTGCCAACCTATTGGGCGTTGTAGAGGCTCCGCAAAGATCGTAAGATTAGGACAATTAAAGAATGCATACGTATTTATAAATATCACACTGCTAGGAATAAAGACACTTACCATGACCCGATTATCCCTAAAAGCTGAATGTCCTATTCTTGTCACGCTTCTAGGAATAACCACACTCTCAAGAGCTGTTCTGCTAAAAGTCGCGTCACCTATAATCTGCAATGTATTAGGCAATGTAATATCGGTTATATTTACACCAAAAAATGCATTGTCTCCTATACTAATCAAAGAACTATTGTCCTCAAACTCTACAGAAGTTAGACTACTATTGGCAAAGGCAGAATTACCAATATGTGTTATGCTGTTAGGGATTACTATCTCTGTTATTCCCGTCCCCTCAAAAGCATGATTTCCTATAGTGGCAAGCTGACCATTAGGTGCAAAGGTTACACTTGTTAGATACCTATTATACGCAAAGGCACGGGTGCCAATATGCGTTACAGTCTGTGGTATAGTGACTTCGGTTAATCTCGTCCCTTCAAACGCATTATTGCCAATATCTGTAAGCCCACTCCCAAAAGTAAGACTTGTTAGGCTGCGGTTATGAGCAAAAGCGTTATTGCCAATCCGTGTAACACTTGCTGGTATATGCAAACTTCTCAAATCAGACCCTTCAAAAGCAAAATCACCAATTGTTCTAAGCCAGCTGTCACCATTAAAAGTAATGCTAGTCAAATTGCGGTTACCAGCAAAGGCAAATGCCCCGATACTTATAACTGTGTGCGAAAAGTCTATACTCCTTAAATCAGACCCCTCAAAAGCCCCAAACCCTATACTTACTGACCCACCCTCAGATTCAAACTCTAATCTATTAAGATTCCTAGTATTAGCAAAAGCATAATTCCCAATAGTGCTTATATTCCACGGAATAAATAAGCTCTCTAATCCGCTCCTCTCAAAAGCGTGGCATCTTATAGCTGTAACACTCATCGGAATTGAAAAACTTCTCAAACTACTTGTCCCATAAAAAGCATGATAGTTAATTACTGGCAAATCCCCTCTACCAGGTCTAAACCACTCACAAAACTCTACACTTTCTAGATAACGAGCATTTCTAAATGCACCGACACCAATATATCTTACTGTGCTTGGTATAAAAATACTTGTAATCCGTCTTCCCTCAAAGGCATTTTTGGGTATAATCTGCACACCCAACGGTATCTCAACATGACCGCCAAGTGCAAGAGGTATATGCACAAATTCTCTTAGCACATTATACAATATTCCGTTTTTGCTTGCAAAATGTCGATTACCTTCCGCCACATCTATCCTTGCTAATGATAGGGTGTTTTCAAATGCTCCTGATGCAATTAGTGTAACACTGTTTGGTATAGTTATATTAGTAATACCTGAACTCATAAAAGCACGGACTCTTATATGTTGCAATTGACTAGTAGACGAAAATGTTACATTTCTTAAATTAGCCGTATTCTCAAATGCACTATACTCTATTGATGTAACAGAAGATGGTATGATTATATTCCTAATACCCGAACCTCTAAAAGCATTGGGACCGATAGTTTGCAGTTGGCTATTAGGCAAAAATGTCACACTTGTTAGATTAGCTGTGTTCTCAAATGCTCCCGACCCAATATTGACAACACTACTTGGTATAGATATCTCCGCAATAGAAGTGCCAGCAAAAGCATTATTGCCCATAGCTGTTAGCGTATTTGGCAAAGTTACACTTGTTAATCCTTGCTGATTCGCAAATGCATTGCTTCCTATTCTCGTAATATATCTACCACCAAATCTTGACGGGATTGTTATATGCCCAGAAATTCTAAAGTTATTCCTAAAACCTCTTAACTCATATGTGCCGTTTGGTAGAAGTGAAAATATTCCATGCCCAAATATTGCGTAATTATCATTAGTTATTGGGGTAATGTTTAGACCTCGATCTTCATCCATTATTAATGACATCATACTAACAGCAGAATCGGTATCTCCATCCGCCGTAATAATTCCAATAAGGTAGTGGTATCCATTACGATAAACAAAAACAGGTCCTCCGCTATCGCCAGCCCGAAGTCTATTACTTATAAGAATTAAACGCTCAAACCTTACTCCCGATATTATTTCACCACGGTGATACGGGCTCACAACCCTTCCATTACTTATAAGCCCTGTCGTTCTTCCTATCGTAACTACTGGCAATCTTTCCCTATACGCTACTCTTACGATTTCATCTGTTCCTAATCTAATATTTCTGGAGAGTAGTTGACCCATGCCTTGCATAAGGAGTTATGTTTAAAAAACTTTGGTTAAAAGGAACAAAAGCCGCATCTACCCAAGGTCCGAATTGTTGTTGTGATGAGGAACTTCTTCCTATTGGAAAAGCGTTAAGCAGTGCAAGATAGCCATAAATATCATTATTCCGTGCAACATGCTGGGCTGTTAAAACACCAAATTGACCAGTTCTATTACATACAACATTTGCGGCTATCGTACCTAATCTTAAAGGCAAAATATTTCGTGCACTAATTATGTCACCTCCAAATATATCTCTCTGAAATGACATAGGTTGGATTTGACTATAGTTTTTTTCATTTTCAATACTAAGTTCAATTGAGTCCGACTTTTGCTCCGCAGAAACATATTCTGTATTATTGCTTATTAATAAGAATAAACCAGCAACAAAAAATAGTATAGCAACAAAAAATAGAATTGTACTTAATTTGTTCTTTTGTATTTTCATTTTTTATTTTTCCTTTTTTTATAAAAATAAAGTATTGTTAAAGCAACTATAATTAAAAACATTATGCCGCCTATTATCAAGAATGGATATACTCTTAGTTCAAGAGTCCTTCTTGTTCCACTAGATATCGGAATAACAACATTTGCACTAATCATACTTCCGCCATAAATTACATTTGACCTCGCAGTTATTGGCTCTATATTGAAAAATTGATTTTCTTCTGCTATTTCACAGAAATTCTTTTCATTTTCCTCTTGACATTCTATAGCATAAGCTCGCCCTATACTTTCACTAAAAACAATAAAACTTACAGCAATAGCTATTAATAAAACGGGCACGAGGATTAATCCAATTTTCTTTTGTACTGATTTCATTTTTGATTTCTCCTTTTTTTTATATAATAAACAATTGTTAGAAGTACAAATATTACACCAACAACTATTAATATTCTGGTCTAGGGGGGAACCTCTAATTAGCTACAATATTTGCGAGATATATTTGAGTGTTTAAGTTTTTTGGTTTTGGAGTTGGATTTTGGTTTGGGTTTGGGTTTGCGAGTAATTTTTTTGGTTTTTTTGATGGTTTTGGGGTGTATTCGAGGCATATTTTGCCTCATTTTAGCTATGTTTGTGTGGTCAAGTTGGAAATGGATAGACTACGGC
>WQVM01000050.1 GCA_009783985.1 Bacillota bacterium | reverse complement strand
GCAAGCGTTTTACACCGTTTTCTCATAATATCAAGGAGTATTGACAAAATAACTATAAATTATAAATGATAAAGGATAAATTGTTGACAAGAATTCCAACAACAACTAATCACTGACCACTAATCACTATTATTATGCGTATAGACAAATTTTTGAAAGTAAGTCGTGTCCTAAAAAGACGCACTATAGCACAAGACGCTTGTGCTGCTAACAAGGTATCAATCAACGGCAAAACAGCCAAAGCGGGAGCACCGTTAAAAATCGGTGATACCGTCACCGTCAATTTTAGTGCAAAACCATTTGTTTTTAAGGTGGTCAAAATTTGCGACCACATCAAAGCAGACCTAGCCCACACTATGTATGAAATTATAGAGTGAGTATTCGCTAACGCTAGATTCTTCGCTAAGCTCATAATACCTTCGGTGCTTCGTAAAACAAAACAAACAAGGGTTGTCATTCTGAGCATAGCGAAGAATCTAGCGTTAGCGATACAATTTTTTCTTAGCTTTATACCGCTCCTCAAACTCGGTTATATACATACGCATATCCTTTGCATTAGCGTACCTTACGATGGGGCTACCCTCAGCTCCTATCTTTTTGCTTATCGCCCCTGCACCTGATGCTAGTACGCTAATCAACTCTTCCATCACGCTAATATTGTTAATACATTGAAAATTCGGCTTACAATATCCGACATTTTCGAGTGAGCCTTTTTGTGATTTTTGACGGTATAGATAATACGGAATATACCCTATCTCGGTTAGCTTATTGTACGCAAGGTCAACCATTTGGGCAACCTCATCATAACAATTGTCGTTACCCTGTCGCATCATCTCCTGCTCCCTTAACAAGCTCCCTCGCTTGCGACTAAGTGTATGCACGGTTATATTATGCGGCAACAAATCTATAGCCTTACTCAAACTATACTCAAACTCCTCTATCCCCTCGTCGGCTAACCCAACTATCAAGTCCATATTGATAACAAAATCATACTCTTTGGCTAGCCTGTACGCACCAAAAAAATCCTCCGCCGTATGACTTCGCCCGATTGCGTTTAGCGTCTTATCAACAAAACTTTGCGGATTGATACATATCCTCGTAACCCCATATTGCTTTAGGAGTGCTAACTTTTGGTCGCTGATTGTGTCGGGTCGTCCTGCCTCACAAGTAAACTCTACCCTTGGAGTCATCTTTGCCAACCGCTCAAAACGAGAACACATATCACACTTCGAATCGCCACCCCTCTGTCCTACAGGATTTTGCCCAAGATGACATCGCTTTAGCATTGTGGCAACCGCTTTAAGGATTTTTTCTAACTGCTCCGCACTCAAAGCTGTCGGTGTGCCGCCCCCGATATAAACCGAATATATTGTATGCCCGCCTGCTTTTAGTAGCTTGCCGTCCCGCCGTATCTCCTCACAAAGACACTCAACATAATCGTCCAAATACCCCTTGCACTCATCAATTGTCCCTGCCGCAAAAGAGCAATAATGACAGCGGGACGGACAGACGGGTATATTAACATAATAATTGACTAAATTTTCTCCCTGCGGCAAATATCCTTCCTGCGCTTTAATAACATTGCTAAGTAGCTCTAGCTTTTTATCCGAAACAAAGTACTTATCGCCAAGTATTTTGAGTCCGTGTTTTTGTGCTAGCCTTGTCGGTCTTATCCCTGTCAAGTTGCCCCACGGCATACTCTTGCCTGTTATGTCGCATAGTTTTTTGTACAGGTCAGAAGGTATGTTGTCGGTGATAGGACATTTTAGTGTCAGCTCCCCAATCTCAAAAACCACAGTGTCATTATGCACTGTGGTCTTAGTATCGGCATCAGGATAAAAAAGCCGAATAATATTGTGTAGTTGGTTGAGATTATGCTCGGTCATTTTGTTAGGGAGATTAGGGATTAGGGATTAGGGATAGTTAATGAGGATATTTATTGTTCGGGACGCCGAGGACGGCGTCCCCTACGATTAGTTAAACAGCTACACAAGAAAATCCAAGTGTAGGGGGCGGGCGTCCCCGACCGCCCGAATAGCAATTATCCGTATTTTTATAAAAAGCTCGTAACGAAATCCCAAAAGCCAGAGTGTCCTACGAAATACCTGCGGTGCTTCGTAGGACACCCTACTTTGGTTAATTTTTATTTAGGTTTCCATGCCAACTATTTTAGTAATCCTTAAATCCCAAAAGATAATCGGCTGTTACATCAAAAAAATCACATATCTTTTTGATTGTTGCAATGTCGGGTTCTGAAACACCCGTTTCGTATCCACTAATTGTTCTTTGATTTATTTTTAGCTCTGTCGCTAATTGAGTTTGGGTTAAGCCCTTTTCCTCACGCAATTCCTTTAATTTTTCCATAATTATATTTTACCACGAAACACGGTAAAATACTTGACATACCGTGATACTCGGTAGTATAATACACTTATGGAAAAACAAAAACCTTATCTAGCTCAATATTGCGATTTGCATATTGAGCTAAAAGACAAAGACTTAAAAACTTTTTTGAGTTATTCGGGTAAGCTAAGAGAGTTGTTTGACAAAGCGGATTGACATCAACCGAAGTCACTTTGATTTGTATGTGCCGTAAGTACGACATCTTAACAGAAGTCAATGCTTATGCGAACAAATCCGCTACACCCTTCCCTACTTATTAAATAAGGATAATTGTTGTTCGGGCGGCCGAGGGCGTCCGCCCCTACGATTGGGTGTTCTAGTACAATTGTTTTCCCAAGTGTAGGGGCTGACGCCCTCGGCTGCCCGAATATTAATTATCAATTTCTAAAAAAATCTAACAACAACTTACTTAACACCAACAGTGCTAAGGAACTTTTTGACACCTTCGTCATCTTTGAAACACGCAGTATTGACCAAAATCTTTTCGCAAACTCTGGCGATTTCGTCTCTTATGCTTAGGTCAGCTTCTAGTGCTGTGGGCTTACCCTTGCTCTCTTCGGTGATTTTTTCTATCATACCGGCAAAAGGTTTCATATCGGCGGTTAATTTATCCGCATTATACTTAACTTCGCGTGTGATATACTTAGCAACTTCGCCAAGCTGTCTCTCTAAACGACCCGGTAATATAAACAATCCTTGTGCCTCAATAAGTCCGATAGCCTCTGACTTAATGTGGTGATATTCGGAATGAGCGTGAAAAATCCCGTCAGGGTGTTTATCATCAGTGCGGTTGTTACGGAGAGTTACATCACAAGTATATTTTTTGCCCTGTTTAGTTTCTTCACGGCGGACTGTTAGGCTTGTTGAATTATGTTTTTGCTCCCCTGTTGCAGGGATTATATCTGCCGTTTTGTCCTCGTATGACTCCCACGCATTATGAATTTTGACTGCCATATCCATAACCATTTTGCGGTGATTGCCGCTGATACGGATAACATTGTTATACCAATCGACTATACCGACTTCGAGTAGCGGGAATTCCTCTGACGCAAGCTTGGCTCTAACTGTTGCCTTATGCACAGGCAATGACTTGTATCCGCCTTGAAAATGGTCGTGAGTCAAAATAGAACCGCCGATACGGGGTAAGCTAGCATTGACACCCACAAAATAATGTGGCATATAGTCAACAAAATCAAAAAGCTTGCCAATCGTTGCCTCATTGATAACCATAGGTGTATGGTCACGATTGATAGCAATCATATGCTGATTGTAGTACGAGTAAGGCGAAAATTGCCAAAACCACTCTTCTCCGCCTAGCGTCACAGGAATTGTCCTCAAATTCTGACGCACAACGCTACCGTTGCTAAGACCCTCGTTTTCTTTGCATATCATACAAAGCGGATATGAGTCATTTTTTTGCTCGAGTATAGCAGCTGTCTCTTTGTTAGACTTTTCGGGTCTTGCTGTATTGATAGTCACCTCTAGCTTGCCTTTGGTTGACTTAGCATCCCAGTGCTTGTTAGCCGTAATCGCAGACAGCTTGACATAATTGGCTTTGATACAAGTATCATAAAGCCAGTCGCCTGCTCTTTGCGGATTTTTTTGACGGACACCTTCAAAGGTATCGGCAATCTCTCCGGGACGGCGCATAACCATATTCATAATTTTTGCTTCAAAAGCCTCTTTGCTTTCGGCTGTGATTATGCTTTGAGCCAAAGCATAATTAGAGATAGGCTCTAACAGCGTATCTGGGCTTTTAAGCGTTTCAACCGCTTCTTCGTCGATTTGGTAATCAATGTAACTTGTCAACTTGAGTTCGGCAAGCAATAGGTTGCGTACCCAAATTTCGTCAAGTTCGTCTAAGTCCAAATTGACAGATGCATAGTGAAGTAAGTTTGCAATGTTTTGATAAATAACCATTTTTGTTGGTTCTCCTTATTGTGTGTCGTTACAACTTGTAGTCATATTACGACTGTTGTTAATTATATTATTATCACTGTAATTACAGCAATGCAATTAGGAATTGTTGCCTTATTTAATTAAAATATTTTTAGCAATAATTCCTAATTCCTAACTCCTAATTATTATAATTTTTTTAGTTATCTATTGGTTTAGATACATCTATCCACCTATCCAGCACAAAGTATTTCCACGGGACTTGCTCTTCGGGGGGGAATACCTTAAAAACCATTGTGGTTTTTTGCACGGGATGTTCGAATTGAAGCTCGTATGCCCATAATGCAAGATTGTGACCCTTAGCAAGCGTATCACCGCCGTACTTGGTATCGCCAAATATAGGACAGCCGATTTTTTGCATTTGAACCCGTGCTTGATGACTTCTGCCTGTAATTAGTCTTATGTCAACTAGTGTTATCCTGTCGGCAAACTCTAATGACTTGTAGTCTAGTACCGCCTCTTTGCTATCTGTAACCTTGGCAATGTGTGCCATACTGATATTAGTGTGCGAATTTTTGGTAAGAAAGTGTCTAAGCCTTGCCGACTTATCTCTCGGCTCTCCCACAACAACGGCAAGGTATTTTTTTGTAATGTCACCGCTAGCAAACTGTTCCGACAACCTCGCCGCCGCCTTGCTCGTCTTAGCAAAAACCATTACCCCGCCCGTAGGTCTGTCAAGTCTATGAACAAGCCCCACAAAAACATTGCCCGGTTTGTTGTCCCGCTCTTTGATGTGGTCTTTGATTTGACTTAGCAAATCGCTGTCACCGCTCTTATCGCTTTGGGACGGAATCCCTTGCGGCTTAACCACAACGATGATATGATTGTCCTCGTGGAGGATTGTAAAAGGTGGTTTTGTCATAATATTTGGTAATTATAAATTATGGAATTATGAATTATAAGTTGTTGTCAATCTTTGTACTATGTTTTCAATTCGTAGGGGCGGGCATTGACCGCCCGAATATTTGCCCTTTATATTAAAATAATGTTTATTGTCATTCAGGCGGTCAATGCCCGCCCCTACAACTGCTCCACTTCCTAAAAATTATCTTATCCGCAATTTATAATTCATAATTTATATTTTATAATTATTCACTCGTCCATATTCCGCTTGCCCCGCAAGGAAGCACTATTCTTTTTTCTTCGGTAGCCATATTAAGCTCATACGCTTCAACTTTTCCTCTGTCACCCATTATCAGTCTTAATATATTACTTAGTACAGTCGGCTGTAACCCTGTTGTATAGCTATTTATCAAGAAGAATAACGGCTTGTCCTCAAGCACTTTGCTGACTTCTGTACATAGTGCAAAGAGATTGTCCTCAAGTTTCCAAAGCTCTCCGTTAGGTCCTCGTCCGTAACTTGGGGGGTCCATTATTACAGCATCGTATTTTTTGCCTCGTTTTTGCTCTCTCTTAACAAACTTAAGGCAATCGTCAACTATATATCTAATACTATCGGGTGGTAATTTGTTGAGCGTAGCATTTTGCTTAGCACGCTCTACCATATTAGTCGCCGAATCAACATGGGTCACCTTTGCCCCTACTGCCGCCGCCGCAATTGTCGCTCCGCCTGTGTAGGCAAATAGATTGAGGACTTTAATTTGGGACTGATCCCCGTCTGCTTGTCTATCTACATTCGGGCGGTCGGGGACGCCCGCCCCTACAATCTTTCTAATCTTTTCCCAATTAACCGCTTGCTCAGGGAACAGTCCCGTATGCTTAAAGCCCATAGGCTTGACCCAAAATTTCAAATTCCCAAAGGACACGGTCCACTGCTCGGGTATCTTATTGATTATCCGCCACTTGCCGCCGCCGCCTTCTTTGACATAATGTGCGTCAAGCCGTGGATACTTAGCCAAATCAGTCTTGCCAGTCCAAATCACCTGCGGGTCAGGACGAAGCAATGTCACCTCCCCCCACCGCTCTAGCTTGTAGCCGTCGCCCGTAGCGATTATTGAGTAGTCGTTGTTGGTTCTATTCATATTTATTGCCTTGCAGTAATTATGAATTAGGAATTGTTGATGAGTTAGTTAAATAATATAAGTCAACAATTCCTAATTCCTAATTGTTCTTATTTGTTTCCAATATTACCCTCACTCCATTTATATCCCACTCTTTCGCCCCCTCACTCAATCCGCCCTCTGTTAGGCTCAACGCTAACACTTCGCTACAGATGGTTTTACTGTGTTCTTTTATTACGGCACTCAAAGTCCCTGCGTCATAATTGACGGTAATTTTATCTGTTACATTATAACCGCTTTCTTTGCGCATTGTTTGTATCTTGCTGATAATCTCTCTGACATTACCTTCGTCAATAAGCTCCTTAGTTAGCTCGGTGCTTAGTGCAACGGTTATTCCCTTATCGCTTGCAGACGCAAAGCCAGGCAGACTTTTTTGCGTAATCAATAGGTCATCGGCGGCTAGCTCTATATCCTTGCCACTAACCTCAAACTTATACACACCGCCGTCCTTAACGCCGTCCGATGCCTCTTTGCCAAACTTACCCAAATGCTCTCTGATAGAGCCGATACTCGCACCGTATTTTGGACCTAAGGTCTTGAGCTGTGGCTTGACCTCGACATCCATACTTAGGTTCTCTAAGACCTCGACCTCTTTGATATTAAGCTCGTCCGCAATAACGGCAATCATCTCATCACTCAACTTTGCACCGCTAACCATCATCTTAGATAGCGGTTGACGGTTTTTGATAACGGCGGCATTGCGTGCAGTTCGTCCAAGTACAGCCACATTATACGCCGCCTGCATAGTTTCCTCTAGTTCGGGGTTGACCCATTTTTTGGCAACTGTCGGGTACTTTGTCAAGTGAACGCTTAGCGGTTTTTTCTTATCAACAGTCCGCACCACATTATCCCAAATAGCCTCTGCCATAAAAGGTGTAAACGGTGCAATAAGACGGGACAAGGTTTCTAACACGGTATAAAGCGTCATATATGCAGCAATCTTGTCGGGTGTCATTCCGCCACCCCAATACCGCTCTCTGCCTCGCCTTACATACCAATTGCTTAGCCTGTCAACAAAAGTATTTATCTCTCTTGATGCCTCAAAAATCTTATACTTGTTAAGGCTCTTGATACAAAATCCAACCAGCGAATTAAGCTCTGACAAAATCCACTTATCCATTACGCTAAGGTCACATTTGTCTAAACGATACTTAGTAGGATTAAACTTGTCTATGTCGGCATACAGAATATAAAAAGAATAAACATTCCAAAGCGTACCAAGTGACCGCTGTGCCTCACTTACCGCATCCTCATAGAATCTTGACGGCAACCAAGGTGCACTCGAAGTATAAAAATGCCACCTAACCGCATCCGCACCTTGCTTATCAAGCACTACATACGGGTCAACTACATTACCCTTGTGCTTAGACATTTTGACACCGTTTTTGTCACCCACATGACCTAGCACAATACAATTCTTAAAGGACGGCTTATTATCAAATAACGCTGTCGATATAGCTAACAAGGTATAAAACCACCCACGAGTTTGGTCAACAGCTTCGGATATAAAGTCGGCAGGATAAGTCGCATCAAAGATGTCCTTATTCTCAAAAGGGTAGTGATATTGTGCAAAAGGCATTGCGCCGCTGTCGTACCAACAGTCAATAACGGCAGGGTCACGCTTGAGAGTTTCGCCGCACTCGCATTTAATAGTCAGCTTATCTACAAAAGGCTTGTGGAGTTCTATATCGCCCTTATGTCCCGACAATTCGATTAGTTCTGCCTTGCTCCCAATTACCTTAAAGTGTCCGCATTTGCACGGACCCCAAACGGGCAGCGGCGTTCCCCAATATCTCTCACGGGATAAACCCCAGTCAATAATGTTTTCTAAAAAGTTGCCCATTCGCCCTGCCCCGATAGACGGAGGCATCCAACCGATTTTTTTGTTGTTGGCGAGTAGTTGTTTTTTGAGTGCAGTGGTCTTAATAAACCACGATGACCTAGCGTAATACAATAATGCCGTATCGCATCGCCAGCAAAATGGGTAACTATGTTCATATTTCTTGGACGAAAAAGCTAAGCCCCTCTCTTTGAGTTCTTTGATTATGTGCTTGTCGCCTTTTTTGCAAAAATGTCCTGCATACGCTCCTGTAGCCTCTACAAATTTGCCGTCCTCGCCCACAAGCTGAACAAAAGGCAATCCGTACTTGCGACCGATATTAGCATCGTCCTCACCAAAAGCAGGTGCGATATGCACGATACCTGTTCCGTCCGCCATTGTTACAAAGTCGCCTACAGTCACCGTATGGATTGTCTTATAAGCACCCTTGTAAGCAGGGTCTTGCTTATAATAGTCAAACAGCGGTGTGTATCTAGTCCCTTCTAAGTCCTTACCCTTGCAAGTAGCGACAATTTTAGGAATCGGATTGCTCTCTTCACCATCCAAATTCCCCTCTTTTAAGAGGGGTGGCGCCGAAGGCGACGGGGTGTTTAGCTCCGGAAAATGTTTCTCAACCAAAGCCTTAGCTAAAATATACTTCTTATCCCCATACTCAACGGTTACATAATCTTGCTTAGGGTTGACACACAACGCCACATTACTTAATAGCGTCCAAGGAGTTGTCGTCCACGCTAAAAAATATGTGTCTTTTTTACCAACAACTTCAAATCCTACAACAACCGTCTCATCGGTGACATCCTTGTATCCTTGTGCGACCTCGTGACTAGACAAACTCGTACCGCACCTAGAGCAATAAGGCACAATTTTATGCCCCTTGTATAGTAGCCCCTTGTTAGCAATCTCAGCAATACTCCACCAAACACTCTCAATATACTTGTCGTCATAAGTCACATACGGGTCATCCATATCCACCCAATACCCGACTCGACCGCTCATTTCTTCCCACTCTTTTTGGTATTTCCAGACACTCTCTTTGCACTTAGCAATAAAAGCCTCAACGCCGTATTTTTCTATCTCTTGTTTGCCGTCAATCCCAAGCAGCTTTTCGACTTCTAACTCCACAGGCAAGCCGTGCGTATCCCAACCTGCCTTGCGTCTAACAAAAAACCCCCTCATTGTCTTGTAACGAGGGATAATGTCTTTCATAACACGGGTCAAAATATGACCAATATGTGGCTTGCCGTTAGCCGTAGGCGGTCCGTCATAAAAATTAAAAGGCTTGCCATCCTTAGTCAATTCCAAGGACCTCTCAAAAACCTTATTCTCTTTCCAAAACTCTAAGGTCTCTTTTTCTCTTGCCACAAAGTCAAGATTCGCACTAACTTTCTTATACATAATTTTTTAAGTGTACAAATTAGACGCTACGCTTGGACTGCGTCAATGTACAAATTACAAGCATTTGTTTTGCTCTAATATTCGGCAACGCAACTGTATATCCAATCGCAGGAGCTGTCGCCCTCGACCGCCCGAATACGCACACCTTATTTCCCGTAGGGGCGGGCATCGACCGCCCGAACACTCACACCTTATTATCCGCAGGGCTAATCGTCTTTGCGAGAAGCGTTAGCGACCCATTCGGCAAGCTCAGGGCAGGCTTCGCAATCCCTCGAATAGAACTCCGTACCCTATCACCCAGTCGTAGGGGCGGGCGTCCCCGACCGCCCGAACAACAATTATCCTTTTTCTTTCCTCTCTCTTCTTCTACTCCCCACTCTCATCCCAAAAATAGTATAAAAACCTTACGGCACGCACACGGGTTTAGTGGTGGCTTGCCGATAATTATCAAGTATTACAATAAAGTCTTTTGATTTATTATATCAAAAAACACCCCGCCCCGTCAACAAAAAAAGGGTAGCAATCAAAAATACTGCCCGCCCCCTTTTTTCTTGGTATTACTATGTTATAATGCCACTTATAAATAAGCCGATAACACAAATAATATACTATTTATAAAAAATTTTTTTCGCATTTGTATTTTTTTGATTATCTGCTTGACGAATATTGTCCGATATTGTATACTTAGTACTCAAACAATACTTTTTCACCTATAACCTTTCATTATGGATTATTATCAAATCTTAGGAATAAAACGCTTTTCTAGCGATATCGAAGTCAAGACGGCTTATCGCTCTTTGGTCAAAATCTGGCATCCCGACATAAATGCCGAGGGCGCAGTTAAGTTTAAGCAAATCACCGAGGCTAATGCGATTCTTTCCGACCCCAAAAAACGCAAAGAATACGATGCAAGCCTTGTCACCCCCGCAAAACAAGCCACCCAAGCACCGCAAGGCTACTCGGCACAAAAAGCCAAGTTCGATATTGCCGTAGCTGACTTCCTAGAAACACTCCCCTCCAAAGACCGCAAAACAGCACGGTCACTCTTTAGCACCGCCGAGCGTCTAAGCGAAATCAAAGCACAAGCCAAATTCAATAAAGTCGCCGCCCAAATAACCGCCGATGCCGAACAAAAAATATCCGAACTCCGCCGCCGCCTAGACCAACAATCAAAATCCAAAAAATAAGGGCATTTGATTTTTACAGCATAATTAAAAATCACCTCATCATGCAATTATGTCGAGGTGATTTTTTTGTATCGCACTTATGCTTGCCTTATTCCTTCTTCTCTATTCTTTCTTCTTTCCTCTTTTTCTCAATCAGCCATCCTAGTCGGTCATATAGTCCAAGTGTAATAATCGCACAAGCTATAAGCCTTATTAGATTAAATGGGATTGTTGCGAGTAGTAAGTAGTAGGTAAAAAAGTTTTGTCTTGTTACACCCGAATATAGGGGTCTGACCATATTAAGCAAGATGTTCCAGTTGCCGTCAAACATTACATACACAAAAAACGGAACAAGAATAAAGCGATTGACTATCACCGCCATTATTGTGGTAGCAACAATCCCTGCCCCCAGTCCGATTAGCACGCCTTTTTTGGTGCGCTTAACTCTGTAGATGCTTGAGGCTGTGATAACAAAAGTCAACCCTAATATAACATCTGCCACCTCACCCACCCCCATAGTGCTTGTCATTGGGAGTTTGAGCAAAAACCTTACAAGCACCACAACCGCACCCCCGACAGGTCCTAACATAAAACCCGCCAGCAATATAGGAATATCGGACAATTCCATAGACAAAAAGGGCGGGAATCCCGGCACCGCCCTTATCGCCCCCCAGTTGTACAAGACAACCGCCATCGCCGACATAAAAGCCAGCATTGTCATATTACGAGCCGTAAAAAAACGGCTTTTTTCTTTGTTTCTTGTTCTCTTTTTTTCAAAAGAGTTGCCACTGCCAGATGACGGTGTGTTGTTAAAATTATCCATAAATACTTATCTCGTCCGGACTTTAACCGTCGGT
>WQVM01000049.1 GCA_009783985.1 Bacillota bacterium | reverse complement strand
TATTACACTTAGAGATGAGCATAGCAAGCAAGCAAGCAAGCAAGCAAGCAAGCAAGCAAGCAAGCAAGCAAGCAAGCAAGCAAGCAAGCAAGCAAAAAGTTTTTAGCTAATTTTTTTGAGTGCAAATCATATTTAGTGGCTGTTTTCGCATAGAGCGGGGACGGCTTTTTTTGTTGCAAAAAGGAGTAAGACAATGAAAAAGAAATTACTGACAATTATTATGGCGATAGCTTTAGCAATGACATTTTTTGCTTTTGTGGCTTGTGATAATGTAAATGGAAGTAACGGTAATGGCACTAGCACAGGCACTGGCAATGATTCGAATAATCAAGGCGGACAAGAATTGCCACAATTAAACCCTGTCCAAAATCCGCAAGTTATTGGGACAACAATAAACTTTAGGGCAGATTCTGGGGCAGAACGGTTCAGATTAGGGTTTATGAATTATGTTGAAAGAACAAATGATGTAAAAGAATGGGATAAGAGTTTGGATGAATTGTTAGAAGCGGAATTTTTCTACACTTATCTTACACCTTATGAGGTGATAGGAACTTTGATTTTTGTAGATTTCAGTCATCTCTTTGAATCCGGCGATTTGCCGTTAAACACCCGACTTGATGTATCCATCACTTCAATTGGAAGGGAAGGTGTTCATAGAAATTCGCAACCTATGGTAGCTGGACCAGCTGGTAGTTGGATATGGTAGGAACACTTATGTTGCAAGAGTAAATAAGCTGAATAAACCTAAATAAGAGATACCAAAAAAGCTAGAGCAATAATGAACCGCTCTAGCTTTTTGTCTACATTACAATATTTACTTCTTAGCTTTTGCCGCAGGTTTTTTGGTGGGTTCGGCGAAAGCTTTGCCGCTGCAACCTAGGACATGGATAAGTTTGTGCTTGACTACTTGCTTAATCATTTCACGGGCGGGGCTAAGATATTGACGGGGGTCAAAGTGAGAAGGATTTTGGGCAAAATGTTGTCTGACCGCCGCTGTAAAAGCCATTCTGAGGTCGCTGTCTATGTTGATTTTGCATACGCTCATACTTGCTGCTTGACGGAGCATTTCTTCGGGGACGCCTTTTGCTCCCGGCATACTTCCGCCGTATTGATTAACTAACGCCACATGTTCTTGGAGTACACTACTTGCGCCGTGTAGCACGATAGGAAATTTTGGTAAGCGTTTGCCGATTTCTTCGAGTATATCAAAGCGGAGTTTGGCTTCGCCCTTAAACTTAAACGCACCGTGAGAAGTTCCGATAGAGATAGCCAAACTGTCAACGCCAGTTTTAGCTACAAATTCCTCAACTTGCTCAGGGTCAGTAAAGGCGCTGTCTTCTTCGGATACATTAACATCGTCTTCGATACCTGCAAGACGACCCAGCTCTGCCTCAACAGTAACACCTCTTGCGTGAGCGTATTGTACGACTTGCTTGGTTATTTTAATATTTTCCGCAAAGGAATGGTGACTTGCATCAATCATAACAGACGAAAAACCGTCATCTATACAAGCCTTGCAAAGCTCGTAGCTGTCGCCGTGGTCAAGGTGCAATGCGATAGGCAATCCGCTGTCCTCAATAGCCGCCTCGACTAGCTTTTTGAGATAAGTCGAATTAGCGTACTTGCGGGCACCCGCACTTACTTGAAGTATAAGAGGTGCTTTTTCTTCTTTGCCCGCTTCAACGATGCCTTGGATTATCTCCATATTGTTGACATTAAAAGCTCCTACGGCGTAACCGCCTGCATAGGCTTTGGCTAACATTTCCTTGGTATTAACTAATGGCATAATTTCTCCTAAGACCGTATTTTACAGTCTATAATGTATTGTTACTATTATACCACAAAAAAATGTTTTTTGCTAGCAAAAGACCTATAGCATTTGACTTTTTTTGGGAAATGTGGTATGATAAATGTAGAATGACTGATTATGCAAAAACAACATACGAGATAGAGGATAAGTTTTTGTCCCGTTTTGCTTGTAAGAGTAAGGACAGCAAAGGACGGGAGAGGGCGATTGCACCGTGTCCTTTGCGTACCGAATTCGCACGGGATAGAGACAGGATTATCCATTGCAAGGCTTTTAGACGGCTCAAACATAAGACGCAGGTTTTTTTGGCGCCGGAGGGTGACCATTACAGGACTAGGCTTACGCATACGCTGGAGGTAGCGCAGATTGCAAGGACTATTGCTAGGGCGCTTAGACTTAATGAGGATTTGACCGAGGCGATTGCTTTAGGGCATGATTTGGGGCATACTCCTTTTGGGCATGCGGGTGAGAGGGCTTTGGGGGCGTATACGAAGTTTTTGCACAATGAACAATCACGGAGAGTGGTTGATGTGCTTGAATATGACTTTGTGGGAATGAACTTAACCTTTGAGGTTAGGGACGGTATACTCAATCATACGAGCAAGGGGAATCCTATTACTCTTGAGGGGCAAATCGTGCAGTGGAGTGACAGGGTTGCGTATATCAATCACGATATTGACGACGCTATAAGGGGCGGGGTTTTGAGCGCTGAGGATGTGCCGAAAATATATCGGGACGCTTTTGGGGAGACACACGGACGGCGGATTAATGCTATGGTTATAGATATTGTAGGTAACAGCATCAACAAAAACAAAGTCGCGCCCTCTAAGAAATGTGAGGAGTTGATAAGCGGCTTACGGAAATTTATGTTTGATACCGTGTATACAGGGAGTAACGCAAAAGTCGAGGAAGGTAAAGCGATAGAAATGGTAGGGGCATTATATAAGTATTATAAGGACAATCCCGACAAACTACCCGAGGGAATATTAGCGTTAAACTGTAGTATAGAGCAAAAGGTGTGTGATTATATCAGTACTATGAGTGACTCATATGCTATATGGGAATATAATAGGTTGTTTGTTCCGAAAGGGTGGGGGTTGAGATAAAAATCTTTAGTTTTTATCTCAATTAAATTTGCCCGCAAGGAGGCAAATGAAATTACTGGGTAGTGAAATTGACCGTTGGTCAGTGAAATTCGCAAGAGCGAGTAAAAGGCGAATTTATTTTCATTGACAGTTAATTTCACTAAGAGCAAAGAGAATAATTTGATTGAATACTCAAAGATTGGTAATTGGTGTCCTTTCGACCGTAGCGTAAGCGGAGCGGAGAAATCTATTTAATGAAGTTTGATTTTGAGGAGATTTCTCCGCTCCGCTTACGCTTCGGTCGAAAGGACACCCAACAAATTAGACTTAATGTATATTAAAGTTTGAAAACTATAAAACATACTATTGATAAGAAAGGAAACAAACAAAATGACAAAACAAATTACATTAGAGCAAATCAAAAACTGCGAAGAGATTAAGGCGCTGATTGCGGCGGCTAACGACAACTTGGCGCACAAGGGTTATACCGAGCATGGTCTTAGGCACACGGGGTTTGTAAGTTGTACGACCGCCAATATGCTTGAAGAATTGGGATATGACAAGCGGATGGTGGAACTCGGGGCTATGGCGGGGTGGATGCACGATATAGGCAACGCCGTCAACCGTTACAATCACGGACCTACGGGGGCGGCGATTGTTTTTGCCGTACTCCAAAAGCTGGATATGAGTATACATGAGATTATTACTATAATCGGTGCGATTGGTAATCACGAGGAACAGACGGGGATTCCGGTCAATCCTGTAAGTGCTGCTATGATTATCGCTGACAAGTCCGATGCGCATAAGACGAGGGTCAGAAAGTATAGCAAGCGGCTTGGTAGCGGAGATATTCATGACAGGGTTAATTTGTCTATTAAGGATAATCGTGTGACGGTTGACGCAAAAAACAAGATAATCCGCCTTTGTATCAGTATGGACGAAACTAGTGCGCCAATGGAATACTTGCAGATTTATATGTCCCGTATGGTTATGTGCGAAAGCGCAGCGACTTTTTTGGGGTGTCTTTTTGAACTTGTTATTAACGGCGTTGTAATCAATCATCACAAACCCGCCCCAAAAAATGTGGACGCACTGGTCAAAGGCAAAGAGGTTAGTGAGGAGATATAATTATGGATGACATTATTTTGTTTGAGAGTTGTTGTTGGGATGTTTTTCAAAGATAATTGCCGCTAATCGCCAAATCACAATTTTATCCTCAAAAACAGTTGTAATTTGGTGGGGAATAGTGTATAATTAGTGTATGATAAGAATGAGTCACAATCCTGCTTTGGGCAGTATGAAAAATGCAAGCGGGCAAGAGGTTATGGGAGAGGGGGCGACCTATAGAGGGGTTGCACTTAAGACTATGTATTTTGCGGCGGTTGCACTCTTTTCGGCGATAACCGTTATGATTACATTGTTTGTGTTGCTCGCACCTGTTTTTACGGCGACCAGCACGGGCGAGCCTGTAGACGCCGCCGATTTTAACAGAGCGATGGGAATCCTTATGGGTATTCTTATAGGCGGTATGGTTATAGGGTTTATCGGAATGTTAGGGACGATTTTTGCACGGAGACAGGTGCATATATTCGGAACAATCTACACGCTAGGGCAGGGTGCGGTTATGGGAGTGCTTAGCGGGTTTGCCGAGTTGTATGTCCCCGGAGTTGTCTTTGCGGCACTACTTGCCACCTTTACTGTTTTTGCCGTAATGAGCGTGTTGTTTTTTACGGGAGTGGTAAAAGTCGGGCATAGATTCCGGAGTGTTATGCGTGCGGTGCTGATTTCTGTCTTTATATTCTCGCTGCTCTATATGCTTATGATTTTGATAATGCCGTCTATGAGGGCGATGTTTACTAATAATCCGCTATGGCCGCTGTTGTCTATCGGAATATCGGTTGTAATGATTGTTGTGGCGAGTTTGTTTATTTTGTACGACTTGTCTTTGATTAAAGAGGCGGTGGATAACGGACTTGACAAATACTATGAGTGGTGGGGTGCTTTCGGGCTTGTGGTCACCCTTATGTGGCTGTATGTGGAGTTTTTGAGGTTGTTTCTTAAACTTGCGGCATTGTTTGGGCGTAGACGGTAGTGGTTAGTGGATAGTTGAGGGTGTGAGTTTTGAGAAAGTTTACCAAACTAGACAAGTTTTGACAAGATTTGCGAATATTTGTGGTATCTCATGTGATATATTTAATACTGTAGTCTATATTGACTACAGTATTTTTTTTGTGGATATTTTTAAGATAAGTACACAACCGCCGGGGGCATTGGCGGGAGAGGCAATTGATTGCAGATGTCGCGGGGTTCATACGGTGAACACGGGGCAAATTTTGTTTGGAGCGGGGGCAAGTGCGGGTATCGGTGCGTCAATGGCGACTGTCGTGCCGCCGGGGAGCAAGATTGCCGTCATTACCGAAAAAGTGCTTTATGAGGATATTGTCAGAGGGGTTTTGCGCAGGCTAGAGCGGGCGGGATATCGGAGCGAAGTCCATTGCTTTTTGACTGCACCTATGGACACATCCGTATGCGACGATGTTTTTGAGGGTCACCCTGTTTTCGAAACCCCTGACGATGAGCGAATCAAACAAATCCATGAGGGGGCAGACCTCCACGAAGTCGCTTTGGCACAAGCATTTTGTGACGGTGAAGAAGGTGAGTTTTGTAACGGTTTCCCTGAAGATGCTAAAGTTGTCTTAGGCATAGGTAGCGGTAGCGTGATTGACGCCGCCAAATACATAGCGACCGTAAGGGGACTGCCCTGCTATATAGTAGCCACTTCGCCCACGCTTATCGGGTGCCTTACTCCGTCAGCAATGCTGATGAGGGGCGGTTTTATTGAGGTGTTCAAAGTCAAACCGCCTGCCGCCGTACTATGCGATACGGATTTTTTTGACTCACTTCCGCAAGCCCACGCCGCCGCTGCCGTTGGCGAAATCGCCGGAGTGCTTACAGCGTTGTTTGATTGGCGAATGGCAAGTCTTTTGACTAACGAGCCTTTTTGCCCCTTTCTTGCCGATGTCGCTACCGATTGTATTGACCTGCTTATCGAAAAGTTAGGCGAGGACGCAGTTGTTTTGCCGTTTGAAATGATGGGATATGCCGCTGAATGTAGTTTAAGGCTTTCGGCAATTTCTCAAATGATAGGCAACTCTAGGCTAACTTGCGGAGGCGAAACGCACCTGACACACGCATACCTTATGTTGCTAAACCGTCAGAGACGGGAGAGGCGACTGTACGGCGAATATATAGGTATGGCGACAATCAATGCACTCAATCTCTATATCCACGAGCTAGAGTTTAATATCAGGAGTGGTTTTATGCCACCGCCTGATAACAATGTCAGAATGGACAAGATAGCAGGATATTTTGGTGTGCCGTGGATGCAGGCAGGGGATAAAATAAGTCCGCTATATACTCAACGAATACTTGATGTCACCATGTACAAACTCACAGAGTGCCGTAGCGAACTTTTGGCGTGGGCATCGTCCGCCCAACAAAAAGCCGAAAAGTTGCGTCATTACGCACGCCGTATGTATAGTGATTTTGGTTACAGTCTCAATCACCATATCACACAAGCGGATACTGATATGTGCCTTGCCCTTGCACCCGATATTAGAGAAAAATTTAGTTTTTTGACACAGCTCAAAAATATGGGACTGTTGGAAAGACTTCTAGATTAAAGTAAGAAGTAAAAGGTAACAAGTAAAAAGTGCGGACGGGGGATTTCCTTACAGGAAGCGAAGCGACCCGTTGGGACTCACTGTCATTGCGAGGAGTTTACGACGAAGCAATCCCATGAATAGAACACTTTACATGGGATTGCTTCGTCGTAAACTCCTCGCAATGACAGTAGGAATCCATAAGGCGTGGGGTCGCTTCGCTTCCTATAATGAAACAACCCTCGACAACACTTTTTATCTTTTACTTTTTACTTCTTACTTTATTTCTCTTGCTAATTTCTCCAATATACGGTATAATAGTTGTATCGGAGGACTTTTTATTTATGTATTGTGAAAAATGCGGAAAAACTCGTGATGCGGACAAGCAAGCTTGTGATTGTGCGGTTGAAGTAAGCGAAACCCCTAAAGTAGTCAACGAAACAAACTACAGAATTATGAATGTCGGTATGCTTACACTTATGGCGGTGTTAACGCTTGTATCGACAATAACTTTTTTTGTTTCGGCTTTTGGCAATAATGATTTAGGCGGAGTATACGGAATCGCCGCCACTTATGTATTGTGTATGCTCCTTGTCGCCCCTACGCTCAAAGTCTTTTTGGACAAGGTGTCTTGCCCTGTTTTTAAGAGACTTAACCTTGTCGGTATTATAATAATCTTTGCGGCGATTTTGGTGCAAGTTACCCTTTATTTCTTGATGACAGCGTGGCCTGCTATGATAGCAAATTAGCTTACAAACAGCAGAAGCTTGCGGAGTCTTATTGCTGTTACAGTCCTCAATCTGCCCACTCATCGTACCGCTAGTACGATTTCGGAGCATATTGTGGACTGTAACAGCAAAATCCTCTCGCAATCATTTTGCTGTTTGTAGGCTAATTTGCTATTAGGTGGCTAGCTAAAACTTACTAGACTACTGGCAAAAAAATAAAATTGCCTGTCCAAACGCTTGCAAAATGATTTTGTTTGTGGTATAGTATTGTGTACTTGACTTAAAGTCAAAGTTAATTTTCGCCGATTAAAAGGCACATCAAGGGGTTAAAATTAGTTAAAATGTGGCAACATTATTTAAGGTTAATAATTTTGGGAGTAGTCGTCTTATTGTCGATAGCTCTTATCATAATTGTTCTTTTGCAACCGTCTAATTCTCAAGGATTGGGGGCTATAAGCGGAGGACAAGATACTTTTTTTGCAAAGAACAAGTCAAAAACGCTTGAGGGGTTATTAAAGCGTTTAACTGTAATTATCAGTATCGCAATTGCGGTACTTTCAATACTTTTCTTTGTGTTGTTCTTCGACTTTTGGTGGTCATAAGAAAAAAAGATGTATTATAACAAAGTCCCCTCAGCGTAGGGGGCTTTTTATTTAGTGGTTAGTGATTAGTGGCTAGTGATTAGTTGTGGGTTAAATGCTTTGCACTATGTAATCCAATTGTAGGGGCGGTTCGCCCTCGACCGCCCGAATATTTGTCCTTATTATAAAAAATAGGATAATTGTTGTTCGGGCAAGCAAGACGCTTCGCTTGGTCTTCGACGCCAGCCCCTACGAATGGGAATATCAACTACCGTTATTAAGACAGGTATCGCCTGAACACAGGTAGGGGCAGACACCCTCGGCTGCCTGAATAGGTAATGACGATATTATATAATTATGAAAAACAATAACAAAAATAGAAAAAGCAAACCGACTGGTCGTACAGGGACTAAGTCAAGAGCCAATACAACTCGTACTACTTCTAGAAACACAAGTACTAGACCGACTTCTGCTAGACCGACAAACTCACGGGCAAAGGTAGGCTCTAGCGGTCGTACTTCTAGCGGTCGCACGGCAGAAGTACGCAAAAAGATTTTTTTCCCAATCACGGGAGACCCTAAGGTTGACCTTGATGCTTTGATACGGGCTTACGGACTGGATTATCAATTTGCTGATAAGACACTCAAAGAAGCAGACAATATCAGTCAAGTTGTGACAAGCACACAGCTACAAGGTCGCAGAGATTTTAGGGGTGGCAAAGTCGTCACGATAGACGGCGAGGACGCTAAGGATTTGGACGATGCCGTAGAGGTAGAGCGGACAGATTTTGGCTACCGTCTTAGCGTGCATATTGCCGATGTGGCAAATTATGTGCAAGTCGGCACTAGCTTAGACAAAGATGCGTACGAACGAGGGACGAGCGTGTATTTTCCTAATACGGTTTTGCCTATGCTCCCCAAGAAGTTAAGCAACGGAATTTGCTCACTCAATCCTAATGTTGATAGACTTGTGTTGTCGTGTATTATGGATTTTGACAGAGAGGGTAAGAGGATTAATGAGGAAATAGTTGAGGGTGTCATACGGACAAGACATAGGTTGACATATAATGAGGTTGAAGCTATTATCGGCTCAACCTGTCATTGCGAGGAGGCTTTGCCGACGAAGCAATCCCACGAGAAGAACTCTTTACATGGGATTGCTTCGTCGGCAAAGCCTCCTCGCAATGACAGCACACCCCAAACCATAACCCCCGACATTATTGATATGCTCAAGGTTGCCAGAGAGTTGATGTCAATCCTATTCAAAAAACGCAAAGCAAGAGGAATGATTGAGTTTGACCTGCCCGAAAGTAAGATTGAGCTAGATGATGAGGGTTTTGTCAAGACTATCGAGCATAAGCCACGCCTATCCTCTCACAGGTTGATAGAGGAGTTTATGCTTGCCGCCAACGAAACAGTCGCACAACTAATGTCTAATATCCAAGCTCCGATTATTTACCGTTCGCATATGCCGCCACCCGCCGAAAAAGCCGAAGCCTTTGAGGATTTCTTAGATGTGCTAGGGCTAAAATTCGGTCGTCCTATTATAGGTGCTGTCCCTAGGGATTGGGCAAGATTTTTGGATAAGCAGAAGGTAGGGAATAGTGATGGTGATGAGGGCGTAGGCAGTAGTGCACTTGTAGAAAAAGTCGCACTAAGGTCAATGTCCAAAGCTAGCTACGAGCCTGTCAATACAGGGCATTTTGGACTTGCCGCCGATTATTATTGCCACTTTACCTCACCAATCCGCCGTTATCCCGACCTTGTAACCCACAGGGTACTCAAAGAATTTTTACGCAGCGGCAAAAAAGCCGTAATCGCTAAATTCAGAGCTTTTGCCGCCGATGCATCTAAAATATCAAGCGCCAGAGAACGCCGTGCCGAAGAAGCCGAAAGACGCAGTCACGACCTCAAAAAAGCCGAGTTTATGAGACAACATCTAGGCGAAGAATTTGACGGTATAATTAGCGGCGTTACCGATTTTGGTATTTTTGTAGAACTTAGCAATAGTTGCGAGGGACTTGTCAGAATAGACGATCTACCAAAAGACAACTACAGAGTAGACGCCAAAGTCTACCGTATCACAGGTAAGAAGTATAGGTATATCCTAGGTGATAAGGTGAGGATTAGAGTGCTTAATGTAACAGGCGACAAAGTAGGCTTCGGAATAGTAGAGAGTGAGATAAGGCGGTCGGAGTAATTTTACAAATAGCAGATAAAATAGACCTCGACGGCTTTTTTATATGAGTGCAACGGGAATAAATAATAAGTTTTCTCCAGCTGTCAAAAAATTATCTCTTAAAGATATTACAGCCCCTGTGCCTTGTTTTAGTCCGGACTTAGAAATTACAGAGAATGACTTGGTGTCTCTAGAATCAGCACTCGCACTCTTTTTAATCTCAATAGGGAATAACATCATATCTCGCTCTAAAATCAAATCAATCTCTTTAGCATCAATATCACGGTAATAATATACAAAAGGCTCTGCGCCTGCATTAAAATAACTCTTTATTATTTCAGACACCACATATGTTTCAAATATAGCACCTGCCTGAGCGCCGACCATAAGGCTTTGAGGCGATTGCCATTTGCACAAATAGGAGACGAGTCCTGTGTCATAAAAATACATCTTAGGCTTTTTTACTGTGCGTTTTAATAAATTGTTTGAATAAGGATGTAAGTAAAAAACAATTCCTATGGTTTCTAAAATGTCTAACCAACCACTTGCTGTAGAAGGGTCAATCTCGGCATCTCTTGCAATATCTGCTACATTCAATAATTGAGCAGACCTGCAAGCACATGCGGTAAGAAATCTGCGGAACTTTAACTCATCAATACCTTTTGTGATTTGAGATATGTCCTTTTGTAAGAATGTCGATAGATATGAGGGATAATACTCGGTTGTTTTAGGGATGCGACCTGACACAATGTCAGGCATACTACCAGTAAAAATGCGTTCAAACACTTTGGGGATATCCGGCATAGGCTTTAGCTTGCGGTCAACAAATGAATCAAACTGGGGAAAAAATGATTGATTGGGGAGAAGGGATATTTCGCTTTGAGATATTCCTTGCATATTCAAAATACCAAGACGACCTGCCAAACTCTCATCTATATTACGCATAAGTTTATACATTTGTGAGCCTGTGAAAATATAGTCGCCGGGGTTCTTGTTTTGGTCAACTGATATTTTGACATAAGAAAACAATTCAGGCGCAAGCTGAATTTCGTCTATGCAAATAGGCGGTTTATGAATTTGTAAAAACCCTTTTGGGTCTGTCTTTGCCATATGCCTAAGCTCTGTATCATCAAGTGTGACATATTCACGAGTATCGGCATCAGGTAGATTTTTAATTAAAGTTGATTTACCCACTTGCCTAGGTCCTGTAACTAATACGCAAGGGTATTGTTTTAGATATCTCAATAAAACTTCTTCTATGTGCCGTTTAATATACATAATACGCTCCTTTTTCGGTTAAAACCCGACCATACTCCTATTTTAACCGAAAAAACATTGCAAGTCAAATGATTTTAAGTTATTTGTATGAAATTTTTAAGACTAATGTCAAACCATTAAAATTTCCTTGCCGTAAAAAATCCACCCTCTTTGTTCAAATTGTGTGTTAACGCTGTAATAAAACGCAATTTGTAATAATCGTCATTAGAGTTGTAACGAAACCCTATTTTTGACGATAAACATTGTTGGTCTGTCATCCTGAGCGAAGCGAAGGATCTAGCGTTAGCGGATAAAAAGCTGTAAAAAGAGGTGTTTTTAGTGTTTTTCGCTTCG
>WQVM01000048.1 GCA_009783985.1 Bacillota bacterium | reverse complement strand
TATGATAAGCTAATGCAAAACTTCGGACAAGCCGTGCCTGCTACGGGAATGGCAATAGGGGTCAGGCATCTTATGAGCGCACTCGGTAATGTAAAATGCACTGTGCCTGTACCGCAAATAGCCTATATAACGCTTAAAGCCAATGCGGCTAAAGAGTATGAATTTGTATCGGGATTAAAAGCAAAAGGCAAAAGAGTAAGCAAATTATTTTTTGAGACCGAGGCGGAATTGGTGCGGTACTGTCAGGAAAAAGGGATTAAGGAATGGCACATAATATAATGCAAAACGCAAAATGCATAATGTCGGACAAGAAAGTAATCTAGTGCATTATCAACTAAAACACTAAGACAATCATTATGCGTTATGCGTTTTGCATTATACATTATCAATATAAGGTTATGAAAAAAAAATACACATTAACATTTGCATTGTCTAAAGGCAGATTAGCCGAAAAGGCTTTGGAGATACTTGCTAAATGCGGAGTAGATACTGCACCGTTACTTAAAAAGACACGAAAACTTGAACTGTTTGACGGTAGCGGCGAGTATCGTTTTTTGTTTGTTAAGCCTAGCGATGTGCCGATATATGTAGAGCGGGGTGTAGCTGATTTGGGGGTTGTGGGCAAGGATACTCTCCTTGAGGACAATCGTGATATTTGCGAAATGCTTGATTTGGGCTTTGGGCAATGCCGCTTATGTGTGGCAGGGTACAAAGACCGTACGCCAAAAGAGGGCAACCTTAGGGTAGGTACAAAGTATATCAACATTACTAAAAAGTTTTATGATGCTAAAGGAATGTCACCCGATATAGTTCAGCTTTACGGCTCGGTAGAGCTTGCGCCCATTGTCGGACTTAGCGATGTAATAGTTGACCTTGTAGAGAGTGGCAAAACCTTAGAAGCTAACGGACTTAGTGTCTTAGAGGATATTTGTAATATCTCGGCGAGACTATGCGTCAACAAAGTATCACTCAAAATGAATAAGTCCGAGATTATGGATTTGATAGAAAGGATGGGCAAGGTATTATGATAAGGATATATGAGAATCACCATGATTATATAGAATCATTAAATAAAGAACGCAAAACTCATAGTTCAAAAGAGAGTGCTGTTGAAAAAATTATAGAAGATATAATAGTAGATAGAGACAAGGCACTCTTTAAATATACAAAAGAATTTGATAAGGTTGATATTAACGAAAGAAACATCCTTGTAAACGAGCAAGAAATTAAGGATTGCATAAAAGCCGTTCCAAAAAAACTTATGTCTGCACTCATACGGGCTAAAGAAAATATCATAGAGCTTAACAAAAAGCAACTCCGTAAAGACAGTATAATTAGTAAAAATGGCAAAAGAGTAGGTTATGTTATTCGCCCTGTAAAGCGTGCGGGATTATATGTGCCGGGGGGTAAGTCACCTTATCCGAGTTCGGTCTTGATGTGTGCCATACCTGCGATAGTTGCAGGGGTAGAAGAGATAATAATGTGTACGCCCTACGGTAACGGACTTAATCCTTTGACCATTGCGGCGGCGGATTTGTGCGGAATAAAAAAGATTTATAAGGTCGGCGGAGCACAAGCGATTGGTGCTATGGCATACGGCACGAAAAGTATTCCTAGAGTTGATGTTATAACAGGACCAGGAAATATTTATGTAGCATTGGCGAAGAAAAAAGTTTTTGGTGCGGCGGGTATTGATATGATAGCTGGACCATCTGAAATTTTAATTATAGCTGATAGTAGTGCAACCCCTGAAGTGCTTGCGGCGGATTTGCTTAGTCAAGCCGAACATGATGAATTAGCAATTAGTGTGCTTATTACAACCGACAAAAAGCTTGCTGTCGCAGTGCGGAGTGAGGTGGAAAAACAACTAAAGCAGCTGCAAAAAGCTTCTATAGCCAGACAATCGATAGATAATTATGGTGCGATAATTACAGTAAACACTCTAGAACAGGCTTGCGAAGCATCTAATTTTATCGCACCTGAGCATTTGGAATTGAGTGTAGCAGACCCACATTCGTTATTGCCACTTATTAAAAATGCAGGGGCGGTATTTATGGGGCATTATTCGCCCGAGCCTTTGGGTGACTATTATGCGGGTCCAAATCATGTTCTGCCCACTAATGGTACGGCAAGATTTTGCTCCTCATTAGGTGTAGACAACTACATCAAAAAAATCAGTATTATAGAATACGACAAAGAATCATTACAAAAAGCAAAAGACGATATAATCGCACTAGCCGAAGCAGAAGGCTTTGATGCTCACGCTAATGCGGTAAGAGTACGATTTGAGGAGTAGGATTTCGGGACGCCGAGGGCGGGCGTCCCCTACAAATGGGAAGCCCTTTGGTATTTGTAAAATCCAAGCGTAGGGGACGCCCGCCCTCGGCGTCCCGAATAAGAATTATCATTATTTTTAATAAAAGTTCGCCCTAATATCATTGCGAGGAATATTAAGTCTAAGGAGAGCAGTTATGCGCAAAGCAAAAATAACAAGAGGTACAAAAGAGACCCAAATCGAATTAGAAATCAATCTTGACGGCAAAGGGATTAGAGAGATCGCCACAGGCATAGGATTTTTTGACCATATGCTTGACCTTTTTGCTGTGCACGGCGGTTTTGACCTCAAGGTTAAGTGCAAAGGTGATATAGATGTAGACGGACATCATACTGTTGAGGATATCGGCATTGTGTTAGGTCAGGCGATTGCTAAAGCGGTCGGGGATAAAAACGGTATCGAGCGTTACGCATCGTTTTATTTGCCTATGGACGAGGCTTTGACAAGAACAGTACTTGATATAAGCGGGCGTCCGTATTTGGCTTTTGACGCTGATTTGCAAGGAATGGCAGGCGGTTTTGACGCTCAATTAACAGGTGAGTTTTTTAGAGCCGTATGTGTTAATGCAGGCATAACTTGTCACATTGATGTGCTTAGAGGTAGTAACTTGCACCATGTTATAGAGTCGATATTCAAAGGTTTTGCCCGTGCCCTCAAATCAGCGGTCAAAATTACAGGTAAAGGCGTACCGAGCAGTAAAGGTGTATTATGATATTATTTCCGGCAGTAGATATATTAGACGGCAAGGCAGTACGCTTGCTTAAAGGTAAATTTGATAAAGTTACTCATTACGGTGACCCTGTAGAGCGTGCTTTGGAGTGGACAGGGCAAGGGGCGGAGTTTTTGCATATTGTTGACCTTGACGGCGCAAAAACGGGAGTAGGAAGTAATCTTCCGATTATTCAAAAAATAGTCAAAGCTACTAAAATAAAAGTGCAGACAGGCGGCGGAATACGCACAATTGACGATATCAAGGTGCGTCTTGACGCGGGCGTTGAGAGAGTGATTTTGGGGACTGTTTGTTGCCGTGACCCCGAACTTGTAACTAAAGCAGTTACACTTTTTGGCGGCGAAAAAATTGTTTGCGGAATTGACGCTATAGATGGCAAAGTTGCGGTAGAGGGTTGGGTAGAGGCGTCAAAAATAGACCCCTACGCTCTCGGACTTGCCATGAAAAACGCAGGGGTTATTTATACAGTTTTTACCGATATCAGCCGTGACGGCGCACTTACAGGAGTCAACACAACCGCTTGCCGCGACATGCAACAAAAAACCGCATTGCAAGTTGTCGCCAGCGGCGGTGTCGCAAGCTATGACGATATTACTAATCTAAGAAAACTCGGCATCTACGGTGCAATATTAGGTAAGGCACTGTATGAGGGGAAAGTGAATCTAAAAGAATGTCTTTAACCTCTACAACCGCAGCCTTCCGAATCCTCACCGCGACCGCCACGACCGCCGCCGTCGCAACCCTCGTTTTCATCAAGCCAAAGACTGTCGCCCCTACTGTCGCCACGCCCGCCGCCGCAATTGTCTCTTGAGCCGCATCTATCCTTGCGGCA
Organism: Bacillota bacterium; assembly: GCA_009783985.1. GTDB lineage: Bacteria > Bacillota > Clostridia > Christensenellales > Pumilibacteraceae > WQVM01. The sequence goes on along the minus strand of WQVM01000048.1, from coordinate 7,882 downwards.
AACACATTTGCATTCACAGCATCTGGGTCTGCAACAACATCTGCGGCGTCTGCCAAAACAACCTCCAAAAGAAAATAATCCGCAACACATAAAAAAATCCTCCTATTTTTTATTCATACAGAAAAATCAGTTCTGTATGTAGGAGGTCAATTCTCTTACATATTATGCAGTTATATTGATTGATGTTCTGGGAAATGTATTTGCCAATACAAAGCAAAAATGCTCCAAAATTATAAATGTATGATAAAATAATTGCTTAAGAAGAGTAAGCTGAATATGTCGTAATAGATGGTCTTGCAGGTATCGAAAGCAACAAGTGTACCGTAAGATATTTGAAATGACAAATGTATGTTCCCATTTATGCTTGTAGAGTTTTAGAAATTCTAAGTCGTAGGGGCGGTCAATAGAGTTGTTGCGAAATAGAAATCGGGCGGCAGAATGCCGCCCCTACACGGCAAAAAGTGGCAATAAATGGGTAGTTTCGTATAATTTGTAGGGGCGGCATTCTGCCGCCTGCAACTAAAAATCAATTACGCAACAAGTCTAATGCCCGCCCCTACAACAGGGGATTGTTCAAAGAGTGTGTATTGTGTGAGGTTTATATTAAGAAAGTTCATAAGGGTGTCCTACGAAGCACCGAAATGACACTCAACTAATCCACTCCAATAACAAGGTTAAAATAATCAAACTAATCGGGTGCAGACGGTTACAGTAGTAAGCCCCTCAAAAATTCTGTCCACAAAGGAATTTGCGAGGGGTTTTTTCTAAGACAAACAAATGGAACAAATGGGGACAGAGGTATTTGTTGTACTCATTTATTGAAAAATTGTATTTGCAAATATCTAGGAAAAATTATTTTACTATAGTCTTTTGCTTGTGTTTTTTGAGCAAAATGGGGTATAATTAGAGTAATCACAATATTTAAGGAGACTTATAATCACATGGCAGTCAAAATTGGTATTAACGGGTTCGGGCGTATCGGACGCTTGGTCTTTAGAGCGGCTCAAGACAACAAAAATGTCGAAATCGTCGGAATCAACGACCCTTTCTTGGATTTGGAGTACGCCGCTTATATGCTTCGTTACGACACTATCCACGGTCAATTTAAGGGAACTATCGAAGTTAAGGGTAACAAGCTAATCGTCAACGGTAAGCCGGTTTCTTTCTTTGCAGAAAAAGACCCTGCGGCAATTGATTGGAAATCTTGCGGTGCTGAGTACATCGCCGAAAGCACAGGAGTATTTACAACAGTAGATACAGCAAGTGCACACATCAAGGGCGGAGCTAAAAAAGTTGTTATTACTGCTCCGAGTAAGGATGCACCTATGTTTGTTATGGGTGTCAACCACACTAAGTATACTAAGGATTTGAAAGTAACAAGTAACGCTAGCTGTACAACTAACTGTCTTGCACCTATCGCAAAAGTTATCAATGACAAATTTGGTATCGTAGAAGGTCTTATGACTACTGTCCATGCTACAACGGCTACACAAAAAACTGTTGACGGTCCGAGCAAAAAAGACTGGAGAGGCGGCAGAGCGGCAGCAGGTAATATTATCCCATCATCTACAGGCGCAGCTAAGGCTGTGGGTGAGGTTATTCCTGAACTTAAAGGCAAACTTACAGGTATGGCTTTCCGTGTTCCTACACTTAATGTCAGCGTAGTTGATCTAACAGCCCGCCTTGCAAAGCCTGCTAAATACGAAGATATCTGCAAAGCTATCCAAGATGCGGCAAAAGGCGCTATGAAAGGTGTGCTTGCGTACACTACTGACGATGTTGTATCAAGTGATTTTATCGGTGAGGCTCATACATCTGTATTTGACTCAAAAGCCGGTATCTCACTTAATGATAACTTTGTAAAAGTTGTTAGCTGGTACGACAATGAGTGGGGTTACAGCTGTAAGGTTGTAGACCTAATCAGCCATATGGCAAAAGTTGACGGCGTTAAGTAATATTTGAAAATATAGAAAAAGGCGTAGTATTAAGTGCTACGCCTTTTTTGTACTCTTAATTATTTCTTGGTCTTTGGTTTTAGTTTAGTTGAGGTATCTACATTATCAAGTTCGAACAAATCGCCGTGTTTTTTGAAAAAGTCATAATATAACTTGATATTTTTGAGGTCATACCATTTGGATACGGTTACCGGAGTATCGTCAAGCGAATAAACTTTGGCATCGGCGATAGAGAGGATAAAGGGCGAGTGGGTGGCTATGATTAGCTGACAATCGTCATATGCCGCACAGGTCTCTAAGAATTTTTTTAACTCCGTTTGATACTTAGGCGACATACTGTTTTCCGGTTCGTCCAAAAGATAGAGAGATTTTTTTTCGATTTCATTCTTAAAAAAGCGCAAAGCGTTTTCGCCGTTAGAATATTGGCGTTGTTTTATTTTTGTGTTTTTCTCGACAAAGGAGCGTTTGATTAACTTTTTTGAGACTAGCTCGGAATTTTCAAAACCGTCAAACATAGAGTCGTTTGAGGAGTAATCAAACATATCCTCAAGCTCGGACTTCTTTTCGGTTATTGCGTTGTTAGCTGTCCTTGTATCAAAGATATTTTTGAATACATCCTCGCTTGTCAAAATTTGACTTCCGACGGGGATTTTTTTACTTTTGAGTTTGCATAAATCGGCATAATCATAAAAAGCACCTGTCGGAGCATTTTCGGCATGTCTTCTTAGGTTAAGTTTTTCGGCGATAAGATTTAAGAGGGTAGACTTGCCACTTCCGTTGCCACCGTAAAAAATTGTGACTTTTTCAAAGTCAATCCGTGCAAGTTTTTTCTTTGCAAAAAACCCAATAGGAAACCATTCATCACGGGTGTAATTATTTTTTATTTTTTGGATAAGGTGCTTGTCCTCATCCTCGTTGACTAATTCAAACTTGTCTAAGTAAATCATTGCAAACTCCTTTGCGTTGAAAGTAAAAGGTAAAGAGTAAGGAGTAAAAAGTGTCGACTTAGTTTTATAACTTGTCTATATTTTTTACTTGTTACTTCTTACATTTTACTTTGACTAGTCATTTATTCCAGTGCGTCTAACAAAGTTATACAAGTCATCCCATTCAATACGAATGCCTTTATTTTTTTCGGCGTTAAAAAAACACAAGCTATTGTCATTTTTTTGGTCAGCGATTCCGTAATGAGTGAGCACGCCGTATCTGTCCTTAAAAGAGCCGAGTTCGGTTGCGATAAGATTTTTTCTAACTTTACCGCATAATGAAAAAAGCTCCAAAACCATTTTGTACATACAATCGTTGGTTATCGGAATTTCACCTTTTTCGCCGACCGCTATAACTACTTCCGCCTTTTCGCCGCAACCGCACGCACAAGGCTTATTTTTTGTTTCTCCATGTAATTCAAACATGATATAAGTATAGCGTATTTATATAAAGCGTGTCAAACAAATGTTGTGGCTTTTTGCTTGACATTTTTTGCCGGTTAGTATATACTATTATAGTAATATCAAAGGAGTTTGCATAATGAAATCATGGCAAATAGCAGAGCCTAACAGTATTGAGCTTATAGAGAGGGAGAGTCCCAAACTTGAACCAAATCAAATCAAAATGAAGATAGTTCGGGTAGCATTGTCGGCTAGCGATGTGCTTGTTTTTGACGGTAAAATCAAAAATCTGTCCTATCCTATTACTATTGGGAGACAGACTGTCGGCATTGTTGCGGAGACAGGAGATGATGTCAAGAGTGTAGTGAGGGGTAACAGGGTAATTCTTGACCCGTATATCGTGTGTAAGGAGTGTGCCGATTGCAAGTCCGAAATGGAGGAGATTTGTGACAGCCTAAAGGTTGCAGGACTTAGCTGTGACGGATTTTTGAGTGATTTTGTTACGACAAATCAAGACTATGTCAAAAAGTTGCCTGAGAATATCAGTGACAGCGATGCGTTATTTGTGGAGCAGGCAGCAATTGTTGCAAGGATTATGTATGAGTTGAATCTTAAAAAAGGCGACCATATTGTAATTGCGGGGGCTTCGGTTATAGGGCTACTTGCGGCACAGCTTGCTATTTGGCATCAATTTGTTCCGATTGTAGTTGATAATCGTGCAGATAATCTCAAACTTGCCGAGGAACTCGGAGTTTATTATTGCATTGATAGCAGCAAGGCATCGCCTCATACAAAAATCAAGAGTCTTACAGGTGGGCGAATGGCTGACGCTTTGATTTATTGTGCGACTGCGGCAATTGGAATGTCGCATAATTTGCAAAACAACTTAGAGTGTGTCGCAACAGGCGGAAAAATTGTACTGGCTGGTTTTTGCGGTACAAATCCTGTCCTCAAAGTAGATTTGGCAGAGGCATTTGAGCGTCAACTCAAAATCAGCAGTGTAAATAACGGTGTAAATTATTTGACTGAAGCAATAAATATATTAGCTAACAAGTCTATATCTGTAGGCAAACTTATCACCAAAGAAGTTGACTTTGATAGTGTCGGAGAAATAATCAAAGAAATGGCATCATCTCCTGAAAGATACTTTAAGGTAGCTGTCAAGATTTAAGCAAAAAAACCGATGTGTTATAATTAAGATATTGAATATGAAACGAATTTTTACTATTTTAATAGCGCTAATGCCGGTAGCCGCAACTTTTGCTTTTGCAGGTTGTAGAGATAATAGGAGGCTTGACGGCACTTATACTTTGCGAACAGTTGTTTCTACAATGGATATTTCTAATAGAGATGTCGTAGACTTTTTAGTAGAAAGATACCCATTTGCAATCACTATAAAAGGAAATCAATTTACACGAAACGGAGCATTTTCTTTCACACGGCATATGGACGGATTAGAAGTAATGATGTCAATAACACAACCAAGCACATATTCTTTTGAGCTTTATTTGCCTGAGGAGTTTGGAGAAAGAAGTGCTTCAAGAAGGTTTAAGCTTGAGGGCGAAACCTCTATGTTTAGTATTATAGGCAATAGAACTTCGATAATGCAAGAGTTTGTTTTTGATGATGGACATAGATTACAATTTCATTTTTACAGATAGGGACATTATCCATTTCAACCTGGGCATTGGTAAAAGTGTGTGTATTGAAGTCTATTTAAGTGTCGGTTAGTTGGGTGTCATTTCGACCGAAGCGGAGAAATCTCCTCAAAAACTGTACGTATTAACACCGCTAATGAGAGATTTCTCCGCTTCGGTCGAAATGACACCCAATTTTTGTGGAATTTAATTCTATGTAGGACTTAATTAGCTTTTCCACGACGATTTGATTGCTATGTTAGAGTACACACGCTTTTACCAATGCGTTCAACCTGACCCTATAGGTAAAAATTAAGAAACACAACAAAACGGTCTCACTTTTTATAGGGAGACCGTTTTGATTATAGTTGTTTGTAATTGTAATGTCACTTCTCTAATTTGTGGGGGTTGACATGGACATTGCAGTGTTTGATTATTACATCTGGCATTGCTTCTAGCTTGTCGTGGACGGCTTCGGCTATGTCGTGAGCTTGTATTAATGATAGAGTATTGTCTACGCCGATTTCGAGGTCAACGAGGATAGCGTTGCCGAATAGGCGGGTAGAGAGTTTGTCTATACTTTTGACACCGTCAACACTCCACGCTGTTTCGGTTACGGCGGCGATGTCTGATTTGCTTGCCGTCTTGTCAGTTAGTTGATTATACGCGCCGATAAAGACCTTAATACCAAGCCTAATCAAGAATAAGGCGACAATTAGTACGGCGATATTCTCTACAATATCATTACGGGTAAAATGACTTACTATCAGACCGCCAAGCACGGCGAGTGAGGTTATACAATCTATTCTGTGACCCCACGCATCGGCTTTGAGAGAGGCGGATTTAGTTTTTTTAGCAAAGTGATTAGTGAATTGAAACATTAATTCTTTAGCGATAATTGAGATAATAACAACGACAATAAGCCAAATATTAAGCGAGGACTCACTAGGATTGATTAGTCCCATAATGCCCATAACGATAACATAACCTGCAAGCCCAAGCATAAAAATCGCAAAGAGCAGGAGCAGGAAGGACTCTCGTTTTTCGTGTCCGTAATTATGCTCGCTGTCGCTGTGCGGCTTAGATACGATAGCAGCTATTACAACAAGGATAGTTGTCACCGTATCGGCGGCGGAATGTATAGCGTCCGAAATCAACGCCATATTATTAAAAATAACACCAAAAATCCCCTTGAGCACTACAAGCCCAAGATTAGCAAAAAGAGTGGTAATCGCCACTCTTTTTACAATTCGTAACGCTTTGGTTTGGTTAGCAATATAAGTTGACATAAATGTTTTAATTAGGAATTAGGAAAGAGGAATTAGGAATTGTTGATTTAGTTTAATTAAATAATTTTAGCAATAATTCCTAATTGTTTTAGATTCTTTTTTTCTTAAATTTGATAGCTACTAGTGTGGTACAAAGGGCGATTGTTGCTACACCGGTTACAACCGCAACTGCGTGCATAGCGTTAAAAGCTCCTCGATATTCGACATATTGTGTCCGCACATAAATTTCGACTGGAATGCCAAGACTCTCTATATATACTATTATATTAGTGAATTCGCTTGTCGGGTCAAACAATCCTACAACTTGCACATCGGTGCGGTGTATAAGCATAATTCCTTCAAAAACAATTAAGTCATCTGTTTCGGGACACCTACGATAGGCTCTCACACCTGTCGGGTACTCGTCTAGCGGTGCAATGATACGGGCATTGTGTCTGGGTGTCGGTGCTTCGGTTATATCAAATCGCACATCGTCAAATCTAACAAAACCTACTCGTTCGTCTTCACAGAATCCTGTGACACGAAGCCATCTAATCCCAAGAGAATCCTCAAACATATACACAAAGCTAAGGGCGGTCAAGTAGTCGTCGTAAGCGAGTTGTGCTGGAGTGCCGTCTATTTGTATAACGGGGCTGTGAGATAGGGGATAATGGTAAATATTTATACTTGCATTATTCCTATCGGCGATTACTCTATTAGATGCAGGTATAGTATACTCTTCGGGTGGGTCAGATATTTGGCGATGTCTGACATAACCCTCAAACACTCTGTTACCGTCCTCGTCAATCACAGCTACAAAAGCGTATGCCGATGCGTATGACTTATCGGGGAAGGGTTGCCAATCAATAACAACAACCTCTGTGCCGACATCTCCAAGTCTAAGCGACGGTGCGATGTCAATAGGGTAATCAAACATTGGTACTCCTGCGTATAGAGTGTGTCTGATTATTTCATAGCTGTCATTAAGGTGGAATTGATGTGGAGTTTCGGGTCTAGGGAAGTCGCTCGGACTATAGCGTCTTGGACCATTCTGAGCATCCGGGTCAACAAGCCATGACATATCAACTTGTCTTATAGCATGACCTAAAGTATCGCTTATAACAAAGTTGCCGATATAGATTCCAAAAGCTGTCACATCAGAGGTAACAAGCCTAATGTTAGATGCACGGAGAGGAGTGTATGATGAGCTAAAGGTGTATATGTGCTGAACAAAATCATCTAATATCGGGTCGCCGTTTGCGTCAAGAGGCTCTTCGCTGAATATTCTTGTATTGTCAAGTATCCAAAACACACCTCTATCATCAATATCAAAACCAGCAATATTAGAGGTGGGTACGGTGGTTCTACCGACAACTTGTCCGGTTTCAAGCGAAACAAAATCTCCGTTATACAAGAGATAAACAACACCGTTATATATCCTATGTGTGCCTATAGCTCTAACAGCACCTATTGTGGGTGGTGTAACAAGAGGAGTATTAAAATCAGGTCCTGCAACACGGCTTATAGAGCCTGTGCCGTGTAATATATAAAGGTTGTCGCCCTCAAACATAAGCGACCGTACTCCTGTAATCTCACGGAGTGTTATGCGACCATAATTAGGACTAGGGCGTAGG
>WQVM01000047.1 GCA_009783985.1 Bacillota bacterium | reverse complement strand
GCTGTAACACCATTCTCCGCCTGCCCCAAAACAACCATAACAGCAAGCCCGTATCTGCCTTTTGTCGATATTCTCATAGACTACCCCCGAGCCGCGTTAAGGACACCGCCTGCTAGTATGAAGGATTTTTGTCTTTCGGTTAGGGGCATATCTGTGAGTATGTTGATGTTTTTAGTGAGGTTACGGACAGTTATTCTGCTGCCTTTTTTGACTTGTTCGGCGGCGTTATCAATAACCAGCTTATCTTCCGCATCTATTTTGTCATAGTCTTTTTCGTTGACTAGTACAAGAGGCATTATTCCGCTATTGATAAGGTTATCCTTATGGATACGGGCAAAACTTTTTGTAATTACAGCACGAATACCCAAATACAGCGGAACAAGTGCCGCATGCTCACGGCTACTGCCCTGACCGTAGTTATGTCCGCCTAAAACAAATCCGCTGTCCGCCGCCATCGCTCTCTTACCAAAGTCAGGGTCAACGGGTGCAAAACAGAAGTTAGCCAAATGCGGCACATTACTCCTAAAAGGCAACAACTTGCTGTCTGACGGCATAATGTGGTCGGTAGTAATGTTGTCGCCCACTTTAAGAAGTACTCCACCCTCTACGCTGCTTTCCAAAGCCTTACCTCTCGGAAAAGGCTTAATATTAGGTCCTCTTACAACCTCTATATTAGGAAAATTAGCAGGATTAAGAATAAGATTATCATTGACGGCAAATTTTTGTGGCAACGCATACGCTTTTTTGGGTATAGTCACCCCTAGCGGACAAGTCAGATACCCATTGAGTGCCGTAACAGCCGCAACCTCGGGACTGACAAGATAGACATCAGCCGATTTTGTGCCGCTCCTCGCATAAAAATTACGGTTAAAAGTCCGCACACTTACGGCATCACTCCTGGGTGACTGTCCCATTCCGATACACGGACCGCAAGCACACTCAAGTATCCTCGCACCTGCATCAATAATATCCTTGAGCGCACCGTTAGCGGCAAGCATAGCAAAAACCTGCTTACTGCCCGCACTTGCAACAAGACTGACTTCGGGATGAACTGTCTTACCCTTGAGGATAGCCGCAAGGCGCATAAGGTCAGTATATGAGCCGTTGGTACAGCTGCCTACGCAAACTTGGTCAACCTTAATCTTAGTCAGCTCCGATACAGGCTTGACATTGTCTGGACTGTGCGGACAAGCGGCAAGCGGAGTTAGAGTACTAAGATTTATCCTAACCTTCTTGTCGTACTTTGCCCCCTCGTCAGGTGCAAGCGGAACATAATCCTCTGCCCGCCCTTGCGCTGTAAGGAAAGCTAGCGTATTTTGGTCAGACGGAAAAATCGAAGTTGTCGCACCAAGCTCTGCACCCATATTAGTAATAGTCGCTCTTTCGGGCACGGATAACTTTTTGATACCCGAACCTGTGTATTCTATAACTGCGCCCACACCGCCCTTGACGGTAAGTACACGCAATACTTCTAAGATTACATCCTTAGCACTAACCCCTGCCCTAAGCCTGCCTGTAAGGATTACATTGATTACTTTAGGCATATTAAGATACAGCGGTGCACCTGCCATATTGAGGGCAACATCAAGTCCGCCTGCGCCGATACCCAGCATACCCAAGCCGCCCGCTGTAGGCGTATGGCTATCACTGCCCGTCAGCGTATAACCGGGGACACCAAAACGCTCGATATGCACTTGGTGGCAAATCCCGTTACCCGGCTTGCTCACATACACACCGTGCTTGAGTGCCACGCTAGTGATATATGCGTGGTCGTCAGCATTCTCAAAACCACTTTGCAAAGTGTTGTGGTCTATGTACGCCACACTTCGTTTGGTCTTGACCTTATCTATCTCCATAGCCTCCAGCTGTTGATAAGCCATAGTGCCGGTAGAATCCTGCGTCAAAGTTTGGTCAATGCGGATACTAATCTCACTGCCCGCAATCATTTCACCGCTAACCAAATGTTCGTTGATAATTTTTTGTGTTAAGTTAAGTTTTTTCATAATACGCCTATAATTATATACCAAAACCCCCACCGCTGTCAATGACAAACGATAGGGGCTTTGGTATATTTTAATTGTAATTAGATTCTGTTACAAAAAATTGACGAATTAAACCATTTCTGCAGTTGCACCTGCTTCCTTAAACTTAGCAAGCATTTCTTCGGCGGCGGCTTTAGATACGCCTTCTTTGATTGTGCTAGGTGCGCCGTCAACAAGAGCCTTAGCTTCGCCAAGACCAAGTCCTGTGATTTCGCGAGCAACTTTGATAACATTGATTTTGTTAGCACCCACATCTTTAAGTTTAACTGTGAATTCGGTTTTTTCTTCGGCAGCTGCAGCAGCTCCTCCGCCTGCACCCGGTGCGGCAACCGCCATAGCAGCGGCACTTACGCCAAATTCTGTCTCAAGAGCCTTAACAAGTTCGTTAAGTTCCAGTACTGTCATACCTTTGATTTCTTCTAATAATTTTGCTGTATCAGCCATAGTATTTTATATTAACTCCTTAATTTTTTTATATTCTCTCTATACGGAGAATATAGTACAAAGCAATTTACTTATTTTTTTCATACGGCGGATTGCTTCGCTCCGCTCGCAATGACATTTAATGATTTAGTTCGGCGTGAGACGCATTCATCACGCTTATGCTTTTTTTTGAGCAATTTGGTCAAGTGCAACAGCAAGTCCTCTAAGCGGCATTGTAAGCATACCGAGTAGTTGAGCCACAAGAACTTCTTTGCTCGGAATACTAGCAACTTCTTCGATAGCCGCAGCGTCCATAACCTTGCCTTCGACTATACCTGCCTTAAATGCAGGAATTCCGTCCTTAGCGTGTTTCTTAAAGATACGAGCCGGTGCTGTCGGGTCATCGTATCCGAAAGCAATTGCTGTAGGACCTTCTAGAATTTTGTCAAAGTCATTATACCCTGCTTCCTTAAAAGCTCTTAGCACAAGACGGTTTTTGAGTACCTTGTACTCAATGTTCTCTTTACGCATATCGCTTCTTAGGTCGCTGGTGGCTGTAGATGCCATTCCACGATAATCAACAAGCACAACGCCTTTGGACTTGTTGACTTTGTCAAGAATATCCTTAACTTGCTCTTGTTTTTCTGCTATAATCTTTTTTGATGCCATTATTTGTTACCTCCTTATAAAAATAAAGCCTTGTTCCCTTTTAATAAAGAGAGCAAGGCGAAAAGAAGTAATAGTGCCATATCTGACACTTAGTTACCAACATTCGATTGCCTCTCGGCAAGCAGTCGCTAAGACTCTTAAATGGGACTAATCCCACACTTGCTGTCTATAAGGAACAATGTGATTATATCATAGTATTGGGGAGTTGTCAACCAAAAATACCCTAAAATTAGAAATTAGGGAATAGGGGGTAGGGAGTAGTGGTTGCCTCAGTATCCATCAACTACTCCCTATCCCCTATTCCCTAACACCTAATATCTAGCTATCTCTCTCTCCGCCAATCTCTTGATGTCCCTCTCCTTAATCGTGTCTCGTTTGTCGTGCAACTGTTTGCCTTGACATAACCCAACCTCTAGCTTGACACGACCGTTCTTAAAATACATTTTGAGCGGAACAAGCGTATAACCTTTTTCTCGTGCTTTACCACCCAGTTTATTTATTTCGTTTTTGTGCATAAGCAACTTGCGGTCACGGAGCGGGTCAATCTTAACAATGGTTTCCATTTTATACGGCGTGATATGGCAATTTTTAAGCCACATTTCCCCATTATACAACTGACAAAAACTCTCGCCCAAAGATACTTGCCCTAAGCGAATAGACTTAACCTCAAAGCCTTTGAGTGCAAGACCTGCCTCCACACTATCGAGTACAAAATACTCGAATCGGGCTTTTTTGTTGTCAGCAACGATTTTCATTATTTAGTGGCTAGTGATTAGTGGTTAGTGATTAGTTAAGGACTTAGTGTTTTGATGGATTATCACTAGCTGTTACACTCATCAACACTATCCACCAATCACTAACCACTATCCACTAATATTTTACAACTTTGACGAAGTCCCCTACTACCAAACTTGCCCCGCCGATAAGTCCGCCGTCAATGTTTTCTTTTGCCATAAGGTCTTTTGCGTTAGCGGCATTCATACTTCCGCCGTACAATACTCTGACTTTTTTTGCGGCGACTTTTTTATAAACTCTTGAAAATAAACTTCTTACAAAAGCACAGGTCTCCTCTGCGTCTTCGGGGGTAGCCGTCTTACCTGTACCTATTGCCCAAATCGGCTCGTACGCAATAATAACCTTAACGGCATCCTCTACTGCGATATTTTCAAAAGCTGCTTTCATTTGCTTTCTTAATACAGCGTTAGTTTTGTTTGTCATTCTTTGTTGCTCGGTCTCACCTACGCAAAGGATAGGAATCAAACCTGCTTTAAGTGCAGCGATAGTTCTCATATTGACCGTTTTATCAGTATCGCCAAACATCGCCCGTCTCTCGCTGTGTCCGATAATGACATACTTAACGCCAGCCTCGACAAGCATTTCGGCACTTATCTCTCCTGTATATGCGCCTTTGTCCGCCCATGATACATTTTGTGCACCAAGACCAACCTTGCTACCTGCAAGAGCTTCTGATGCTACCGCTATATCGGTAAACGGAACACACAAAGCAACATCAGCCTCTGCATCCTCTACAAGCGGCAAAAACTCGGCGATATATGCTTTAGTTTCGGCTACGGTTTTGTTCATTTTCCAGTTACCCGCTATAAAGGGCTTTCTTGTAAATGGTTTTCTCATTGTTATTTATGTTTCTCCTGTGAATTTTGTTATAGCTTTCTTTTTGTGGGATTGCGACGAAGCAACCCCACAGGTTAGGACTTTTTCTCTGCTTTCCGTCTATCAAACTCTAGTCTACTCATCGCAAATTCTTCTTCGCTTATGCCCAAAATATCGGTTAATTTGAGATATGCCTTATATGTCGGCATACGCTCTCCCGCATCGTATCTAATCAGCATATTGATTTTGACTTTTGTAAGTTCGGCAACATCTGTCAAACTAAGTCCCGCTTTGCTCCTTGCCTCGGCAAAAATATCTCTAAACTGCTTCCCCTTGTTTTTGCTGTTACCGCCGCTTTTTTTGCCGCCCGCCGCTCTTGCCGCAAAAGCCGCAACACCCGCTGCGACCGAGGCATTGAGCGACCCAACCTTGCCGTACATAGGGATACTTAATACGCCGTCGCATTTTTTGCGTGTAAGCGGTGTTACTCCCTTGCCCTCACCGCCTACGACAAAAGCAATCGACCTATTGCTCAAATCTGCTTCAAATATATTATCACCGTCCGCGTCAAGTGCATATACCCAAACACCCGCCGCTTTGCACTCGTCAATCGCATCATTAACATTGGTAACTTTGGCGACTTTAACATGTGCAGCCGCTCCCGCCGACACTTTAACAACTGTCTCGGTAACACTCACCGATCTATGTCTCGGAATCACCACTCCGCTAGCACCACTACATTCGGCTACCCTTAAGATACTGCCCAAATTATGGGGGTCTTCTATTCCGTCAAGAATAAAAATAAGCGGAGTTGCAGAAGACTCACTCTTTAGGATATTAGACACTTCCGAATATCCAAAATCGGTAACATCCGCAACAAAACCTTGGTGGCGACCGTTAGGGCTCTCTCTATCCAAAGCCTCTTTGTCTCTGAAAAAAATCTTAATGCCTTTATTCTTGGCATCGTTGATTATGGCATTGCTTGAATGGTCGCTAAGACCCTTTTGCACAATCAGCCTGTCTATTGTAGCCCCCGATTTAATCGCCTCGGCTACCGCATTTTTACCTTCTATTTTCATAATTATCCTTTTTTAGGGAGTAGTTGGTCACTCGCACTAACCCCTATTCCCTACACCCTAACATATTTACAAAAAACATATTTCAATCCGTTATGCTCTTTTTCTTCCGATTTGCTCTCTAGAGTCCAGTTATTAAGTTTGTCCACATCTGGAAAAAATGTATCGGCTTTTTTTGTGCTTTTAACTTTTGTAATATAAGCCGTGTCGCAATAGTCTAGTAATTGCCTGTATATAGCTTGTCCGCCTATAACAAAAACATCTTCGGGCTTATATTTTTTGACTTCTTTGAGTAGTTCCTCTATAGAGTGACATACAATAATCGGGTCAACCAATACTTCGTCCTTATCATAAGACAAGACTATGTTGACCCTATTTTTGAGAGGCTTAGAGTTGGGCAAAGATTTGAGCGTAGTAAGTCCCATCACAACAACTTTGCCGTCCGTCATCTCTCTAAAAAACTTCATATCTTCGGGAATATCGTATAACAATTTTCCGTCACATCCGATTCCCCATTTTTCGTCAACTGCAACAATTGTATTCATACATCTCCTTTTTTGACAGAATAGTCGCGTCGCAGTCGTGCTACGCTCGGTGAGTCGTTTTGGGCGCGTACTCTAATGTACGCAACCAAAACGACTCACCGAGCGTAGCACGAATCCGACGATGAATATTCTGTCAAGTAGCAACAGGCAACTTCTCCCCTAACTCACTATACTTATATCCCTTTAACTCAAAGCTATCGACCGTAAATTTATAAAAATCCTTGATACTCTTGTCAATTATCAGCTTAGGTGCTTTGTACCTAGGAGCGGTCAAAAGTTTTTCAACCACGGGGATATGCCTATCATATATGTGTGCATCAGCAATAACATGAACAAGCTCCCCCGCCTCAAGACCGCTGACTTGCGCAAACATCATAAGCAGTACACTATACTGACAAACATTCCAATTGTTAGCAACCACCATATCTTGTGACCGTTGATTGAGTATGCCGTTAAGTTTGCCGTCCGTCACATTAAAAGTCATACTGTATGCGCACGGATACAAATTCATATCTTTCAAATCTGCGTGGACATATATATTGGATATAATTCTCCGGCTGTACGGATTGTTTTTTAGGTCGTACAATATCCTGTCAACTTGGTCAAACTGACCCTCTTTGTACTCGTGCTTGACTCCTAGCTGATAGCCGTAAGCCTTGCCGATACTGCCCGACTCGTCTGTCCATTGATTCCAAATCTTGCTCTTGAGGTCAGCGACATTGTTGGATTTTTTTTGCCATATCCAAAGCAACTCGTCAACCGCAAAATTAAACGCTGTTTTTCTGATAGTCAAAAGCGGGAACTCCTTAGACAAGTCATACCTATTGACTATCGCAAATTTTTTGACCGTATGTGCAGGCTTACCGTCCTCCCACTTAGGACGCACAGCAATATCGGTATCCCAAAAACCATTTTTTAGAATATCTTCGCAATTTTTGATAAATATTTTGTCGGCTAAACTCATAATTACTCCGTGATACTAACGAATAACTAATAACGAATAGCGAATAGCGAATAACGATTGAAAAATTATTTTAGCTTAAAGTTATCTAACTCGTCCGCCGTTATTCGTTATTAGCTATTCGTTATTCATTATTTTATTGCTTTTTCCATTATTTCCACCGCCCTTGCCTCATCGCCCTTTAACCACAACCAACCAATCACACCCTCAAAAGCCGTTGACGCTTTGTATTCGATAAGTTCAGCGTTTTTTGCCTTATTGTTAAGATGAGTATTGCGGCACCGCCTGGAAATGTCTTTTTCTTCCTCTGTCAAATATTCAGTAATATTGTCCAGCATTTTGGCTTGAGCCTTGGCATTAACAAGAGTATTGCACTTTGCCGTAACCAATCCCGACTTGCCGTCACATATTTCCACAATTTTGCCTCTGACATACAAACTAAAAACAGCGTCCCCGACAAAAGCTAACACGGTAGGACTTATACTCTCTATCTTTTTATTATCCAGCTTAGGCGTCACTTATATAGAATAACATAATGATTAGTCTTTGTCAACTTCCCTATCCGCACTTTTCACCTTTCACTTTTTACTTTTTACATTTGAATGTATATTTTTATACATTCGTGCCATACTAGTAGCGTCAGGAGGTTGACAAAAAACAAAACTTATGAAAAACAACAAGAATGTTCCTAAAACAACAGGTGGCGGACAATATCGTCCTAACGAATCATGTGCTACAAGAGCTTGCACAAGCAAAAACACTACCAAACCGGTAAAAAGCTGCACAAGCAAGAGCACACAAAAACAAACTCAAAGTTGCTGCACAAGCCGTCACTCAACACAAAACCCTACACACTCATAATTCTGTGATAATTCGACCGAATAACAAAGCGATCGGAGAAATCACAATTAAATTAGCCCTACACACGATTGATTTATAATTTTTTACAAAAGATAAACATCGTTTTATGTAGAAAAAGGATCGCCACAAATGCGGTCCTTTTTTTGTGTGTGTATACTTTATCACCTAATCTCGAAAAATGCACAATGCTCTAAAATTCTTTTCGCCACGCATCAAGCCATTTTGTGTAAATCTCTCTATAGTCAATCTCATCTCTAATAAATGGGATTTCTATTGTTCGTGTATCTTCACATTCAAGCAAAAGATTTAACGCCTCTTGTGATATTTCTGCTCCTCTTGGATTTGTTCCTGCTTTGGGTAGTTTGATATATCTTTCTCGACCAATATTTTCCAAAATTTTGACTTGAGAGTGCTTTGAAAATAGACACAATCTACCCGTGTTTTTCCATGCAATTTGCACTAGCAAAATGTCACACTTTGGTGCGTATGAGTTTTGAAACTCTAGTGCCTTTTGGGCATCAACCGTCCAAATCAATTTTACACCACCTCTTAGCTTTGAAGTTGCTGTTGTGATAGTTTTGATTGATAACGGCTCGCCTTTGACAAAAACATCGACCGCTGGCTCTGTAATCCTAACTGTTGAATTAACAATATCTATGCCATACTTAAACATAAGCAAGGCTATTAGAATTCTTTCTCTAACCGAGCCAATTTCCATTCCGATTTTTCCATCACGAGAGCTTTCAAGCTCTGCGAGTTGGAATAGTTTTGGGAGTTTATTTTTGACTCTCTTAACAATAAGGTTGTCATCAAATATTTCATTATATACACTTTTTGAGTTCATCATATTCCTCTTTAGTTTCTAATATTTCTAATAATGATTGTGCGATATGCCATGCAAAAACAGGTGCGACGGCATTCCCAATTTGTCTATAGGCATCTGTTGTAGATCTCAAAAAAACAAAATTGTCAGGAAAAGACTGAATTCGTGCTGCTTCTCGTGCAGATAATCTCCTAGGCAATTTGTAGTGAAATTCTATGTTGCCATGATGCTCTGCTCTCATAGTAGGCGACGGCAAATTTGCAACTACTGCTTTATTTCCTTGTCCATTATTTTTTTTCGCTTTTGAATATTGATGGTTTGGAATTTTTGTTGCAATTTTTTCATCTTCCAAATCTCTAATCGCTTCTTCAACAGAAACCCACTTGGTCAATCCTAACAACGGCATATTTGAATGAGTTGGTTCTGGCCACTTAAATTTTCTTTTAATATCGTTTCTTATTCCAACAATGATAACTCTTTCCCTTGTTTGTGGCACCCCATAGTCTGCTGCATTAAGTAGCTTAAACACCACCGAATAACCACATTCTTCAAAATCATTAACTATGGTATTGATTGCAAGACCATTTTTCCAAAGAAGTAAGCCCTTTACATTTTCTGCCAAAAAAACCTTAGGCTTGATTTTTTTAAGTGCCGTAACCATTGCCTTGTATAAATTCCCTCTCTCAACTTCTAATCCTCTTTGTTTGCCTGCCAAACTAAAGTCTTGGCACGGAAATCCACCAATTAAAATGTCGGCATAAGGTAAATTATTCTCAACTAGTTTTGTCACATCACCGCAAACAACATTTATATCGCTAAAATTATGTTTTTGCGTAAGTGTAGCTTTTTCATTTATATCATTTGATAAAATTATCTTAAAGGGATTCTTTTTATATTGTTTGCCCAAATACGAAAAACCACCGATTAGACCTAAATCCAATCCGCCACAACCTGAAAAAAATGAAATGACTGAATGTTTTTTCATATCTCTAATAATATCATATAATTTCAATTATATCAAGCAAAAAATCGTCATTCCTTTGTTATATTTTCGCTTGACTAATTTTGCACTACTCTCACTTATACTCTACACTACTTAGCGTCAAGCCAATTCTTACCTACTCCCGCATCAACGACAAGCGGCACTTTGAGCTTGCACGCACCTTCCATCTCTTGCTTTATAATCTTGATGACCTCATCAGCTTCGGCTGGGTCGGCATCAATAATCAGCTCATCATGTACTTGCAAAATCAATTTTGACTTTTTATTCTCTAGTGCTTTACTCACCCGCAACATAGCTATTTTGATAATATCCGCCGCTGTGCCTTGTAGAGGCATATTGATTGCCGCGCGTTCGCCGAAAGCTCTTAGTGCGTAATTACCCGCATTAATCTCGGATATTTTGCGCTTGCGTCCGAACAAAGTTGTCGCATATCCTGTACGCTTGCACTCTTCTATCATTTTTTTCTGATAATCCTTAACACTGCTAAAACGCTCAAAGTATTTCTCCATATATGCACGGGCTTCTTTTTGACTGCAACCGATACTCGCCGCAAGTCCAAACTCACTTATTCCGTAAATAATCCCGAAGTTGACCGCCTTAGCTCCGCGCCGCATAATATCGGTCACCTCGCTTTCACTTACACCAAAAACTTCCGCTGCTGTCATAGTATGAATATCCGCGCCTTTTTCAAAAGCCTCCGTAAGGCGGGGGTCACTTGAATACTGTGCAAGTAATCTAAGCTCTATTTGACTGTAATCGGCAGCGACAAGAACATTGCCTTTAGACGGAACAAACAACTTACGAAAAACTTTGCCCTCCTCGTCACGCACGGGAATATTTTGGAGATTAGGTTCGGTAGAACTTAGCCTGCCTGTTGTCGTAAGCATTTGCCTAAAGTTGGTACATACTCTGCCTGTTGTTCCTGCCGCCGTCAATAGCCCTTCTACATAAGTCGAATTAAGTTTGCTTAATCCCCTGTACTCCAAAAGTTTTTTGACTATAGGATATTCTACGGCTAACGGCTCTAACACATCCGCCGCCGTTGAGTATCCTGTGGCGGACTTCTTTTTGACGGAGTAGGGAATTTTGAGTTTTTCAAAAAGGATTACCCCCATCTGTTTAGGGCTGTTGATATTAAAGCTATCCTCACCTGCTAACTCATAAATCTCTTTGGTAAGTTCCCCAAGACGCTTAACATACTCCCGACCTAACTCAATCAGTCCGGCTGTATCCACGCAAAATCCGCACCGTTCCATATCATAAAGAACTCCGATAAGAGGCAATTCAATATCACGGTATAGTTTATCCATACCAAGATTTTTTAGATGCCCCGTAAGCTCGTCCTTAATATATATCAGACCGCTTGCAGACTCATCACTCCCCACACCATAAAAATCAAGCAGTCTCTCCGCCGTGCTGTAATCCACCGTCATATCCACAAGATACTGCATAAGCCGAATATCCTCGTATCCGCAAAGAGCAACTCCTTGTGCTGTCAGAACTCCCATAACAGCCTTTGCATCAAAAACATACTTTGTGATATTCGGGTCAGCTAGCTTGCCCCCGATTATATCTAAGGCAGATGTCAAAGTCATACCTTGAGTCAATAAGTCCATATTGAGGGTTACAACATATTCAGTAACTGCGTCAGGTGCAATATGCAAGTTGTCACCTAAATAAAAAGCAAAAGATTTGAGAGGCTCTATAATTTTGACAAGTTCCTCCGCACATTTGATATGCGTTATTTTTGCACTAGCTTTTTTTTCGGGCTTGCTTGCTTTAACTGTTTCTGCGACTGATATCTCACTAGGCTTGCTTATCTTTATGTCAACACTCTCTTTCCTCTCTCCTCCGTCTTCTTTCTTCTCTCCAAATAACTCTCCCCGCCGAGCAAGGCTATTCATTCTGTACTTATTAAAAAATTCTTTGACTTCTGCCCCAAACGGAAAGCAAAAATTAAGTTCACTCAACTTTGTATCAAGCGGAACAACACAGTCAATTTTTGCAAGTTCGCCCGACAGTTTAGCGTTATCCTTGCCCGCCGCCAACTTGTTATGCAACGCTCCCGTTATCTCACTTAAATTTTTGTAGATAATATCAACAGTTCCGTACTTATCAAGCAAACTAAGTGCTGTCTTTTCACCCACGCCGACAACCCCGGGAATATTATCGCTTGTATCTCCCGCCAACGCCTTATATTCAACAATCTGCGACGGTGCAAGTCCCATAGCTGCGTGTAATCCGTCCCTATCCATCACGGCGACCTCGCTTATTCCCTTTTTGGTAAGCAAGACCGTCACCGTGTCGTCAATCAGTTGCAAGCTGTCCTTATCGCCCGTAACTATGTATGTTTTAACGGGAAACCTTTTAGATAGTGTCCCGATAACATCGTCCGCCTCAAATCCCTGTTTACCGATAGCCGCT
>WQVM01000046.1 GCA_009783985.1 Bacillota bacterium | reverse complement strand
TGATTAAAGCCTATCAAGGTTGTGACGGCGGTAAGACAGGTTTTACGGGAGATGCTATGCATTGTTTGTCGTCAACCGCTGTTCGTAACGGAATGCGTGCTATTGCTGTAGTTGTAGGTGCACCTGATTCAAAAGTAAGATTTTTTGAAAATTCGGAACTTCTTAACGATATGTTTGGCAACTACGAAACTAAGGTAGAGGTTATAGGCGGAGTGCAATTCGGTGACCCTATTGAGGTGTCTAACTCTAAAGAAAAACAATTGGCTGTTATGGCGAGAGAGGATTTGGCACATTTTGACCGTAAGAGAGCAGGCAAAGAGCTAACTACCGAGGTGACACTTAATGTCATAACCGCTCCTATAGTAGCAGGCGATGTAGTAGGCACAGTAACACTCAAAGCAGACGGTACAGAGGTATCTTCAACCGACCTGGTTGCAATGAACGACATTAACAAATTAGGATATCTTGATATGATAGATGAATTTGTCAAAAAGTGGAATTAAATATCTTAACAAGCGAAAGGGTAGCGATTTTTATAGTCGTTACCTTTTTTGTTTGGCAAAAGCAAGTTATTAGTGGACTTGTATCAACATATTTGCTATAATTAAAAGGACTATTATGGCATTTATAAGAAAATTTGACATTGCAAAACTACGCGGACTAGTCGGGCAAGATGCCGAGATTTACACACGCTTAAAAGCAGATGTTTTTGAAGGACTAGTTTTCCCTGCGGTTAGAGCGGGAAGAATAGATTTTTATCATAGAGGCGGATGTCTTTATAGCTTTAGAGAGAAATCATTTGAAAGAAATGATAATTATAATAAGCCCGAATATGCCGAAGGGACGACAGGACTAGATTTTTACAGCAAAGCTAAGAAGCAAAATGAGAATAAATTTAGAGGTGCGAATGGGTTAGATACAGAAAGAATGCTTTTGGACCGTCTTAACAACCATACATTTGGGATAGCAAGAAAGACAAAGGTTGTTATGCTTGATATTGAAGTACGCCTTAATGGGGAAGTGTACGGGCGTGGAAAGTGTGATATGGTTTTATTAAATACAGCTACTCAAGAATTAATGTTTGTTGAGGGCAAGGTTTTTTCTGACAATAGGGTAAATACACTGGCAAGCAGTATGCCAAAAGTTATAGAGCAAATAAATAATTATACAACGGCAATTACAGAACAAAAGGCAAAAATTGTAGAGCAGTACGCAGAGCATATAAAAATTGTAAATGCATTGTTTGGCAGATATGAGGAGAATACGATATATAATCCTCACATAACTCTTATTCCGTCTTGCAAATTGCTTGTTATGGAAACTCCCCCAAATTTAACAAATAATAATCAGGCTAGCATTGACAAAATTACTATAGGCTTAAAGAAAAATAATGTTGTATTTTGCAATGCAGGAATAGAGCTTACTATTGATGAGATATGGGAGGCGCTATGCGAGTAAAAATCCATAGAGGTACACACAAAATAGGTGGTACGATTTGTGAAATTAAGACAGCACAAGCCTGCATTATTATTGATGTAGGTTTAGATTTGCCGTCAGTTGATAGACTTGAAATTGATGCTTTTGAAGTAGAGGGAGTAACAAAAGGTGAGCCGAATTGTGACGCTGTATTGGTTACGCATTATCATGGCGACCATGTCGGAATGTTCGAAAAAGTATTGCCCGAAGTACCTATATATATGGGTGATACTGCAAAGCAAATATTTTTGCGATTACAAGAGGTTCTTAAAGAAAAGGTAGACAAAGGCAATCCCATACTAGTGAACAAATTTAAGACTTTTGTAGCGGGTAAATCCTTTTTGATTAAAGACATAAAAATAACACCGCTTTGTGTTGACCATTCTGCTTTTGATGCGTATGCTTTTTTGATTGAAGCGGAGGGGAAGCGAATATTGCATACAGGTGACTTTAGGATGCATGGAGCTAAAGGTAGAAAAATGTTGCCAATGCTTGAGAAGTACGCTAATAATATTGATCTTCTTATTTGCGAGGGGAGTATGCTTAGTCGAGCTACCGAAAAGGTTATGACAGAGTATGAAGTGGGGGCTAAAGCGGAAGAATTAATGCGGCAACAAAAGAACATATTTGTTTTAGCTAGCTCTACAAATATTGACAGGATAGCGATGTTTTATAATGCTGCTGTTAGACTCAAAAAACCTTTCATTGTTTGCGACCAATATCAATCGGATATTTTGAAAATTATAGCCCAAAATAGTCGGTCATCTTTTTATAATTTTACAAGAATTAAGCCGTATGTTTATGGCAAAAATTTACATAAATTTATGCGAGACGAAGGATTTTGTTTTATGGCAAGAATAAATTCTGTAAGTAAGCAGGCAATAAATGCTTTTGCCGACAATTTGCTGATTTATTCAATGTGGGGTGGTTATTTAGAAAAAAGAAGAGGTTGTTTTGATAAAAGAACTTTTGATTTTATTGAATATGCCAAAGTCGCAGGAGGTGAGTTTGAGTTGCTTCATACAAGCGGACACGCCACAATTGAAGATATAATCGGACTGTGTAAGGTGACCAAACCAAAAAAAATTATTCCGATACATTCGGAAAAGCCTGAAAATTTTGAGACTTTAGGAATAGACAGTCAATAATAGTTTTGCATGACGGCGAAGAAATAAGTGTTTAAGGCGGATTTTATTTGACAAAAGAGTCTATTTACCTTTATACTTAATATGTGATTGAAAAACTAAAGAAACAAGTGATAAGCGGCAAAGATATTAGCCGTGAGCAAGCTGTGGAATTGTATAATGCCGGTGATTTGGGTGCGTTGACTAAAGCAGCTGATGAGATTAGGCAACATTTTTGTGGTAAGGATTTTGATTTGTGTACGATTCTTAATGCAAAGAGCGGTGCTTGTAGCGAGGACTGCAAATTTTGTGCGCAGAGCAAACACAGTAACACAGGTGTTGATGTTTATGATGTTATAGATATAGATGTCGCTGTTGAGCAGGCACTAAGTAACTATGAGCGAGGGGTCGGCAAGTTTAGTTTGGTGACTTCCGGGCGTACTTTGTCGGCAAGTCAGCTTGATAAAGTTTGTGAAATTTATAGAGCGATAAGAATTGCTTCGGACAAGCTAATGGTGGATAAGAATTTAGATAAACCATTACTTTTATGTGCGTCCTTAGGGTTACTTAATTACGAACAGCTCAAAAAGCTAAATAAAGCAGGGGTGACGAGGTATCATTGTAATCTTGAAACCTCGCGTCGCTTTTTCTCTAATATTTGTACAACTCATACTTATGATGACAAATTGGAAACCATTAGTGCCGCCGTCAAGGTAGGAATGGATGTTTGTAGCGGCGGTATAATGGGTATGGGCGAAACAGTAGACGATAGGCTTGATATGGCTTTTGAGCTAAAAAGGCTAAAAGTTGTGTCTGTGCCGATTAACTTTTTGAGTCCAATCAAAGGTACACCGCTTGCAGAGCGTACACCTCTTATAGAGGATGAGGCAAGGCGAGTAGCGGCGGTATATAGATTTATTATGCCTGACAAGTATTTGAGGTTGTCGGGCGGTCGTGGATTATATAGTGGCGGTGGACACGGACTTATTAGTGCGGGATTTAATGCTGCCATTACAGGCGATATGCTTACAACCCCCGGAGTAAGTATAGAAAATGACTTAAAAATTAAGCTTTGAAAGATAAGAATAAAAATTTTAGCGTCAAAATGCGGGCGTCAAAGGACGGTGAGCATATATCAGGTGCAGAAGAAATTGTTGAGAGTGACAGAGTAAAAGAACTTTCGCAACAACTTTTGGTGCGTGCTTTGAGCCACCCGAATGGTGCGTCTGCAGAAATCAATATTAAGGTAGAGGAAATTAAGACAAAGATAGACAAGGTGTCAGCACTACCTGTCACAACTCTCACAGTTGATAGTGCGGAGCAAGGTTGGTTAGAGGTCAAAAGGCAATTAAGTAATATTTTTGCGAAATTAGAAAGCCGCCCCGCATCTAACATTGATAATATAATAGCAACGCTAAAAAACACAGGCAAAATGCGTGGTGCAATAATATATGACATAAGACAAAACAAGTGTATAACACCTGACCCGATAAGAGGTGTGCGTGTGTCGTGTGTGGGTGCTGACAATGCGAGGTCATACGCTAATAAAAATCATTTTGCCGAAGCTCTAACGCTTGCGAGTAAAACGGCTAATGCAAAAGTAATTGTTGGGGAGATTTGTTTTTCTGATGATGTGGATTATGTAACAGGTTATGTAGCGTCTAAGTATTTTGGATATGTGAGAATAACAAAGCTAAAGGAAGTTGGTGAAAAACGGGGGGGTAGGATTTATTTGTATGACGGGTCGAAAGACAACATAAAGAAATGCATTGATTACTTAGAAAACACACCTGTTATTGTGACAGGTGTGCCTGAGAGTCCTATTATTGAAAGTAAAACTGACAAACTAACAAAAGCAATTGCTCAAAAAAAAGAGACGAATATTTGGCGAAATATTAGAGTTAGAAACAATAGCACATCATTTGACGGCGTTAGTACGGTCATAATGGCGTCAAATGATTATTTAGGACTATCGACACACCCTCAGGTTGTTGCTGTCTCGGCAAATGCGGTTAAGGAATACGGGGTAGGTGCAGGAGCGTCAAGATTAGTAACAGGAACATTGCCGCCGCACATTGATTTTGAGTCAGCGATTGCAAAATTTAAGGGAACAGAGTCGGCTATGCTCTTTGGGTCGGGGTATGCTGCTAATACAGGAGTCATACCAGCGATAGCGTCTTTGGGTGGTGTAATTCTAAGTGATGAGCTTAATCACGCAAGTATTATTGACGGGTGTAAGTTAAGTAAGGCAGAAACAATCGTATATTGTCACGACGATATGACGGACCTAGAAAACAAGGCAAAGCAGTACAAGTGGCAGGGCGGTCTGATAGTTAGTGATGCGGTGTTTAGTATGGACGGCGATGTCGCTAACCTACCTAAACTTTTAGAGATAGCCGACAAATACGGATACTTTTTGATGATAGACGAGGCACATTCTACAGGAGTGCTTGGGTCTACAGGGCGAGGGATAGCCGAACATTACGGGTGTCGTAATCCTGATATAATTATGGGGACTTGCGGTAAGGCATTGGGAACAGAGGGCGGTTTTGTTTGCGGGTCAAAAGAGCTTATTGAGTATCTGACTAATAGCGTAAGGAGTTTTATTTTTTCTACTGCGATTGCTCCGTCCCAAGCGGTTGCCGCAGGTAAAGCGTTGGATATAATTAAGAGCCAACCTGAAAGGATAGAAAGATTAAAGCAAAATATCGCACTTTTTTGTAAAGAATTTAATATGCCGATTAGTCAAACACCTATTATTCCTATTATAATAGGTGACGAAAAAAAAGCGGTAGAAGTATCGGACAAACTATTAAAAGCAGGCTATTATATCCCTGCAATACGCTATCCCACAGTAGCCAAAGGCACAGCAAGGCTTAGGGTAGCATTATCAAGCGAACACACAATGGAGCAAATAATCGGTGCGGCTAAAGCGATAAAGGAGTTAAACAAATGAGCAAAAGTATTTATATTACGGCAACGGGTACAGAGATAGGCAAGACCTATATTTCGGGACAGATACTAAAAACTATGCGAGAGGCAGGCAAAAATGTCGGCTATTTTAAGCCCGGACTTAGCGGTGCGGATGCTAACGGAGAGACTGATTTGGGTTATGCCGTAAGAATTGGAGAGAGTGCAGGAAACGGCAAAATCCCGTCAGCGTGTCCGTATATCTATAAGACGGCAGTGTCACCACACTTGGCAGGTCAAATCGAAAAAAATCCTATTGACCTAGATGTTGTGCTTAAAGCCTATAGGCAAGTTGCGGACAAAAGTGATTATGTAGTTATCGAAGGTGCAGGCGGTGCAGTTTGTCCGATAACATTTAAGGGTAATAAGCTAATTATGCTTACTGATGTGGTTGAGGCACTATTTAAGCCTGCAAAACCTAAGACTATTGTAGTAACTAGCTGTAAGCTAGGTACAATCAATATGACATACCTAACAGTAGAATTTTTGAAATCCAAAGGCTTTGATGTCAAGGGCATTATCTTTAATCAATATAAGAATGGCATTATGGAAGACGATAATATCAAAATGATAGAGTGTCTTACAGGCTTGCCGACACTAGATAAAGTAGCGGACGGTGGTAGTCTAAATATTGATGTTGCCAAACTGTGGTCATAGCAAATGCTTGACATAATATATTTTTTTGTGTATAATGTTTATTAGATGTATAAATTTTTTTGCCTAGCAGTTCAAATAAGGAATGTATATTTATGAAAAAAGTTAAATTAATTTTACTGTCATTGCTTTTGACGATAACAACAACCGTTGTATTTACTGGGTGTAGCAACTATAGTCAAAATCCTTTTTCTCAGCGTGTTTTATCATTAATGCAAAATGTGCGTATCAATATGAATAATGTTACTGCGTTTGGTATGGCTGAAACAACTTTACAAGATGTTAGTATTCATACGCTTGTAACTATCAATGAGCAAAATCAAGTTGATGAAGTAATATTTGTTCGAGAAGATGAGCATGAAATTAGGCAAGAGAGTATCGGTGTACTGACTAATCTTTTTACTCACGGCGAATTTACTTTTGTTCAATATACATCTGAAAATGCACTTTGGCATGGGTATATCTCTTTTGAGACTAGGTTTAGGTTTAGTGCTAATTTTACAAGTCAAACATTTATAATACATCATGAAAGTGGCAGAGTATTTGCACTAGCTGATTTTTTTCTTGACAGCGATAATATTTGGAACCAACATGTATTTGTATCAGCTGGCATTATGGCTGTACCCGTGAGTTGGAACATTTATGATTACTATAGCCTTTCGGTAGATAGCGATTACAATCTTAACTTCATTCATCTAAATCCAAATCAAGCTATTGTGATTGATAATGCAAGAGTTGACAAATTTGGCAATTCGGTATTATTTACAAGTAGTAATATTAATGAAGTGACACCGCATGCTGTTTTTACATATGGTATGCACTTTGTATGTCCGCTTAACATAATATACAGATCACAAGTTGTCGCAGGGCGTCGGCAAACAACTCATTATCTTAATCAAAATAGAGAATGGATTCCGATTTCAAAAGATTTTAATACTGCACTAGGATTAATACGCTCAGAAAGCAGTTCGAGATGGAATTGGAATGAAGTAAGACGAAATTATGTGCATATGAATGGACAACTGATAGAAATACATGGCAATTCGGTATATCTCGTCAATGATTATATATTTGTTTTTCGTGAGGGAGCGGGCTTGTTCCGTGTTGATATTGATTGGGGTAGTCAGTGGCTATACAGAACCGAAACACATAGTTTGATGGCTCATAGTTCATTTTGGAGAGAGGGGGATTTGATTGTTGAGATTATGGGAGCTATTGAAAATCGTCAATATATTGTAAGTTTTGACGGACAAAAAGTATCAACACAGTATTTAGAAACTATAACTTTTCAAGGTAATGCTCTAGTCATAATTAATCCAATTAACTAACAATAAAATTTAAGCGAATAAAATTTTCTTGGAGGGTTTCTTTTGCTAAAGAGACCTTCTTTTTTTGTTTTTGTGCTGTCTGTGGCTTTTACAATGCGGTAGTTTTTGTATAGCTCTTTGCCGTCAATCATATAAGTGTCAACACTGTCGGGAGTAACAAATGCGGGAGGGGGCGTGTTTTTATAAAAATCTCCTAAAAAATCACGCATAGTATTTGTTGATATTCCGCCCCCTAATAAATTTTTGTGCGGCGAAGATAGACTGCCGTGCCAAATTCCTATAGTGTGTTTGCTTGTATATGCCATAGCATAGGCATCGGTATTGCCGTCCTCTGTGCCGTGCGTGCCTGTTTTTGCCGCAACTTGAAAAGGTAAGTCTTTGAGTCGTTTGGCTGTGCCGTGTTTTGCTGTTTTTCTAAGCATAGAGGTAATCAAGTACGCTGTATCATCTCCGATTACTCTGGCGTTATAAGGCTTATGACTATAGACAATCCGCCCGTTAGCGTCAGCTATCTCTTTGATATAACGAGGGCGGCTATACATACCGCCGTTAGCAAAGGTAGAGTACGCTCCGCAAAGTTCCGTTAGCGTAACACCCTCGCTCATTCCGCCTAATGCAAGTGCATACCCCTTATCTTGAGAAGTAAAGTTAATCCCCATATTTTTTGCTACACTTTTGCAGTAGTCAATGCCTGTCATATCAAGCAATTTAACAGCGGGAATATTATCCGATTCCATCATACTTTCTTCAATTGTTATCCAACCTCGGTGACCGCCTCTATTATTTTTTGGAGTGTAACCGTTGTAATTAATCGGCGCATCCAAAATGGGAGTAAGGGGAGCAATCAAACGCCGTTCTAATGCGGGAGCATAACAGATAATCGGTTTGATAACAGATGCCGGCGGACGGTTTCCGATATTGTGTCCGGTATCGGCAATAATGCCGTGAGTGCGGTTGCATATGACAACTCCCCGTCCTGCAAATCTGTAAGTTTGTGTAAGCGGTTGGTCGTTGAGTGCGTTTTCTATTGTTTTTGATGCGGTAGAGTCATAGTATGTCGTAATAGTATATCCTGATAGACACTTCTTTAAGAGTCCTTCCGCCTCTCTAAGAGTATTAGTAATATAAGTCCTTGATGTCGGAATTGTTACAGATACCACCGTGTCATTGCCGACAGCACCCTCATATGCCTCATTAGCTATCAATCCGTATTCTTTCATTCGCCCTAATACAAGATTACGCCGTTTGGTAGCATTTTCAAAATTATGAATTGGACTATATCGGGACGGATTATTAATTACACCTGCCAACATTGCACTTTGCCCTAAGTCAAGTTCGGTTGCGGATACTCCAAAATAATAGCGTGCTGCAGCTTCCAAACCGTAAATATTCCCGCCAAAGTACAAAATATTAAAATACATTTCCAAAATTTCTTCTTTAGTATTTGCACGCTCTAATTTTCTGGCAATCCGAATTTCTTGTATCTTTCTGGTGATTTTTTTATCGCCGCTTAGATGAGTGTTTTTGATAAGCTGTTGACTTATGGTTGATGCACCCTCCGAATAACTTCTTGATTTAAGATTATTTAATGCAGCTCCTGCCATACGGTAATAATCAACACCCTTATGATTGTAAAATCTTTTATCTTCGGCGGCGATAAAGGCATTAATAACATACGGGGGGAGATTATTATAGTCAACCCCCCGATTGCCTAAATGTTCTAATTTATTACCGTCATTGTCCAATAGTGTTGGTTGCGGTGTTGCAACTAAACGCTTAGTATCTAATTTCTCAAAGCCGGCAATCGGGACATTTGGTTCTAAAATTAACGCCGCTCCAAAAGTAAAAGCTAATCCCGTTATAGCAAATAATACAAGCGATAACGCTAATACTCTAATTAACCGTTTTGACTTCATATTTGTAGTATGAGTAATTTCGGTGCAAAAATGTAAATTTACTTATCAAATTGTTGCAAAGATAGCTGCAAATAGGTTATACTAAAATGTGACCAATTATGCATAAATTTGAAGTTATATCACAACACAAGCCTGCGGGGGACCAGCCGCAAGCGATAGATAAGATTGCCGAGGGTATAGAGGACGGACTCAAATCGCAGGTCATTTTGGGTGTAACAGGCAGTGGTAAGACCTATACTATGGCAAAGGTTATAGAAAAATCTAACCGTCCTGCCCTTATTTTGGCACACAATAAAATTCTTGCCGCACAGCTTTGTAACGAGATGAGAGAACTTTTGCCTAATAACAGGGTTGAGTTTTTTGTCAGCTATTATGATTATTTTCAGCCGGAAGCATATATTGCCAGTACGGATACCTATATCGAAAAAGACTTGCAAATCAATGATGAGATAGACAAACTCCGCCACTCTGCCACTTGTAGCTTGCACGAGAGACGGGACACTGTTGTTGTTGCAAGTGTCAGTTGTATTTATGGATTAGGTGCGCCTGAACAGTATTACCGTCTTAGTGTCAGCTTGCGTCCGGGGGACAAGCTGGATAGGGACGAATTTATCCGTAAGCTAATCGCCATCAATTATCAGCGTAATGATACCGAAGTAGCCCGGAATAATTTTAGGGTTAGAGGGGATATTATTGAGCTTATGCCTGTACATCAGACAGAGTTTGGTATACGGGTTGAGTTTTTTGGCGATGAGATAGAGGGTCTGTACGAAGTAGAAATGCTTACGGGTAAGATTATCAATAAGCTAAAGCACGCCGCAATTTTTCCCGCCTCGCACTATGCCGTAGAGCATAATACTTTGCTTGCCGCTCTGCAACAGATTGACGCAGATATGGAATTGCAAGTGAAGCATTTTGAGGAGATTGGTAAACCCCTTGAGGCACATAGGATAAGACAGCGCACAACTTACGATATTGAGATGATGCGTGAGATGGGATATTGCAGCGGTATCGAAAATTATTCCAGATACTTTGACGGCAGAAGTGCAGGACAGCCGCCGTTTACTTTGCTTGACTATTTTCCTAAAGACTTTGTAATGTTTATTGACGAGAGTCATATGTCCGTCCCGCAAGTGCGTGCGATGTATAAGGGCGATAGGGCACGCAAAACCAGTCTTATAGAATATGGTTTTAGATTGCCCGCTGCTTTTGATAATCGTCCGCTTAACTTTGATGAATTTTGGGCAAGGTTGCCGCAAGTTGTCTTTGTTTCGGCAACACCCGCCGCTTTTGAGCTAGAACAATCAAAGGGACAAATCGCCGAGCTTATCATACGCCCTACGGGACTAATAGACCCGCCTGTGGAGATACGCCCGATTAAAGGACAGATAGATGACCTATTAAGCGAGATTAAAGCTACTACAAAAAAAGGCGGTCGTTCTCTTGTTACAACTCTTACCAAAAAGACGGCGGAGAGTTTGACCGCATACTTTTTGGAGCATAGTATTAAGGTGCGTTATTTGCATTATGATATCGACACTTTGGAAAGGATAGAGATATTGCAATCACTTAGGAAAGGTGAGTTTGATGTAGTTGTCGGTATTAACTTGCTTAGAGAGGGTCTTGACTTGCCCGAAGTTATGCTTGTGGCTATTTTGGATGCTGATAAGGAAGGCTTTTTGCGGAGTGAAAGTTCGCTTATCCAAACTATCGGCAGAGCCGCCCGTAACAGCGAGAGTAATATAATTATGTATGCCGATAGAATAACAGGTTCTATGCAAAGAGCATTAGATGAGACCGACCGCCGCCGCACTAAGCAAGTAGCTTATAACAAAAAACACAATATAACTCCCCGCACAATCGTCAAACCTATCGTTAATAGTCTAGAGATTACAGGCAAACACATAGATAAAGGCGACGGCGACATAGCAAAACAAATCGAAAAACTAAGAGGACTTATGAAAGTCGCCAGCGCAAGTCTAGACTTTGAGACAGCCATTAAACTAAGAGAAGAAATCGCAGAGCTAAAGCGGATAGGCAAGTAAAGGTTGACTTTGGTTTATGAGTTGTGATATAATAGTAAGGTATAAGAAGGAGTAAATCAAATGAAATCAAAAATAAAGTTATTAAGCGTCTTTGTACTGATTATGTCACTGCTAATGTCAGTAGTATTGTTGTCTGCTTGTGGTGGCGAAAATGGCGGTGAAACAACACCATCAGAACCAAATTTAAGAACACTGTTGGTTACTCAGTATGATGTTGCGTATGCAGAGAGTGAAGAGTGGACTTTTGCACAATTTATCGCTCATGCGGATTCTGAAATGCCGTATACACTTGTTGAATTGCCAACATCAGTACTTTCCGTCGATATGCCATATGTTTATATTAGAACACTTAATATGGATGCAAATGAAGTATCGCATGAGCGAGTTCCTAGGGAAGTATTGCAGAGAGTAGAAAATCCAAACTCTGTTGTTAGTATGAATAGTCGTGGCACAGTTGGTAGGGCGTCATCTGTAACTACAATAAATGAACTTTTAGTGTTGTATCATAGATGGTATCCTAATCACGGAACAATAACATTTCGTATAATTCATAATTTACCAAACTAACCTTGCAATTTTCTATACTTTGACTAATGCTATGTAATTAATAAGTAAAACTAAAAAATTACAGGCAACAAACAGTTGCGCTAATTTTAGTTCTTATATGCTCATTGCGATTGACATTTAATAGTGTACAAATGTATAATTGTGCATATGGAGGCTAGATAAATGGATTTAGCAAAGAAAATATTGGAGATAAGAAAAGGCAGCGGTTTGACACAAGAGGAATTTGCCGAAAAGCTTTTTGTGACTCGTCAAGCGGCGTCACGGTGGGAAAACGGCGAAACAACGCCGACGGTAGATACGCTCAAAAAAATGTTTGAGTTATTTAATGTTGACGCTAATGTCTTTTTTGATGTGGCTCCCGTTTGCCAAAGTTGTGCATGGACGCTGAATGATGTTGAGTATTTCGGAACAAATCCGGATAAAAGTGTCACTACGGATTATTGCGGACATTGTTTTGTAGACGGTAAGTTTTCTGCAGAAAAAAATGTTGCCGAAATGATTGATATGCTTATGGGGTACTTAAAGGAATTTAATGAGGCTAGAGGCGTTAATTATACCGAAGCCGAGGCAAGAAAAGAATTAGGTGAGTATCTTCCGACATTAAAGCGTTGGAATGGCGGTAGTTAGTTAAATCTAAAAATTTCAAAATAAATGTCAAAAAAGTCATTGCGAGGAGCTTTAGCGA
>WQVM01000045.1 GCA_009783985.1 Bacillota bacterium | reverse complement strand
TCCTGAGCGAAGCGAAGGATCTAGCGAAGCGAAAAACACTAAAAACACCTCTTTTTACAGCTTTTTATCCGCTAACGCTAGATCCTTCGCTTCGCTCAGGATGACAGACCAACAATGTTTATCATCAAAAATAGGGTTTCGTTACAAGTCTAATGACGATATTTATATTTTTTCAATTACTATTTGATAATGTCTTAGAGTTTGACGGTGCACAATTGACAAGCCATAAGATAAGATGATATACTGTTAATAATGACCGACTTTACGCAAAAAATTAAGGGATTGCCGCACTCGCCGGGTGTTTATATAATGAAAGACGGTGACGGGCATATTATTTATGTCGGCAAAGCGTTGTCGCTTAAGAATAGGGTGACTACATATTTTCACGCAGGCAAAAAGCATCCTAAAGTTGAGGCTATGGTGCTGGCGGTCGGTGATTTTGAATATATTGTGACCCGAAGTGAGATGGATGCTCTGATATTGGAGAGTAATCTTGTCAAAAAACATAAACCCCGCTACAATATCTTACTTAAAGATGACAAAACCGCACCGTATATAAGGGTATGTCTTAAAGACGACTTCCCTACTTTTAGTATTGTACGACGGCTTAAAAAAGACGGAGCAAAATACTTCGGACCGTTTATGGCAGGAGTGAATGCAGGTGCGATTATCGGAATCTTGCAAGCGTGTTTCAGAGTCAAAGCGTGTAATACTCCTCTCAAGAAAAACAAAAGCGGTGTTAGGGTTTGCCTTAATTATCACATCAATTTGTGTATGGGGGTTTGTGCCGGCGAGGTTGCGAGGGACGAATATTTGGAAGAGGTGCGGCGGGCGATTGATTTTTTGCAAGGAAAAGAAAACGGGGTGTCAGAGATTTTGACCCAAAGAATGAATCGGGCGGCGGAGCTTGAGCGATATGAGAGTGCGATTATGTACCGCAACCAACTGGATATGCTGGTCAAGCTCAAAGAGCGGGTTGTAACTAAGCTAGACAGATTTGTTGACTTGGATTGTATTGCGGCGGCTATTGATGAGGAAAACGGACTTGCGGCGGTGAGTGTGCTTGTGGTGCGGGCAGGCAAAATGATGGGACTTAGAAATTTTGCTTTGGACGGAGTGACGCACGGAGAGGCAGACCTTACCGCACAATTTATAAATCAATACTATACGGGCGATACGGTGATTCCGCCTGAGATTTGCACAGCGGGGGTTGAAAACAAGGAGTTGACCGAGGGGTTTTTGTACGGGCAATCGGGAAAGCGGGTGCAAATAAGTGTGCCTAAACTTGGCGCTAAGAAAAAACTATTAGAAACGGCGGCGCTCAATGCGGCAGAGCATTTGGCTAAAAATGTTGACTTGATTAAGCGGCGGATTGAGATGACCGAGGAGGCTGTTGACAAGTTGCAGGTGACGCTTGGGTTGCCTCGCCGCCCGACCCGTATAGAGTGTTTTGATATAAGTCACATAAGCGGAACAGACCAAGTGGCGGCGATGGTTGTTTTTAGAGACGGCAAGCCAGATAAGTCACAGTATAGGAAATTTAAGATAAAAACGGTTAAAGGGTCGGACGATTATGCGTCTATGCGGGAGGTGTTGGAACGACGGTTGAAAAGGTTGCAAATTACAAATTACAGTGTACAAATTACAAATGAGGGTGCGGAGGGTCGTTTTTATTGTCATTGCGAGGAGCAAAGCGACGAAGCAATCCCATGTAAAGTGTGTTCTGTTCATAAGATTGCGGAGCCTGCCCTGAGCTTGTCGAACGGGTCGCAAGCTCCTCGCAATGACGGTCAGCCCCTACTCCCTACTCCCTACTCCCTCCCCCCTGCTTCCGCTACATTTGCAGACAGCTTACCCGACCTGCTTGTAATAGACGGCGGAAAAGGGCAACTTAGTGCGGCTATGAGCGTACTTGCCGAGTTGAATGTGGACATCCCTGTTATCGCACTTGCTGAACGAGCCGAGGAGATTTTTGTGCCGAATAATCCGGAGCCAATCCGTCTCCCTTACACCTCAGCCGAACTGAAACTACTTGTCCGCCTTCGTGACGAAACCCACCGCTTTGCCGTAACATACCACCGCAAGCTGCGTTCCAAAACATACTCCTCAGAACTGACAAAAATAAAAGGAGTAGGACTGCAAAAAGCAAAAGCCCTACTCGAAAGATTCAGCTATGACGAAATCAAATCCGCATCCCCTTCCGTCCTAGCCGCCGCAGAAGGTATTAATGAAACGCTGGCAAAAGAGATAGCCGACTATTATAAAAAAGATTAGATAAGATTAATAATCAGAATCATTGGTGACAAGACAATAATTGAGAGATTTAGCATATTTCGTAGGGGCGGATGGCAATCCGCCCGCAAAATAACAATCATTTTTCCATATAAGGGGATTGTTTTGGATATATTGGGCAATTCGGATATAATCTTGTTCGTTACGGATTATATGGTCATGAAAAGACCTTTGCCATGGACAAAAACCAAGTTGTCTTGTCACGGCACCTTTCAAGCCTTGCACCATGTTTGAGATTGTGCGTTTTGAGGCGGGACGATTGCCATCGTCCCCTACACCGAGATTGACAAGCTGTACAATCAAATGAATATGATTAGGCATAACAACAAAAATATCTGCTGTACATTCTTTTCTAATCGTAGAGATGTTTTCGATTTCTTGCTGTGCGGCAAGTCCATGTTTATTTAGCACAAGTTGACCGTTTTCTACTGCTCCAAAAAAGCTCTCATGATTTTTTGTACATATTGTCACAAAATAAGCACCCTCTTGACTATAGTCATAGTTTTTGAGGCGGTTTAATTTGCGTTTTGGGTTGTTAGTTTGTGCGGTCATTTGCTTTAATTGACAAATCTCATTTATACGCTGTATAATTGCTTGATTAATATTCATAATAATAGCGGAGTGCCATAATAGTATTCCGCTATTATTTTATATTAAAACAAAAAATAATTTTCGTGGCATTCCACGATAAGGAGCAAAATATGTCAAACAAATCGTATTGATTTCTTGGTAATTTCGGGGTTTAGCGAGTTAGTTCTTTTGTATAATGATTTTACTGCCTTGTCCCGCTGTTGCCTTGATTATTATGTGGTCTATTCCCACTATTCCCACCACCGCCTTGTCGTGGCTGAAAAGGTCTGCGTGGGCGGGATTGTTTTTGCTTGGGTTTGCTCTCGACAAAAACTGTCATCGGAAAGGGGTGTTCTTCGATAACGGGGACTTGTTTTTTGATAACCCGTTCAATATCTCTTAGATACTTTTTTTCGTCTATGTCGCAAAAACTTATCGCCGTGCCGTCTCTTCCTGCTCTGCCGGTGCGACCTATGCGGTGGACATAAGTTTCGGGTTCGTTAGGTAATTCAAAGTTGACTACATGAGTAATATCGTCTATATCAAGACCTCGTGCGGCAATATCGGTAGCGACAAGTACACGGCAAGACCCGTCCTTAAAATCATTGAGCGCACTCACCCTCGCCCCTTGCGACTTATCGCCGTGGATAGCCGCACTACGGATTCCCGATTTACGGAGTTTGATACATAACTTATCGGCACCGTGCTTAGTGCGTGTAAAAACAAGCACATGCGACATCTTATTGTCGTGATTTTTGAGCAGCCAAACAAGCAAGTCAAGTTTGTCGGCTTTGTCGGTCAGATAAATCGACTGAGCAATCTTGTCCACGGTGCTGGACACAGGCGCAACGGCAACATTGACAGGGTCAGTCAGTAGCGTGTCGGTGAGTTTTTTGATTTCGGGCGGCATAGTCGCACTAAAGAAAAGTGTCTGACGATTAGTCGACGGAATCATCTCTATAATGCGTTTGATATCAGGCAAAAAGCCCATATCTAACATTCTGTCTGCCTCGTCAAGCACAAAAATCTCCAAAAATGACGGGTCGGCGTGACCTCTCCAAACAAGGTCAATAAAACGACCGGGTGTGGCGACAAGAATATCGACACCCTTTTGGAGCATTTTGACTTGATTAAATTCGCTTACGCCGCCCATAACAAGTCCCGAACGAAGGGGCAACAACTTGCCGTAATCTTCTAAAGACTCAAGAATTTGGAGAGCCAACTCACGGGTGGGAGTCAAAATCAAAGCCCGTATTTTTTGCTTGTCCGTACTGCGTGGCGGTATTTTGATAAGTCTGTCCAAAATAGGCACGGCAAAAGCACAGGTCTTGCCCGTACCTGTTTGGGCGCAACCCAATATATCTCTGCCCTCTAATGCAGGCGGAATAGCTTGTTCTTGTATAGGTGAGGGTCTTACATAACCCTTGTTTTTGAGAGCCGTCTGAATACGGGGGTCAAATGATAAATCTTCAAAATTCATTATAATTGTTGTTACCTTTTTGGCTGAAATTATAGTTTTTATTATCTCGGCGGACGAATAGTAGCCGATACAATAAAAATACAGCCTGTCCAGTATACCAAAAAACAGCCCAACAAGTCTATCATTTGGACTGCCTAATCAATAATATGTTTTTGAGGCAATGTGCAGGGGGCAATGCTCAATGTCGGGCGAAAGGTTAGGGCAGTTGCTTGTTAGGCATTTTCTTGTAGGGGCGGGCGTCCCCGACCGCCTAACAACAATATCCGTATATTTTATAAATGTTTAGACATATTCGGGCAGCCGGGGGCGTCTGCCCCTACCTGTGTCCACACTATGCCTGTTTTGACAACTTCACTTATATTCCCAATCGTAGGGGGTTTTGTCTAAATTGTGTGAGATATCAAAGGACCCATTATCGTCTTTGCGAGGAACGAAGCAATCCGCATTAGAAAAATTCATATTTGGTATGCAAACTACTCTTTTTTTAAGGCAGATTGCTTCGTGCCTCGCAAAGACGATAGTAGAGCGATCTTTGTCATTCCACATAATTTGAAAAATTCCCAATCGTAGAGGCGGGCGTTCCCGACCGCCTAATAATAATTATTCTTACTAAAAAACTATGGTGACACTAAATAATGCTGTAAGGCTCTACCCTAGTCGTAGGGGCGGGCATCGACCGCCCGAACATCAATTATCCTTATATTATTCCTATGTCCTAGTATCTATTCGGGGCAATGCCGTCGTTTTCTACCTAGCCACTGCCACCCTATCCTTTCTCCGCCTTATCTCGTTGCCGTACAGCTTCTTATACGCAACTAATGTCAAAATAAAGCCCGGATTAAGGAGTGCAACGGCAATGTTGACAACAACAAAAATAACGAACAAATTAGAAAAAGCCGAAGCGAGGTATACGATTAGGACTTGAGGCAGAAAAAACAAGGCAATTATCATTCCCAAAATTATCCTTGCCCTGACCAAACCTAGTGTAACATAGGGATTTTGTTTCCAATCAGAGCCTTTTGGGTTAAAAACTCTTAGCAAAAAGTGTCTTTTTGGGGCGGAGTCAATGTGGCTGTAGCTGTGTTGTTTTTGCTCTAGTTTTGTCTGAACTTTGCCGATGTCCACACATCGCCAAAATCCGGGGACAGCATAACCGACTATTGCAGGGACAACAAGCGTCACGGCAAAAAAATGATTTCTGAGCCTGACCGAGCCTATCTCTATAGCGATAAAAGGAATCAACGCCAAAACAATAAGGCATATCAAAAATATCGTGCAAAAAACCAAAGAAAGCGGAGTTGCAATCTGTAACAGTTTTTTTCCCGATTCGATTTCGTTGTTATGTGCGGAGTTATGACGGTTAGTGTCAAGTTGATTTTGTTGTTTCAAAGCGAGTTCCTTGTTAGTTATGGGGACTGTATATTATATGCAGGCAATTATAATTCCATTATAACATATCAAGATAAAGATTGTCAAAGATTGAGAGTGTGTAGCCCAAATCCTTTTTTTAGGATTACTTTGGGTTGCTGTCTCATTAGTCCATAAACGATTGGGACAGCAATGTATTTTAATTGACAACTATTCCCCCTGTTATTACGCTCTTAATTATTTCAGCTCTCCTTGTTCTAGCAGCTCTTTGATTAGTTCCCTGCAAAGTATGTTTATAATAAGTTGCTGCGTCAGCAAACGACTGCTTATCTGCGGCATCATAGAAACAATCTAAATTTTTTGAGACTTTGTTTACATTTAATTTTGTGTTAGAAATTATTTTGTATAGTTCAATTATTAAGGTAAATATATCTGTTTTTTGCTCAACTCTTTTTGTTTTTAGATTCATAGCATTTATAAATTCGAAAACTTTTTTTAGATTAACATTGATTTCATCTTTTTCTGAGAACTCATCATTATATTTTTTGAAAAAATCCTCATTTCGTTTCTCTGAATCAAAATAGCCACCTATCAAAGTTGCAACTAATGTTGCACAAAAAGAAACATCTCGCATTCTTTTTATTTCAGTACTTGAAAAAATATTGTGTTTTTCAAAAAAATCATTCTCAGATAGCTTATCACAAAAAGCCATAAACTCACCAGCATAATATGAGGCATTCTCAATCTCGATTTTTCTCAAGCCATAGCTTGTTGAATTAATTCTTTTGAAAACTTCAATAATTTCATCATCATGCACTTTGCCTAAATCACGAATAACTACTTCATATTCTAAAAAGTCAGTTTGCTGCGTTGGTGTCAAGTCCTTGTATTTTATCAAGTCCTTTTCATATTCAAACTCATCACTATCTGTAAAATAATGATATAATGATGATATTCGCTGTTGTCCGTCAACAAGCACATCAAACCCGGAAGCTGTTTTTAAATTTAATTCTCCAGTAGCAATATAAATTTCAGGAAAAGGATAGCCCTCCAATACTGTTCGAACAATTGCATTCTTGTGCTTTTTCGACCAAACTAAGTTTCTTTGAAATGGAGGTTTTAATATAAATTTTTTAGAAGTTATTCCGTCGAATATGTTTCTTAATTTGCGATTAGTTGCGGTTGATTTCATTTTGATAACTCTCCTAAGGTTTTTAGTGAATTTATAGAAATTTTTTGATAACTTTCGAAAAAATCAAGTGAAAAATATAATCCTGCATTAATTCGAATAAGTCCAAACCTATCATCCTTATTTAAAAGATTAAAATAGTTCCACCAGTTGAACTGTTGATTGTTGGGCAAAAAAATAGTTTGATTTTTGGGCAGTTTATCCGGTCTCATCCAGCCATTAAAAAAATAATCCTCAAATACGCCTTCATTTTTCCAAGAGTTAATATTATGATTACGGTCTCTAATAGCTTTCCAATAGCTTATAAATAATTCATTTGAAATAATAGCTAAGTCTAAGTCAGACTTATTGTTATCAAAATGTCTATATTTATCTTGTGGTTTGATAGTAAATCCTAATCTGCCAGAACCAACCAAAAAAACATTAAAAATTGATTCTAATTGCAAATCGCTCTTGATTTTCAGTCTAAGTTTATGGTATAAATCAAGGGATAACGCATAAGGTTCAAAATCGTTGTAAAAATATTTTGATATAACTTCATTGCCATCAAGGCTCATTATATCACACTTAAATGAGGATATTCTTTTTTCAATATCTGTAGTATTCACAAAAAGTTTTCAAAGTGTAAAATGAGGTGCTTTTGATACAGGCATAAACATTCTCAATCATAGTAAATTGTATCCGTATCTTTCGTGTAGGTACAAGTGATTTGCTACATCTCATGGTATTATATCAACAACACAATCCTTATGTCAAGAAATATAGCTAGCTAAGTTGTCGACATATCTGCCTCCTATGACCTACTTCCCCACACAAAAGTCCTCAAAAATTTGTTTGACTATATCGTCGGTTGCAATCTTGCCTGTTATCGTCCCCAATGCCTTGTAAGCTGACAATAATTCTATCGAAACGCAGTCGAGTGTGCTGTCAAGTGCCGTATAAGCCCGTAAAAGAGCCTCTGACGCCTCTAATGTTGCCGAGTGTTGACGGGCGTTGGTCAGCATAACGGCAGGAATATTCTCTGTGGCGATGGTTTTTTGGTACAATAAGTCCTTGAGGTTATCTATATTTTGACCTGTTTTTGCGGATATAGGGAGTAGCGGGTAGGGAGTGGAGGGTAGCGGGTGATTTGGGTCAAGCAAGTCGCATTTATTAAGGACAACAATCCGCCTGCCATCCAACTCCTCTGTCCACTCCTTGCCCTCTGGCA
Source organism: Bacillota bacterium (assembly GCA_009783985.1). Lineage (GTDB taxonomy): Bacteria > Bacillota > Clostridia > Christensenellales > Pumilibacteraceae > WQVM01. The sequence goes on along the minus strand of WQVM01000045.1, from coordinate 4,818 downwards.
TTTCCCCGATCCCGATACTCCCTATTCCCTGTTCTCTACTCCCTAATTCAATCACAATATTCGCCCCTTTGACCGCCTCAAAACTCCTATTTATGCCCTCTGCCTCGATTTCGTCAGCTGTTTTTCGCAATCCTGCTGTATCAATCAGCAAAAACTTAACATTTTTGTGCAAAAAACTGTCCTCAACCGTATCCCTTGTCGTGCCTGCCCTCTCGTTGACTATTGACCGATTATGTCCTAATAAGGCATTAAAAAGTGTTGATTTGCCGACATTTGGCTTGCCGACTATGGCAACTCTGACACCATTTCGGACAAATCGCCCCGTATTATAGGTCGCAAGTAGCTCTCCGACGGTTTTTTGCAAGTCCTTGATGACTATTTTTGCTTCGTTTGAGGTCACTTCCTCAATATCCTCCTCAGGATAATCAATTGATGCCTCGATTTTGGCAAGAATTTTTTTGATTTTGTCCTGAATTTGAGTGATTTTGCCAAAAAGTCCGCCACTAACAAGGCTTTGAGCCGATTTTATTTGGGCATCGGTCTCACTATTTATCAAATCAGCCACCCCTTCGGCTTGGGTTAAGTCCATTTTGCCGTTAAGAAAAGCCCTCATAGTAAATTCGCCCCTGCCTGCAGGCACTGCTCCTGCCTCGATTGTGGCACGCACAACCCCCTCGGCAATGGCAGGCGAACCGTGAATATGAAATTCCGCCGAGTCCTCGCCCGTGTAAGAAAAAGGCGCTTTGAAAAATACGCACATCCCATTCTCAATATATTGAGAGGCTTTAATTTGGCAATTATATAGTTGTCTGGGAGTCCATTTTGTAGGCGCTAGCGTGCTTTTGGCCACTTTTTCCAATATATTGAGAGTTTTTGACCCGCTTATACGAATTATAGAGATACCGCCCACTCCTATCGGGGTTGATATTGCGACGATGGTTTGTTTGCTGCTCATTACTATAGTATAGCAGTTATCAAAAGCCTTGTCAAGCAAACAGCTGGGTGATGAGCATTTGATAACCAAGCGAGTTTAATATATTAAGATGAATATTCTCTAACTATCTTTTTTGTCGCCTTCCCCTCTCTAACGCTTGACATCTGTCGTATAATATAGTATTATATGCAAAAGCCTTTAAGGCAACTAACAATAACTAAGCTGTGACTGTTGTCGCACAATAAGGAGAAAATATTATGAAAAGAGGTCTTGGTCGTGGTCTGGGTGTGTTGCTCGGACAAAATGAAGAAGAATACGAGAGAGCTATGGAACGCAGTAGCGGTTCTAGCCCTGTGTCCGAAAAAGCTGGGGGCGAACAGCCGACAGAGGTGTCGATTAGCAAGATTGACCCTAATATCAATCAGCCTCGCAAGAAGTTTGACGAAACCGCATTGATGGAATTGGCTAACTCTATCCGTATCCACGGGGTTATATCGCCTATTATTGTGGTGCGTACGGGTGACCGCTATATGATTATAGCTGGTGAGCGTCGTTATCGTGCGTGCAAAAAGATTGGGCTTGCGACCGTGCCGGTGCTTATCCGTGAGTACACCCCAAAGCAGGTCAAAGAAATCAGCTTAATCGACAACCTACAACGGGAAGACCTCAACCCTATCGAGACCGCTAGTGCGATTAAGCAGCTTATGGACGAATACAGCTATACGCAAGAGCAAGTCGCCGAGCAGGTTGGCAAAAGCCGTCCGTATATCGCTAATACATTGCGTCTACTGCTATTGAGTCACGCTGTCATTGATTATGTCGCTACAGGCAGGCTTAGTGCAGGTCACGCAAGATGTCTTGTTGTTGTTGAGGACAAAGAAGCGCAGATAAATTTGGCAAAAACAGCCTTAGATGACAAAGTGAGCGTGCGTGATTTTGAAAAAACGGTTAAACAATACTTAAATCCCGACAAAGCAAAAGCAAAGCCTCAACAAAGCATAGAGCTTAAAGAACTAATCGCAAATATGCAACGGGCGTTCAAAACAAAGGTGTCTGCACTAGGCAGCGACCAAAAGGGACGCATATTCATAGACTATTACACCCGTGATGACCTTGACAGACTGGCAGAAATAGTTAATCAAATTGTTTCACGTGAAACAATTTAACCCCAAAACAAGCAAAAAACGATAGGCGCTATGCCAAAAAGCCCCTAAATTGTTTCACGTGAAACATTATAAGGGGCTTTTTTAATTAGGAATTAGGGATTAGGAGTTAGGAATGGCGGACTAGTAATATTATAATATTAGCAAGCAGTCCATCAAGTCCAAGCGTAGCGTCTTATGCACTATGCATTATTATACTCGTCAACAATTCCTAATTAGCCCTTGCAGAATGAAATTACAGCAAAAACCCAATACTACATTTATGGACATTATCAAAAGGTCATCCGCTGAAGCTGTCGCATCGTTTATTCTGATATTCTTTGGTGTAGGCACGGCTATCATTACTAGTTTTAATCCTGTTGCAACCGCTATAGCATTCGGAACAGCTTTTGCCGTAGCTTTTTATATGTTTGGCGGAATTAGCGGCTGTCACGCTAATCCTGCGATTTCGCTAGCCAAGCTGATTTTGCGTAAAATAGATGTCAGGCACTTTGTTTTTTATATTTTAGCCCAAATTATCGGCTCGCTTCTCGGTGCGATTGCCCTATTTGCGATTTTTAGGACGGTGGGGCAGACTCCCCCTGTGCTTGGGACTAGCGATTTGGTTTTTGGAATCGCCACTTGGCAGAGTTATCTTGTCACGGTTGTTTTTGAGACTATTGTTTCGGCTCTGCTTGTTTTTGTGTTCCTGCATACTGTACCTAACGAGACTAAGCAAAAGTCTGCCCTCATCATAGGGATAACTATTGCTTTGGTATATCTTTTCCCAGTCGGCATAACAGGTGGGGGAGCTAACCCTGTCAGAAGTCTTGCCCCTGCTATTGCCTCTGCGATTTTTAGGCATAGCTATCTGCCCGTTATCAGAGTTTGGGTCTTTGTGGTCGCACCCCTTGCCGGCTCTGCGATTGGGGCAATGGGGCATATGATAATAAGTAAGCCGACATCTATTTCTAACAACAATACTAATACTATTCCTGCCAAATCCAAAAAATGATTTCCAATAATAAAACTCATTCATAAGCAAGCATTTCAAAAAAGCCAACAGAACAAACCTCGACTCTTTGACAATAATGCGTGTAACTCTACAAAAATTATCTAATGTGCGTAAGCGCACACCATCCTGTGCTAAAACTGCTTTGTCCATATAATGGTCAATTATACAATAAATTGTTCAGAAAGTAAACAATATAAGATATGGAAATAGGAAAAACTCTAAAATATTTGCGGAACATAAAAGGCATTACTCAAGAGCAATTATCAATTGAGTTATCGATACCTCGCTCTAATCTCGGCAGATACGAAACAGACTACAGTCAGCCAGACTATGACACGCTAGTCAAATTCGCAAAATTCTTTGATGTAACAACCGACTGCCTACTTGGTCTTGAAGATGAATACGGCAACAAGATACAATAATTTTGCCCCAAACAGCCCCCAAAAGGGAGTTTTTTGCACAAGCCCGCATTTTTGATTGACTTGCATACAAAAATGCTGATATAATAGCCCTACCATGCTGTTATGGCTCAGTCGGTAGAGCACGTCCTTGGTAAGGACGAGGTCACGGGTTCAAATCCCGTTAACAGCTCCAATAAACAGGGCGAGAGGCAAGTCGGGCATAAACTACCTTACTAAGCGAATCGCCTTATGTCGTCACAATGATAGTCGGTGCTGGGGTAGATGTATGTTTTGGCAAAACCACAAGATGTTGTGGTTTTTGTATATGTCAATCGGGGGCTAAGCACAATTACACGCATAGGCGTTGACTAATTGCGAGAGTAGCAAAGACAGTTGTTTTGGCATATAATACAGTGCTGGCGTTGTGAGCCAAAATAGAGCTTTTTTGCGGGCATTATAGTAAGACTAATTTGTACAAAAAAACATAGAAAAGTAGTTGACATAAGCATATTTTTGTGATATAATAGCAAGGCTAAGAAACTAGGCGATTGCAACTTAAATCCAAGTGGACGAGTTGCCAAAACTTAGCACATTTAGCAAGAAAAAGTTTTAATCACTAAAGTGTAGGTGAGGGCAAAAAGCCCGCTTATACATATTAAAGCAAATTTAGACAAAACATAACTAGGAGGACTATAATTATTATGAGAACAAAAGCAATTAAAAATCCTTTACTTAAGATAACCGTGGCAGTGCTTTTTGTTGCTGGGGCATTTTTGCTATCCTTCAGCACACTAGGTTTTGGCACAGCGAGGGCGGATGCACCGTCATCTCTATCGCCTGAGTGGGCAATAGGGACTAATCTTATCAACAACGCAGATTTTGAAGACGCAGCGGAGCGTGATGATGCACAGACATTTTTGCCTACGATAGCAGCCGAAACACCTGCTGCAAACAGGCAAGAATGGAATCATATTGATGACTTAGCGAGCTATAACGGGGCATTACCTGCCGGAATGGGTAGTATCAATACCGCTATGCAAAGCACCTTTGGTTCGGTGACCCACATGGGCGAGACTATCGAAGTAGGTGGCATGGGAGGACTAACCACAGGGTCGGCATATTACTTTTCGGCATGGGTAAGGACTACAACGCCAGTATACTTTGATATTGTTATTGGTGGACCGAATAGGATAACTAATGACTTAGGCAGAAGATTTAGAGTTGCACCTGAAGACGGATGGACTCAAATAGGGCTAAATGATGCGGGTAGTGCATTCTTGCCTTTCCGTACGACTACCAATACCAATGGGTTTATGCCTAATTCGT
>WQVM01000044.1 GCA_009783985.1 Bacillota bacterium | reverse complement strand
TTGCTTGCTTGCTTGCTTGCTTGCTTGCTTGCTTGCTTGCTTGCTTGCTTGCTTGCTTGCTTGCTTGCTTGCTTGCTATGCTCATCTCTAAGTGTAATATCATTGTTATAAGTATACTATATGTTAGGCAATATTGTCAATTATTTTTGCAAGGTTTTTTTGGCGGTACTAAAAAAATGTTGATTATTATTCGGGACGGGCGTCCCCTACAGTTGGGTAAACAACTGTATTACACCAAGTGTAGGGGCGGGCGTCCCCGACCGCCCGAATGATAATAATCAATATTTTTTAATACGGACAAGTATTCGGGCGGTCAATAGAGTTGTTGCGAAATAGAAATCGGGCGGCAGAATGCCGCCCGCAACTAAAAATCAATTACACAACAAGTCTATTGCCCGCCCATATGATTTGAACATTGTTTAAGTTACTCTCTCAAAAGTGTAACCGAAAAATATGTAATAGCATAATTGTTGCTTACTCTAAAAACTCCGCCCGAATAAGTTATGCTTTGTGCTGTATCAATTATGACTTGACTTGATTTGTCGATTACACTCCACCCTTGCCCACGGCTAATAATTAAAAAATCTTCTGTCGCAGGTCTGATTGCATAAATCACAGGTAAATGAAATTCGCCAAAAAAATATTCTTTGATAACTGTACCATATACCAAATTATAGACAAAAACCACCTCAGAAAAAGTTGTTACGCTTGTTTGCTCCGTAGGGACAATATCAGCAAAATCAAGTTCCTGCCATAAGTCCCTAAGCTCAAATATAAACTGATACTGCCCAAGTAAAAACCTGTCCTCAAAAATTGTCAGCGACCTAAAATTTTGAAGGTCTGTTACTTTGCCATTATATAAGTCATACAAATAATAATTTGTGTCGGCAAAGTAATTCCACTTCTCGGCAACCGCAAAACGCTTTGACAGCACATTTACAAAGTCATATCCTGTCGTAATAATCTCACCATTCTTTGCAATGCCAAAATTTACGCCTTGCTGTATTACTTGTACACCATATAACTCTTTGATTACTCTATGACCATCTACATAAATAGGCTCAAAACTAGCGTCAAATGTATCCGCAAACATCTCTCCATATGGGATTGCCAAAAGCACTCTGCCCGAAACAAAAATATTTTCAAATTGTGTGGCTGTAGTCCGTGCTATCTCATTGCCGTTATATTCAAGCGTAATATAATAGTCGTAACGGCGGACAAGCAAAAAGTCTACACCCTTTGTTATCTCGCAAAAATCCGCATAGATAATTGTTCCTAAAGTTATGTGCCTTAGCCCTAATCGCCCGTTATTCTTATAGACAAAATAACCGCCTCTAACATAAGTACTATATATATCAGGGGTTTTATATAGATAACCGTCATAACTTAAAGCATAGCTATTGCCGTTATATGTTACAAGTGCAAAGCCATGCAAAAATTCTGTTCCGTACTCAAAAACTTTGCCCCCAAGCATAGTCGGATAAGATGGCTCCGGCTTAGGTTCGGGCTTAGGCTCAGGGTCAGTTGCCCCCCATTCTAGATTAGTCTTACGCTCCAAAAGTTCGACAAATCCCTCAATGCGTGCCTTGCCAAATGCAAAGTCAACAAAATACGCCAATAACAAAAAAGCAATAAAAAAAGATATCGCAACCAAAACAATCCTATCTCTGCGCAATATCTTTTGTATTTTCACCTAGCAACCTCTTTTGTAAAATGATTACATTCGGGCGGCAGAATGCCGCCCCTACAAAAACACATCTCAATTATTACTGCTTTTTGCCGTGTAGGGGCGACATTCTGCCGCCCGTTGTCATTTCGATACAACCTTATAATGACAACTTATACGATTTTGCTCCTTACGAACTTCAACCTTACACTTAATGCTTAAAGTGTCTATTACCCACAAAAATCATAGCAATGCCGTACTTGTCGCAAGCGGCTATACTATCGGCGTCACGGTTACTTCCGCCCGGTTGAATTATCGCCGAAACACCTGCTTTTGCGGCGGCTTCTACACAATCATCAAACGGAAAAAACGCATCACTTGCAAGCACAGCACCTTTTGTCCTGTCGCCTGCGTGTTCTATAGCTTGATTCGTCGCCCAAATCCTGTTTGTTTGCCCGCTGCCTAATCCTATCGTCTGTGTCCCCTTAGACAAAACAATTGCATTTGACTTAGTATGTTTAACTACAGCAAAAGCAAATTTAAGAGCATTCATTTGTGCGGCGGTAGGTTTCTTTTTTGTTACACACTTTACCGCTGACTCATCAAAAAGACCAATGTCCTCTGACTGTATAAGCAATCCGCCCGCGACCTTTTTTGTATCGAATACTTGCCCTAAATACCTAGAAGCCTCATTAAGCTGCATTACACGCAAATTTGGCTTAGACTTGAAAACTTCTAAAGCCTTTTGACTAAATGACGGCGCAATAACTATTTCCAAAAATATCTTAGCCATTTCCGCCGCAGATTTTTCGTCAACCTCTCTATTGCAAGCGACAATACCGCCAAAAATTGATATAGGGTCGCAATCGTACGCACCCTTGTATGCCTCAAAGACATTTTTTCCGCTGGCAACTCCGCAAGGATTAGCGTGTTTGACGGCTACAATACTAGGGGTGTCAAACTCAGCAAGCAAAGCAAGAGCGGCGTTAGCGTCATTAATATTATTGTAGCTAAGTTCTTTTCCCTGTAATTGTACTGCACTAGAAATACCGCCTGCACTAGGAATAGCTTCTCTATAAAAAGCGGCTGATTGTTGAGGGTTTTCGCCATATCTAAGGTCTTGCGTTTTCTCAAATGTCAAAGTAAGACTGTCGGGCAAGTTAATTCCTACTTGACTCCTTAAATGTTCCGCAATCATACTGTCGTATGCCGCAGTATGAGCAAAAACTTTGTACATAAGGTTAAGGCGGTATTGCTCGTCAATATTACCGGTTCTTAGCTTGTCCAAAACAGTTGTATAATCCACAGGGTCAATGACAACGGCAACACTTTTATAGTTTTTTGCCGCACTCCTAAGCATAGTCGGACCGCCGATATCGATATTCTCAACAGCGTCTTCAAAAGTCGTCCCGTCTTTAAGTATAGTCGCCTTAAACGGATACAAGTTGACCGCCACAACATCAATCGTGCCTAGACCTAGTTTGGCTAGGTGGCTCATATGCTCCTTATTGTCCCTAAGTGCAAGCAGTCCTGCGTGGACAGCTGGATGCAATGTCTTAACCCGTCCGTCAAGACACTCGGCAAAACCCGTAACATCGGTTATACTAATTGCCGCAATACCGTTGTTTTTGAGCGTGTCCAAAGTTCCGCCCGTTGAGATTATCTCAAATCCCAAAGACTCTAATCCCTTAGCAAAGTCAACAACTCCGCTCTTATCCGATACGCTTATTAATGCTCTTTTTTTCATATGTTGAAACCCTTTTTATGTCATATAATTTTTCGCTATGCTGGATTCTTCACTACGCTCAGAATGACATATCCAAATCATTATGTCATTCTGAGCGTAGTGAAGAATCCAGCATAGCGTATTAAAAAACAATTTTCTTTCCTCTCTATTCTTTTATCTCTCTTTCTTCCCTAAGTACTTTATCAATCGCATCAACCAACAATCCATGCTCCACTTTTTCCAACACTCTTTTAGCCAAAGTTTCGGGGGTATCGCTATCCAAAACAGGCAAACTCCGCTGCAATATTATATCTCCGCCGTCAATCTCTTCACCTACATAATGCACAGTCGCACCTGTTATCTTATCGCCTGCCCTAATTACGCTCTCGTGAACAGTCAAGCCGTGCATACCTGCCCCGCCATGCTTAGGTAGTAGCGAGGGGTGAATATTGATGATTTTATCCTTGTAGCCACTTAGCAAGCAATCGGTCACAATCCCCAAATACCCTGCCAAAACAACTAACTGTACATTATGTTTTTTTAGATATGCTAATATCGCTTGGTCTCGCTCCTCCCGAGAGCTATAATCCGATAAGGCACAAACCTCTGTTTGTATCTTTTTTGCCTTAGCCTTAGCGATAGCACCTGCCGTATGATTACTCGCAACAACAAGAGCGATACGGACATTAAGTTCGCCCCTCTCTACCGCCTCAATAACCGACATCATATTTGTCCCGCCGCCGCTTACAAGTATTGCTATGTTAATTTTTGTATTCAATGCTTTTAGCGCTATTTCAAACGCTTTTATTCTCCTAACTGTTAATGTCCATTGCGAAGTATCTTTCTTTAACTTTTGCAAAGCCTTTTCACATTTTGCTTTTATTGATTCAATAGAGCGAATAGCTTCATCAATTTCAGTCCTTGTATATTTCATTACTCAATTTCCTGTACGACTATCTGCTCGCCTCTCACTTCGACCACACGGACTTTTTTGTCATGTTCAATTATGCCCAAATCGCTTGTTACAAAGAATGTCGTATCTCCGAGATACATTTGACCCGAGGGCGCAAGTTTTGATGTAGTTGTGCCTATTTGTCCGAGCAATGCTCCGTAATTATTCCGTTTTTGTGAGCCGTCGGGAACATTTCGGAGTTCTTCACGCCCCAAAGCTGCGTCAATCCACGCTGTCTTTTGTGAAATTGTAATAACACAAAAAATCGCCAGAATAATAACAAATGTTATCGCTACTAACAAAAACAGCATAGCCGGCGAGCCGCCCGCCAACATTCTGAGTACAAAAGCTACTACAACTAAAAAAAGACCGCTTATGCCAAAGCGACCTCGCTCGGGAGTTATCATCTCAAGTGCAATCAAAACTATGCCAAAAACAAGCAATGCAATAACAACAAAGCTCATATCCGCAAAAAGCCTAACTAATTCAGAAATGATGTACGGTTGCAATTAAAATCTCCTTGTTTAGTATGATAGTATACTGTTGCAAAAAATAAACGGATAATTATTAGTCGAGCAGGCAATGCCAGCCCCTACGCTTAGGTTTTCGAGTGCAGTTGAGTATCCAGTTGTAGGGACGAGCATTGCTCGCCCGAATAACAATTATTCATTTTGTTTCACTTCAAATAACCTTGTAGACTGCAACTTCTTGCTCTCAAATAGTTCTAACATTCCAAAACAAATATTGCTGTGCAAAACCTGCCAAGTCTCCATACCTATTCTGATAATATCGCCTAACTTTGTCAGGGGTGTTAAGCTCATCACTACTTAGCGTCTTAAATATCCATGTATCTACAGGAAAACTATTAGTAATCCCAAGTCCGAACAGTCCTATACAATTTGCGACTTTTTCGCCAATTCCTTGTAGTGACAATAGTTTTTTGTGCACTTGCTTGTCATTAGCTTGTGCAAGTTCTTGTAACATATCCGTCTTAGCCAAAACCTTAGAAGTCTCGGCTAAATATCTTGCCCTATAACCTGCACCAATTTTTGCAAAATCCTCTACCGTAAGCCTACTCAAATTCTCCGGTGTCGGAAAAGCGTAATAATCATCTATCTTTTGCCCTGCCGCCTCGCATATCCGCTCAATAATGCTCTTGATACGAGGGATATGGTTGTTAGCAGAAATTATAAAACTAATAATCGTCTCAAATAAGTCTTGCTTAAATATCCTAATGCCCTTGCCACACTCTACACTTGAACGCAATTCGTCATAACCGCTTAGAGTGCTGACAATTGCACCATAATCTCGCCCAAAATCAAAATAATTAGCAAAATAATCCGTATCCGCTGTCTCTATTACAACATTATCACCATCACTATAGACAAAACAACGCTTATCTCCAGAATAAACTGTATAACGACCGTCTTGCGTAACCCTAAACCTAAACATTTGCCCGCATTCAATTGATTGATGCGGGCAAAAATTAGTCGGGTTAGTAAGAATAATCTTATTGGACTCTACTATCTTTTTCACTAGACTTAATTTCTAGCACTTGCCGCTAATAACTTATGCGGGATATACACTTACTTGCTTGCGAGTTTTGTCGTAGCGTTCAAACTTAACAGTACCGCTAACCAATGCAAAAAGTGTATCGTCTTTGCCGATACCGACATTGTTGCCTGCGTGGAATTTTGTTCCTCTTTGACGCACCAAAATGTTGCCTGCAAGAACAACTTGACCATCTTGACGCTTAACGCCCAGTCTCTGTGCTGCACTGTCACGCCCGTTTTTTGACGAGCCAACACCTTTTTTAGATGCAAATAATTGAATATTAATAAACATAATAAAATACTCCGTATTAAAAGTAAGAAGTAACCATTAATGAGCTATGGATTAGATATCAACACTCTTTACTTTTTACTTGATTATAAGTTCTATAAAGTCAGAATAACCCTCGTTGAGGTCACTGACACCTAACAACATTGTTTCCAATATATAGTCAGCGGCTTTGCGTTGTTCGTCCGTTATATCGTCCGGCACTATCATACTAAGTTTGCCCGCCTTATCGTCCCGCGTATACTTTACCGCTATCGCTGCCACCGCCATAAGTCCAAGTAGTGCAGTTTGAACAACACTTGACAATGCCGCACAAACAATATCCTCGCCCTGTACTCCGTAATTGGTGTGACCATCACACTCAACACTTACGATGCGGTTATTCTTGCGGGTAATAGTAACCGATGTCATACTTATCCGATTTTGCCGATTTTGATGCGTGTAAACATTTGTCTATGACCTTGCTTTTTGCGCACATTCTTTTTAGGCTTGTACTTATAGACAACAATCTTTTTGTCTTTGCCGTGTGCGACAATCTCCGCCTTAACGGTTTTACTACCGACATCCTTGCCCACTTTAGGGTTGTCCCCCGACAGCATAAGCACAGGCAAATCAACCTTTGCCCCAACAGCACCATCCAAAAGCTCGACATCAAGAATGTCTCCCTCAACGACTTTGTACTGCTTTCCGCCTGTTACAACAATTGCATACATAAATTTTAGTCCTCCTTACCTCTCTACGCCTCAATTAGGCGGACACTATCGTGCCTCTTCGTCTTGAGAAAATCCCAAAACGCCCACTGTGTGCGTGTCGTCCGCTTTTTGCAGACCTAATTATTATACCGCCAACAAAAGTTTTTGTCAACCAAATTAGACCCCCACACAAAACTTTCCTAAAGTAGAATATTATAATCGACTTTGCGCTTGCTCTAGATTAGATTGTCGTAATTGCATAAGAGTTTCATTAGAGATGGCTACTCTGCCATTTAGATGATAAATGTCAAACACGGCGGCTTGTTGCAACAACTGCAAATCATGTGATTGTATGTGTCCGTATATTCGGGCAGTATTCGATTCGCCAAATGTAGTTTTGTATATTACATCGACATAATAATCCCCTCTGTGACCGCTTGAATGCCGACCTCTTACAATTATAGGCTGTGCGCTTACAAAACTCGCCTGTACTTTTTCTCCATCCCGAATAATTTTATTATACTTGCCAAGCGACACTAAAGAATATAACATCACAGCAAGAATAATACTACTTATAAACCAAAAGCTACCGCTAATAACAGCAGGAAAAATAACACGGAGCGCCAAGCGGCTACTTCTGTCAAAAGCATCAACATATCCAAACTCCGCCCACGACATCCCCAAAAAAGCACCCGACACTGCCAAAATAGCGACCGTAAGCAACCCTGCCCAAACTACCGCCACAATAGCAGTAGTTATAACTATCCCTCTACGGGTTTTTACTGTTATATGCATTAAAATTTACCTCTCTACTGAAAATACCATTCGAATAAACCATATTTATTTTTTTGCTATGACAAAAAACGGTTTATACTCATAATGACAATTATTAGAAGATAACACAAGAAAAAACATTCTGCTTGTGGTTATCTAAATCCTAATAAAAAGAAACTCTTGCATTGGTCACAATTAAACAATAAAATTAATGACCCAAAATACAAACAGCTGTTAGGGGTTATCCAACAGCTGTTTGTATTAACATCTCAATACTTTGTTTCGTAACAAAAGACACTCATTTTTTGCATTAGAATTTGTCTGATTTTGCGTATTTGGTGTGGAGGAGTTTGTGGGCTTTGTCTCCGCCGGGTTTTCCTAAGTAGTCTTTGTATAGGGTTTTGATAGCGGGGTTTTCGTGTGACTTGCGTAGTCCTGATGCCTTGTCGGCTTTATACATTGACTTACCTCTTGTTCCTGCGGTTTCGGCACGGTTTTGAACGGACTTAACTGGTTGACCACCGCCGTTTACACAACCACCGGGACAAGCCATCATTTCGATAAAGTGATATTTTTTCTTACCGCTCTTGACATCAGCAAGCACTTTTTTGGCATTAGCTATACCGCTGACTACAGCTACTTTGACAGTTTTGTCACCAAGTTTTATCTCTGCCTCTTTGACACCTTTTGTTCCACGAATATTCTTAAAATCAAGATTATTAAGTGGCTTATTAAGCACAACTTCGGATATAGTCCTAAGTGCTGCTTCCATAACACCGCCACTCGTACCAAATATAAGCCCCGCTGTACTACCAGTGCCTAATAAATCGTCAAAACTTTCTTTTGGCAGACTCTCAAAGTCAATTCCCTTCATTTTGATTAGGCGGGCAAGCTCTTTGGTTGTGAGTACATAGTCAACATCAGGATAACCGCTTGCCGCTTGATACTCACGGGTAATCTCGTATTTTTTAGCGGTACACGGCATAATTGTTACTACTACAATGTCTTTGGGGTTGATGCCGTTCTTCTCCGCATAATAAGTCTTAGCGATTGCACCGAACATTTGTTGAGGCGATTTGCAAGTTGACAAATTGTCTATAAACTCAGGAGCATAAAACTCAACATATCTTACCCATCCCGGACTACAGCTTGTAACCATCGGGAGCGGACCGCTATTGTTATTGAGCCTATCCAAAAACTCGTGACCTTCTTCCATAATAGTCAAGTCGGCACTAAAGTTAATGTCAAATACTTTGTCAAAACCTAGCCTTCTAAGACCTGCAACCATCTTGCCTTCGACAAAGTCGCCTGTTTTCATTCCGAACTCGTCACCTAAGCCTACTCTGACAGCAGGTGCAGTCGCCACAATAACATGCTTAGAGGCATCATTGACAGCGTCTACAACTTGGCTGATATTTGTTTTTTCTTTGAGAGCCGCTGTTGGGCATACTGCCACACATTGACCGCAAGCTACGCAAGGTGACTCGCCTAACTCAACATCAAAAGCACAACCGATATGAGTAGTAAAACCACGACCTACCGCCGTAACTACACCCACATCCTGCACTACCTTACATACATTAGAACACCTGCGGCAAAGGATACATTTGTTGTAATCCCGTACAATAAAAGCATTTTGGTCATCTATATCAAATTTCGTCTTGCAACCTGCATACGCATTTTGGTCACAACCGTACTCTAATGATAATTTTTGAAGGTCGCAATTTTGACTGCGTGAGCAACTAAGGCAATCGCTATTATGATTGCTTATCAAAAGTTCCAGCGTCATTTTGCGAGCTTCAATAACAGCAGGACTGTCTGTAATGACCTCCATACCATCACGCACCGTTGTCGCACACGCTACAACCAGGCTTCTTGCACCCTTAACTTCTACAACGCAAACACGGCAAGACCCGTCACTACTAACATCTTTGAGATAGCACAAAGTAGGTATATTAAAGCCTGCTTTTTTGCACGCATCTAACAGTCTTGTACCGTCCGGCACAGTAACTTGTATTCCATTTATATTTAACTTTGCCATGATAGCTCCTTAAGAAAAGTAAAGAGTAAAAGGTAATAAGTAAAAAGTATTGACTATTTAGTAATTTTGAAAACCAACTCCCAAATCCGCACTTTTTACATTTTACTTCTTACTTTTTACTTAATAATACTTTTTTTAGGACATTTGTCTACGCACAATCCGCATTTGATACATTTTGCTTGGTCGATAGTGTGCAATTGCTTTAGTTCGCCGCTGATAGCGTCAACGGGGCAAACTCTCTTACATAGAGTGCAACCGATACAATTATCAAGAATACTAAAACTAAGAAGGTTTTTGCAGACACCTGATGGACATTTTTTGTCGCATACATGGGCGTCGTATTCGTCACGGAAATATTTAAGCGTACTAAGCACAGGATTAGGTGCTGTTTGACCCAATCCGCACAGAGAATTTTCTTTGATGTAGTGGCAAAGTTTTTCCATTTTTTCGATGTCGCCTTGCTCACCTTTACCATCGGTCAATTTTTCTAGTATTTCTAAAAGACGCTTATTACCCACTCTGCAAGGAGTACACTTGCCGCATGACTCGTCAACCGTAAACTCTAGGAAAAATTTGGCTATATCAACCATACAGTTGTCTTCGTCAAGAACAATTAGACCGCCACTACCCATCATTGAGCCGATACTTACAAGACTGTCAAAGTCAATCGGTATATCCATATGCGATGCAGGGATGCAACCGCCCGAAGGACCGCCTGTCTGTGCCGCCTTAAACTTTTTGCCTTTTGGGCAGCCACCGCCGATTTCTTCAACAACAGTTCTTAGCGTTGTTCCCATAGGAATCTCAACAAGACCTATGTTTTTGATTTTGCCGCCTAATGCAAAAACTTTTGTTCCCTTGCTTTTTTCTGTACCGATACCCTTAAACCACTCTGCTCCGTTGTTGATGATTTGGGTAATATTAGCAATGGTTTCGACATTGTTAATAAGGGTCGGCATATCAAACATACCTTTAATCGCTGGGAATGGAGGTCTTTGGCGAGGTTCACCACGGCGACCTTCGGCACTGGCAAGAAGTGCTGTCTCCTCACCACACACAAATGCACCTGCTCCAAGACGAATCTCAATATCAAAATCGTTTTTGAGACCCATCGCATTCTTGCCCAAAATCCCGTATTGTCTGGCTTGTTTGAGAGCAATCTCAAGACGCCCGACAGCTATAGGATACTCTGCACGCACATAAACAACACCCTTAGTCGCCCCTATAGCATAACCTGCTATCATCATAGCCTCTATGACAGCATGCGGGTCACCCTCTAGGATAGACCTATCCATAAATGCACCTGGGTCGCCCTCGTCTGCATTGACTACAACATATTTTTGCTTGCCGGGGGCATCGTGTGCAAATTGCCACTTAAGTCCCGAACTAAAGCCCGCACCGCCACGACCTCTAAGACCGCTGTCCTTAATCGTGTCGATAACCTGTTGACGAGACATCGCCACTGCTTTAGGGTACGCAGTATAACCATCATATCCTATGTACTCGTCAATACATTCGGGGTCAATAAGACCGCAAAGACGCAAGGCAACTCTTAGCTGACTCTTATAAAAAGATGTGTCGGCAAAAGACTGAACTTCAGTATCTCCGCTACCCTCGGTGTGCAATAGTCTCTCTACCGGTTTACCCTTGACAAGATGCTCCGATACTATCTCAGCAATATCCGCTACCTTAACTTTTTCGTAAAAAGAACCCTCAGGGTAAATAACTACCACAGGTCCGAGGGCGCATAGACCAAAACAGCCGGTAACAATCAGTCCGACTTCTTCTGTCAAATTATTGACGGCAAGTTGTTTTTTGAGTTCGGCTGTCAATGCTTTGCAACCGCCACTTGTACAACCTGTTCCGCCGCACACAAGCACATGAGAATGTTGACGCATAAATATTTTTCTCCCTAATCGTTGTAAGTCAATGCTCAATTACATACTAAGCATTGATAAATTCTTTGATGATTTTTCCGCCTACAATATGCTCATTGATTATTCTAACCGCTTTTTCGGGCGTAATATTTGCATAAGTAGTCTTGACACCGTCTTTTGTGACATATACAACAGGCTCTAACTTACAATCGCCACCGCAACCGCTTTGAGCAATAATTATATCAAGCAAATTAAGCCTGTAAGTCTCCGCATTAAAAGCCTTTAGCACATTTTTTGCACCGGCATTTATTCCGCAAGTATCCATACTGACAACAATATTAGTAGCACTATTAGATACAATACCCCTGTTGGCAACTTGATTTTTGACTTGTTTGCGTATTTCTTGCAATTCGTTTAATGTTTTCATATATATTATCGCCCCTTTTAGGAGTTATTTCGCACCCCAAGTGGCACAACTAAGGCACATCTTTATTTATGACCTCAGCCCTTGTATTCTTGACTCTACATCTAGTACAGTCTGCGAATACCTAGTGCTAAGGACATAAAAAATCTGAGCCTTAGTTGTGCCACTTGGGGTGCGGAACAACTCTAATCCTTTTCCTTATACTTTTTGACAATTCCCTTGACATCTTCAGTTTTTACAAAACTTATGACATCTTCTTCCGAACCTGTCTTAACTGTCATAACCGGAGCTAGTCCGCAGCAACCGATACAGCGGGTAGCCTCAAGCGTAAACTTCATATCCTCGGTGGTTTGTCCTGCGTCAATCCCAAGTTCACGCTTAAATCCATCCAAAACATCGCCTGCCCCAAGAACATAACAAGCTGTACCCATACAAACACCAACTTTGTGCTTGCCTTGAGGTGTCAAATAAAACTGCGAATAAAAAGTCGCCGACCCATAAACTTCCGCAGCAGGGACGCCAAAAGTATCGGCAATTGTAGTCTGAACTTCTTTAGGAAGCCAGCCATAAATCTCTTGTGCGGCTTGAAGTGCCATCATAACGGGACCCTTGACATTTTTTAGCTTGTCAAGTGCCTTTTTAAGCTTAATTTCTTTCTGTTCTGCCGTAAGTTCTGCCATTATATGTATCTCCTATATCTCCGTTAGCATTATTAGTGGCTTGTCCAACCCCTACCCCACCATAATACCACTTTTTGCCCCCATATGTCAACCTGATTATTATACTTTTGCAAAATAGTAGCACAGAATACCCCTGTGTCACATATTGCTCAAATTGTGGTGTTAACACAATTTGCAATAAATCGTCTTTGCGAGGAACACTTATGCAAATGCCGATTAAACCCTAAATAAACATAAATATCTCACAAAAATAGAGTGTCATTTCGACCGAAGCGGAGAAATCTCCT
>WQVM01000043.1 GCA_009783985.1 Bacillota bacterium | reverse complement strand
CATTGTTATAAGTATACTATATGTTAGGCAATATTGTCAATTATTTTTTCAATGTTTTTTGGCGGTGCTAAAAAAATGATAATTGTTATTCGGGACGCCAAAGACGGCGTCCCCTACCTGAGTCCGTGCTATACCTATCTACTATGCTACAATCGTACTTTTAGTCGTAGGGGCGAATATTATGAGCCCGAATATCAATTATCATTATTTTTTTAGTATTGATTATTACTATTCGGGCTCATAATATTCGCCCCTACGATTGGGTTACTCAGCTACACTAGACAACCTATCTGTAGGGGACGCCGTCTTCGGTGTCCCGAATAACAATTATCTTTATATATCCCCTATTTACACCACTGTACTAAAAAAATCGGGATAACTTACATCGGCACAATCATCACCGATAATTTTACCGCCGTTTTTGCTTAGGGCTAGGGCTACCGCACCGCTCATAGCTATTCGGTGGTCGCCTTTTGCATCTATGTCGCCGCCGTCTAGATATCCTTTGCCGTCTATTATCATTCCGTCAGGGGTGGCAACCGCCGAACCGCCTAAATTATTAATCATATTAACTACCGTATCAATACGGTTGCTTTCTTTGACTTTGAGTTCCGCCGCATCTTTGATGACTGACTTGCCTTTGACAAAACACGCTAATACGGCAAGCACAGGGATTTCGTCAATAAGTCGCGGGATTATGTCTCCCTTGATTACGAAGGGTTTGAGTTTTGAGGTTTGGATAGTTATATCGGCGATAGGTTCTTGTGCAAACAAAGGATTAGCTGCGTCATTGCGAGGAGCTTGCGACGAAGCAATCCCACGAATAGAACACTTTACATGGGATTGCTTCGTCGTAAACTCCTCGCAATGACAGTGGTGTTCCGTAGGACGAGTTGTTTCTGTAGGTGTCCTAACGACAGAAGCCCCTACCGCCTCTAGCACATCTAATATACCCGTCCGTGTAGGATTGACTCCGACATTTTTTAGCACCACCTTACCCTTGACCGCTGCCAAAACCGCCGCAAATGCTGCACTGCTTATATCCGCCGGCACACCCACATCAACCGCCCTAAGCACACTCCGTCTAACCCTAACAACATTCTCCCGCCCTTTTTCTTTGCTCTCCTCAACTTCACACCCAAACATTCTGAGCATTATTTCCGTATGGTTACGGCTAACAACTTTTTCCCGCACAACCGTTTCACCGCCCGCATTAAGCCCCGCAAGCAAAATCGCGCTCTTGACCTGCGCACTAGCAACAGGCATTACATAATCAATCCCTTTGAGCCTCTTGCCCCTAATCACAATCGGCGCTAAACCCTCGCCGCCCTTACACTCTATATCCGCACCCATAAGCCTAAGCGGCTCGACAACTCTTTTCATCGGACGGCGGACAATAGACTCGTCACCGCTAAGTTCTACATTAAGTCCCTCAATACCCGCCAAAGCTCCCGCAAGAAGTCTGATAGTCGTACCGCTGTTGCCGACATCAAGTTTGATTATTTCTTTGTTTTCTTTTCTTTCTATTCCTACAACCGTTACTGTGTTTCCGTCAACTTTAATTTCCGCACCTAACTTCCGCATACAATCAATAGTGCTAAGACAGTCAGCCCCAAGAAGCGCACCTTTGATAATAGTGGTTCCCTTCGCAAGCGCACCAAACATCACCGCCCTGTGCGTAATACTTTTGTCACCGGGGACGGTTAGAGTTTTGTTATATTTTTTGATTGGCTTTATTAACATAGATAATCCTTGCAGGATAATTAGGAATTAGGAGAGAGGAATTAAGAATTGTTGACGAGTTAATTAAAATAATTTTAGCAATAATTCCTAATTACACGCTTTTTATTTCTGCAAATCCCGCTTTAACCGGCACAACATAAACCACTTTACCGCCCTCGTTTTTTTTGTCTTTCATAGCGGCGGCACCAACAACTTGCTTGTCAAGTTTTAGATACGGGTCAGTCCTCCCTTTTAATGCAATATCCAAAAGTTCTCTTATTTGCCCCAAAAATTGCGGGTCAATCACATCTTCAAAAAGACTAGCCTCATACTTAATTCCCCACAATACATACTCGCCGTGTGTCCTTTTATAACCGTCCGCACTCTCCAAAGCGTGACCGATAGTATGTCCCAAATTAAGTATGCGTCTTAATCCTGTTTCCTTAAAATCTACTTGGGTTACCTTGTCCTTAAAATCCACACATAACTTAACCGCTTGCGTAATTAGTCTCAAATCCTTACTCATAAGCAAGGCACGGTTTTTGTAAATAATTTCCCAAAGTTCAGGCTCTAGAATGGCAGTCTTAATAACCTCGCCGATTCCGCTAAGCCACTCCCTATCGGGCAAAGTCGCCAAAAAATCGGTGCAGACAATTACTTCCTGCGGCATCCAAAAAGCCCCGAACATATTTTTATAAGAACCGATATTGACCGCCGTCTTACCGCCCACACCGCTGTCAACTTGCGACAAAAGAGTTGTCGGTATACTCACCCACTCGACACCCCGCATATAACTCGCCGCCGCAAATCCCGCCGTATCACCAACGACACCGCCCCCAAGAGCAACAAGCCTTGTCTTACGGTCGCACCCCGCCTTAATCATAGCCGTAGCGATGGCTTCCGCCGTCCCAAGTGTCTTGCCCTTTTCGCCCGCTTTCATCACAAACTTAGGACAATCAAAGTTTAGCTTGTTTTTATACAATTCAAAAACATTCTCGTCCGTAACCAAAAATATCGGTACGGCAGAACCGCCACCCTCTTTGGCTCGGCTTAGCTCAAGGGCAACTTTTCCAAAACCACTATCCACAGTTGTTTTTGTAGACGGAACGGCGGTTTTTAGTTCTTTTGCAATATCGTATCTATCCATAGTTTTTTTCAATGCTCAATGACAGTCGGGATAATGTTTTTTAATAAAGATACTTATTATTTCGAGCAGCCGATGAAATTAGCTTTCAAGAGCGTCGGCAATTACAAATGCCGCCACATTCTCTACTACTACCGCACCCGCCTCTACCGCACAAACATCGCTCCTCTCAGGTGCGGCTTTTACCGCTTTCCCCGTCTTAATATCTACCGTATCAAGTCCTTTCATAAGAGTCGGAATCGGCTTAAAGCTCACTCTCACCACAATATCCTCGCCGTTAGTCATTCCGCCCTCAATCCCGCCCGCATTATTACTTTTCCGCTTATACTCACTACTCCCTAAAACAATCTCGTCATGTACTTGACTGCCTCTTAGCCTCGCACTCTCTACTCCCAAACCAACCTCAACCGCTTTAACCGACTGAATACTCATCAAATGCATTGCCATAAGTGCATCTAACTTGCGGTCATAATGCACATGAGAGCCTAAACCCACAGGCACACCCTTAATAATAACCTCGCAAATTCCGCCCAAAGTATCGCCGTCCGCCTTAGCCTTATCTATAGCCGTCTTAATTTTAGTATCGCCGCTGACTCCGCCTATTGAAATAATTCGGCTAGTCACCTCAATCCCTTTTTGCTCCAAATACTGCCTACAGATAGCGCCAATCGCCACCCTCATAGCTGTCTCTCTTGCACTCGCCCGCTCCAAAACATTTCTCGCATCATCAAATCCGTACTTAATACATCCCGACAAATCAGCATGTCCGGGTCGCACCGCCGTAAGTTGCTTTTTGCTTAGGTCACCCGACACAGGACACATAACTTCTTGCCAATTAGCATAATCACGATTATTGATGATAAGAGCAATAGGACTCCCTAGCGTAACACCACCTCTCACACCGCTCAAAATCTCGGCGGTATCGCGCTCAATCGCCATACGCCCGCCCCTGCCATAGCCTTGCTGTCTTCTGGCAAGTTGCTCGTTAATCTTGCCCAAACTTATTTTGATGTGTGACGGCATTCCTTCCAAAATCCCGACCAACGCTTTGCCGTGCGACTCTCCTGCTGTTAAATATCTCATTTTACGATTACTCCCCTCTTTGGCAATTATAAATTATAAATTGTTGAGTTAGTTATAATTAAAATAATTTTAGCAATCATTATGCGTTTTGCGTTTTGCATTATGCATTATTCTCGCTCTTTTCCCCTTCCCTCGTTCAAACATTCTCTCCATATCTTCCCATTCCCCTCTCTCTGCCATTTCCTTAATGCGGGCAAGTCTTAACATCATTCCGTCAATCTCTCTTATAATGTTGCCCCTATTCGCCTCTGCCACCTCTGTCCAAAACTTAGGACTTGAGGACGCTATCCTAATCATATCAGCAAATCCCTTGCCTGCAACATACGGCTCGCTCTCCCGTATCACATAATCACTAAGTGCATACGCTATCATGTGGGGCAAATGCGATGCCCTGCCGACAATTGTATCATGCTCCTCCGCCTCCATAATAACGGGTTTTGCACCTATAGTCTCGGCAAGTTTTATCACCGCATTAAGGTCACTCTTAGTCGTATTAGGATACGGTGTAATAATATAAGCCGCCCTGTCAAATAACCCCGTCCTACCCGCATCAAAATCACTCTGTTCTGTCCCTGCCATAGGGTGTCCGCCGACAAGCCTAATCCCCGTCAATCCGTCAAGTGCTGTCAAATGTCCCTTAACACTACAAACATCGGTAATAATACATCTATTACCCACTGCATTATATACTGCCCGTATAGTTTCCGCAGTAGTCCCCACACTAACCGCCACAATGATAAGGTCTAACCCCTGCCACCCGTCATTGCGAGGAGGCGAAGCCGACGAAGCAATCTCACGGGGAATGACACATACAACTTCAAACAATCCCGACTTCTCCGCCGCCTCTACCGTCTTTTTACAGCAGTCATAACCAAAAATCTGCGCCCCTTTGACACGCACTTTGATA
Organism: Bacillota bacterium; assembly: GCA_009783985.1. Classification (GTDB taxonomy): domain Bacteria; phylum Bacillota; class Clostridia; order Christensenellales; family Pumilibacteraceae; genus WQVM01. The sequence goes on along the minus strand of WQVM01000043.1, from coordinate 8,124 downwards.
TCTCTCGCAAGACTTCCGCCTATCAGTCCTAACCCTATGATGCCAATCTTTTTCATATCTAAGAAAAAACTCGCCCTCCGCTAAAGCTGTGACCTCAGCGACTCGCCGCCCTAATTTGCCTAATACGAAAAATAAAAACTAAACGGCGGCGACTTTTTTAACTAATTACTAGTATATCACAAGTGCCAATGTTTTTCAAGTGTTTTATGTAGTGTAAAAAAACCGCCGTCAAACAATTTATTGTTTTATTACCAATAAATATTGACGACGGATCGTGGTTGTAAATTCAAGATTTATTTTTTACTTCTCAACTCTAGCAATATGAGCAATTAAGACTAATTGAAAGACACCCTACCCCTTAGGCATATGCACGGCGGGATATTCTTTCCATTCCTCTATTCCCTTAGGTAGTTCGGCGGTTTCGGTGGCTTCTTGATTTTCCTCGTCTATAATTTCCTCGCCATCAACTACCCTATGTCTTGCATCCTTTAACTCTTTAACAAATCTCACAAAAATACTGTCAAAAGCAATTTCACTTATCTCCTCATCGTAATCAAAACTGCTTACATACTCTGCCCAGTTACGCATCGCATCTACAATTTCTTCTGCATCAATTCCGACTTCTAGTCCATACTTGATAATCTTACTCTGAACCCTTTTTTCCAAATCCTCATCCGTCAGCCCTCCGTCCGCATTGATTGCCGCATATAATATTTTTCCTTTGGCTATAACACTTACATAAGGACTTTTTTCATCTGCTCTAACAAGTGCCTTAATCATTTGCTTGTCAATATTGTCTCTGGCGGCAAAAATCGATACCGCCATTCTCTCACTAATATACTCCTCGGCTACAGAGCGTTCTATTATATCGTCAAAAGTCCTAATTATATGATAAACTGCGTCAACAAACTTTTGCTCGCTTACTTCGGCTTTTTCAAAAATCTTGTTTGCTTTTTGCAGCTTGTTTTTTCTCGTCACTTCCTTATTGTCGTTGTCATCTTTTTCGTGTTCCTCATCTTTTTCCTCTTCGTCTTCTTCCTTTTCCTCCTCCTCACTATCCTCTACAGACTCCTCTTCCCCCTCTTCACCGATTTCTCTATTCTCTCTTCTTTCTTCTTGCATCTCTTCTTTGACAACCGCTATAATTCGACCAAGCTCCTCATCTGTCACTCCTGCCTCTTTTAGTGCGTCCAAAATCCTGTCACCCGCGACCTCCTCAAACTCTGTCAAAAATTCCGGCGAACCTTCCCGCTCCGTTAATACCCTTAACGCTCTCTCCGCCACAAAGCTAACAGCCACACGATTCGCTTGACTATACTCTATAGCAGGCGGTGGCGGATTAGGCGGCACTGCATCATTATCACACGCACCAAAAACCAAAGCCACCGCCATAAGCAAAGCCAAAAAGACAGACATAGAAATCAATCGCATTTTTTTCATACCCCTAATATCTGCCCGCAAAACAAAAATATACTCACCTCAAAAACTAAGGCGAGTATATTTTGTCAAATCCTATTAGTGTACAATTATCACAAAACTATATTGATATCAAAATATCCGACAGCGCCCTGACCACGACTAAGTATTCCGTTATGATAATTTAGTCCACTTCCATGACCCACTACTCTAAGTGTTCCGTTGACTGTCCAGTTATTCCTAGGCAAATCCCATAGACTAATATCATTCCACCACAAGGATCGCACAAACACAAAGTTTGTCTGCCCAACTTGTCTAAAATATATGTCAAACGGACCATTCCCATTCCATTCAACCCACCCATTACTTAATCTAAAGCCCCCAATAGTGCCGACACCCGCTATATTCCCCACATAATTGACAACCCAATATGCCACTACTCCGCCTCGTGTAATTACTCCGTTATAATAGTGAGTCTCTACCGAAGTGCTTGCTACTTACTGTATTAACACCTATTTGAAGATTTAGCGTGTTAAACCCTATGCCCGTATCACCCCAAACAAAATTGTTGACGGGGACAAATGCTCCCGCCGCCATTCCAGGTCGATTAATACTTACTTGATACGCATTCCAAGAAGTCCACCAAAGTCTATCGCTAAAGACCTCAAAATTATAATCGACTACAACATTTTGGTGATTAACTCTAACAACTGTTCCTGTGGAGTCCTCGGATATTACTAGCGTCCTGTCGACACTTCGGTGTCCGCCTGCTGATACAATCTTGATATACTCCACATTATCCAAATCGTTTAACCAAGTTGTCGTCCGCAGACCCGAGCCTGATGCCCACCGCAATGTAACAAACTCATCGCTACCAACTCCCTTGCCCAACACTCTATAACTTGTCGTGCCTGATACATTATACCAAGTCAAATTGTTGCCACTAACACCGCTAATCCTAACATTGTCAAGTTGACTAAACTCTACATTAAGATAGGCGTTGGACGCACTTAATGTCGTTACATATACTCTCTCTAGCACATTATTTGCTGATATAAAAAATGAACCATTAGGACGGATTCTTAGTGAGTATTGACCGGCTTCCCAAAAGTTAAAATCTGATAAATACGCCTCCCCCACAGATTCAAAGCCGTCTGTATAACTCCCACCTACTCCCATAAGCCTATACTCGCTACCATTAACGCTTCCATACACATAATAAAACCCAAAATCCCTCAAAGGAGTCCACTCCAAATTCCATCCCCACCGGTCAACAAGCGTAACACCTGTAACATTTTGTCTGGTAGCAATGGTAACATTAGAATTTCTTACAAGCGGTATACTGATTTGAGCGTCTAGTTGGTCATCACGCATAACAAGATTGATTGTATTATCACTAAAAGTAAACCATACATTATATCCCTCAATATCAGTCGTATCAATTAGCGGATTGTTAGCCACATATCTGTTGCCCTCTCTTACAAAGCTAGTGCGAAACGAACTAAATGCCTTATACACATCTGCCATTTGCTCCAACTCCATATAATACGGCAAATCAGGTATGTCATCCATATCAGTAAAAGCTAAATACATCATTGGCATATTAACATAAATCGCCCCGTCATTGATAACCACATGAGTATGCTCTATTCCGGGGAATAATGTATCAAAATTCTCTCTTGCATATTGTTCGACACGATCCCATAACATATCAATCGCATTGATGCCAAACTCATCTATAAGCTCCCCAAGCTCGTCTAACATATCTTGCAAAAAACCTAATTCTTGCATCAGTTCGGGCGGAAGCGTAGGCATCATACTTAGTATGCCTATCAACATTTCGATATCTTCGGCTTGCTCAGGCGCATAAAATTCAATGCCTGAGCGTGTAGCCCTAACTAGCTGTACCGCCAAATCAGGCAGTCTGTTTTGGTTGATAACATAAACCCTTGGTTGCACAGAGTCTCTATCCCTACCTCCGCATCCAGTCAATGCAAACACTGAGAATATACTCAGTGTCACCGCCAAAATTATTATGCTGATTTTCTTTTTCATATCTCTTTTTTTCTCCAATAGGCTTGTGATATTAGTCAATCAATACTGAAGAAGTCATTTTTGGTCACCGTCTTTGCGAGTCGTCACAATAGTATGGAATACGGAATTGCCGTGCGACGAAGCAATCCAGCTAAGAAATAGACGGAAACATAAATAATCGTGTATCCATATATTCCTTAGCTGGATTGCTTCGCCGTAAATACTTGTCCTTACTATCTATTGTAGCGACGGCTCGCAAAGACGGTGACCAAAGATAGTGCATTTCATTATGCTTTGACCAATACTAGACTTGATTGATACTATAACTATACCATATATGTCTACAAATGTCAACTGTTTCTTATGTTGCTGTCTTTGATATATTTACGGCTATACTACTTGCGTGATTTGTCTGTTATTACTTGGTGGACTCTTTCTATTGCCCTGCTTAGGTCAATATTTTTGATAATGTAGTTGTATTTTTTTTCGTATGCCATTTCGCTCTCGTATCTTTTTAGTCTTATTTCTATATCCTCATCTTTTTCGCCCCTACCGATAAGTCTTTGCCTTAGAATCTCTTTGTCGCCTGCCGTTACAAAAATTGTAAAGAGCCTGTGTCCGCTGCCTTTTAGTCCCTCTTTGAGATTGAATGTGCCTTTGACATCAATATCCTTGAGCAAAACTTTGCCCTCAGCTAACTTGTCTGCAAGAATTTGTTTGTGCGTGCCATAATAGCTGGTATGTATCTGCTCATACTCAAAAAACTTGTCTTGCCTAATCAAGTCCAAAAACTCTCTTCTGCCTACAAAATGATACGGAAACCCTTCCCGCTCACCCTCTCTTTTGGCACGGGTTGTCATTGTGGGCATAAAACTATACTTTTGTGGATACCTCTCAAGCAATCCGCTTATAATGGCATTTTTGCCCGCCCCACTCGGTCCTGAAAATACTACTAACATAATTTTTTCTCCTCATTTGTTTTTGTTGTGTTTTTTGTGCGTTTTACAGCTAACTATTGTATATCTTTTGCAATACTCCTCATAACCACCCCGTCACTTTCGTGCCACCCCTCCGTTGAGGGCATTGTTCAAAAGGTACTGAAACCCATCTCAGTCACCGTCTTTGCGAGCCGTCGCTACAATAGATAGCAAGGATAAGTATCTGCGGCGAAGCAATCTAGTTAAGGAATATATGGATACACGATTATCATGTTTCCGTCTATTCCTTAGCTAGATTGCTTCGCCGCACGGCAATTCCTTATTCCCTACTATTGTGACGGCTCGCAAAGACGATAATGGGTTAGGCTTTAATTTCAGCACCTGCTGACCAATGCCTCCGTTGAGGGGAATTTTGTATGCTTGGGCAACCAACTAACCACTAACCCCTACTCCCTAACCACTAATCACTAATCTGTAATTTGCTATTTGCTTTGCCTCGCTCTCATCATGTGTGACAAGTAGCGTTGTGCGTTTGTCTTTTTGCCATAGGTTCAAAAAGGTTGCTGTTACGATATTTTTTAGGTCCTTGTCTAGACCCTTAAACGGCTCGTCCATAAGTAGTATTTCTGCCGGATACAAAAACGCTCTAACAAGTGCCACCCGCTGTGCCATTCCTCCGCTAAGTTCGTGCGGATACTTGTGCATAGCGTCCTCTAGTCCGACTTCTTTTAGCATAGCTTCAATTTTTTGCTTGCGAATGGCTTTGTCTGGCAGTGCTGACGATAGTGCAAAATCAAGATTAGCAAAAACGGTTTTTTGAGGAATCAGGCGAGGTTCTTGGAACACATACGACACTTTGCGTATATCGGGGGTGATACTCCCCTCGTAGTCAATCAGTCCTGCGACAGCATTGAGCAGAGTTGTTTTTCCTGACCCACTTGCCCCCATAATTGCCGTAATTGCCCCACTCTCAAACACATAACAAAAATTGTCAAAGACAACCGTCTCGCCGTAAGATTTTGAAAAATTGTCAAATGTTATTTTCATATCTACTTACCTTTTCCACGGCATACACACTTTGCCTAGTAATTTGATACCTGCCTCAAGCAAGAAGCTAATGATAATCGCCACCAAAATCCACATAAAAAGTAGTCCGAAATTATAAAGGGATTGCCTTGCCCTATACATTGCCGTCCCTAGCGTATTGGCTACAGGGATTCCGATAATCTCGGCGGCGATAACAACCTTGAGCGTCATTCCCATGCCGGCGGTAGAACTCGAAAAAGCATACGGGAGCATTTGGGGGACATAAATCCCTGTGACTTGCCGCCTGAAGGGAACTTTGTGTACCTTTGCCATTTGTAATAGTTTGACATCAGTCTCCTTGATAGAGGTAAGTAATCCCTCATAAATCATAGGAAAAACCATCATTACAGCAATAACAATAGCCGAGGTTTCGGGACGGCGAAAAATCATAAACAATATGAGGATAACCCCGATTGTAGGCACAGCACGGATAACGGTAATGATAGGTGTGACAAAGTGGTGTATCTCTTCTCTCTTAGCCGCAAGCACCGCCACCACAAAGCCTAGCACAAAAGATAAACAAAAGGCAACCAAAACCTTCCACATAGTGTTGTAGACATTCCGCCACAGTGTCCCACTCCTTGCGGCTACACCCATCTGACGCAAAACTTCGGGCGGAGGCGGAATAACCCCGTTCCGCCTAAAATAAGTCTCACTCAAAATCCACCACATCGCAATCATAGTGACAATGGATATTGCAAACCAAATACGCTTTTTGGCTAGATTTTTTTTTGGCTGTTGAGTCATATTGTTTGGTTTGAAAATAAATTTTGACTTTGACTTAGTATTAGGATAAACATTTGTAGTCGAAAAACCAAGTCGTAGGAGACGCCGTCCTCAGCGTCCCGAATTATGGACTCCCTAAAAACTTCTAAACACCAAAGAAAAATCCGTCATCGGGTACTCTTCCACCTACTGGGGCACGACGCTCATATAGCACCGTCAAAAAACTCTCTACCGCCGTCCTACTCTCACTCACACTCGCAAAACTAAATACCTCTTGCCCTCTGACACTATCCAAAAAGCTAATAATAGCGGGTGCTTCTGCCATATAGGCGGGATTTAGCGTCTCAACTACTCTAGCTGTGTCTACAGGGTCTGCTGTTGCCTTAGCTATTGAGCTACTTATCATATCAATAACGGCACTAACAAGCTCTGGCTCTCTTTGTGCAAGGGTTGCTCTCACCATAATAGCCACCTGCGGAAAACTAAACCCAAACTCTCTATACCATTCGGCTTGCATATTAAAGGGTGATTTGATATAATCTCTTTGTGTAATAGCGGACACCTCAGGCTCGGCAACAAGTGCAAATCTAGTGCTGACTATTGCTGTCGGCAATCCCAAAACCGCAGCACTAGCCTCTGCGTTGTTGCTAAGATAAACAATATTTACCGCATCGTCACGACGACGGCTATCTAGTTCCAAAGGATACATTATAGGATTGACTGTAAGCCCTGCCTTCTCAAGTATGGTCTCTAACACAACACCCGGCGACATATTACGCTGATATGCAGCTATGACCTCACCCCTAAGCTCTGACAAGTCTTGTATCGGCACTATGCCACCACTTCCAACATTCTCAACTATATGAAAAATCCCCCACAAGGCAACCCCGCCAAAAACAAAATCCCCCGTTATATTGTAATTAGTCGCCGCTAGATTGATAGGTGCAAGAGCAAAGTCAGGCGGATTTCTTCTTGCTAGCTGACTGCTAATAACTGCACCCGTTGTCTGAACATACCTAACTCGCCTTGTTCCGCCCGAATACACAACATCCTCATTCTCATAAAACATATGAGCCGCCGCAATAAGTGGCGGACCGCTAGGCACATAGATATATATCCTGCGACTTCCTCCGCATCCCGTCAAAGGCATACTTGCCCCAATAATCAATGTGAGCGATAATATAATAGCCAAAAACTTTTTTCTCATACCCCTATTATACAACTCTCAAATGGTTTTAACAAGCAAATTACTCGCTACTTTGCTATATTTTCAGGCTTACCCATTTAAGTTTTTTTATTACCTCAGCTAATAATTTGGCAATATTTTTTTAGATGACCTCAAAAGACTTGACATAGCCACTATTATTAGCTATAATACATTACGATATATTAAGTTTGGCCCGTTAGTTCAGTTGGTTAGAACGCCAGCCTGTCACGTTGGAGGTCGAGGGTTCGAGTCCCTTACGGGTCGCCATACTTACTAAAAAGCCTCACTTTGGTTTAGTTTCCAAAGTGAGGCTTTTGCTTTATCCTAAGTAGCAGTCGTAGAGGTGATTCGCCCATACAATTGCATTCCTGTCACAACTCCTTTTAGCTGCGGATACTTAGCCTACCTATTCCCTTTCCAACCGCTGTGTCTTTTTTTGTCGGCTTTTTTGATGTAGGCGTCTAGTTCTTTGTCTGTCATTATTGAGGTGCGTTCTTTTTCGTATTCTTTGGAGACCATTTTGTATACGGTGTCTACAAGGGGGTCGTTCTTTTTGATTGCGTGCTTGCCCTCAAGATTGTAGTAGCTATTGACCCAGTATGCTATACCTGCATGACCGCTTGTGTTGTTGACGCTGACAATGGGCTTGACTCCCAATATCTTATGCGTATCAAATATGTTGTAGATTTCTTCGTCTTTGAGTAAGCCGTCCGCATG
>WQVM01000042.1 GCA_009783985.1 Bacillota bacterium | reverse complement strand
TTTACAAATTATATTCGGCACAATGGTTGCGCGAAAATAAGCCTTTTGGACTTGAGGTGCAAGATATGCGTATAGGAGGGTTGATGCGTAGAGTTAAGTCTTGCAGGTTGAGACTCAAAGAATATTGCACTGACAAGATAGATAGCATACCAGAATTAGAGGAAGATATATTACCTTTTGGTAAGCCCAAAGAAGGTCATTGGTTTTGGCATCTTATTGCCGTTACAGCTGGTATAACCTAATAAAAAAGCCGTCGAGGCTATCATCATTCTTTGTACTAACCTTACTGTCGACGGTTCGCTGATGCTCTTTTTTGCGTCACAGCGTTAGCGTAAGACGCTACGAAGCACCGAAGGTATTTTTTGTATTAGTAACCTTATGCTAATTTGCTTTTGATTTGTTTTAGGGCGTTTTTTTCTAGGCGGGAGACTTGGGCTTGACTTATACCGACTTCGCCACTTACTTCTATTTGAGTTTTGCCCTCAAAAAAGCGTAGGGATAGGATTTGTTTTTCGCGGGGGGATAGGTGAGAGATAGCATCGAGTATAGCGATATTTTCTAGCCAATGCTCGTCAGTGTTTTTGCTATCCTTGATTTGGTCAAGGAGCATTATTGTATCGCTGTCATCATTATAGACAGGGTCAAAAAGAGAAACAGGGTCGCTAATAGCATCTAGTGCAAAAGCAACCTCTCTTGCGGATAGGTTTATCTCTTTGGCAATATCCTCAATATCAGCATGAGTATCTTTAGCTTTTTCCAAAGCCTCGCGAGCCTGTAATGCCTTATATGCGGTATCTCTAATAGAGCGACTTACCTTAACCGCACTACAATCTCTCAAAAACCTTCTAATTTCTCCGATAATCATAGGCACAGCATAGGTGCTGAATTGCACATTTAGGCTAAGGTCAAAATTCTCCATAGCCTTGATTAGTCCAATACAGCCTACTTGGAAGATATCGTCTATACTTTCCTTTTTGTTGTAGAAGCGTTTAATGACGCTGAGCACTAGACGCATATTAGAGAGGATAAACTCCTCACGCGCAGGTTCGTTGCCGTTATGAACCTCTCGTAAGAGTTTCATACACTCCACATGGGTTAGCTTTGGTAAGTTGTCGGTAACAATACCGCATATCTCAACTCTTGACATTTGTATATTAGTTCTCCTTTTGTGATTGAGTAGACCTACCCAATTATCAAATAGTTTTAACTATGCGGGCAACTAATATACCGGCAGAAAATGTCTAGTTTTGTCAATAGGACAAGCACTCGGGCATATATATAATAAGAGCGGAAAATATCTATAGTCAAAAATACATAAATCCGCCAAAGGATTTGATAACAAAATGTCACACGGGGGAGAACTGACCTTTTGCCAACTTAGATGCAAGGAGATTGTCAATATTATTGACGGCAGGCGGTTGGGTCGAATGATCGATTTGATAATTGACGGCAAGACATGCCGCATTAGGGGGATTGTTGCTCCGTCTTGCGATAGGCGGTTATTTTTGTTTAGGTCACGCAACGAGATTTTTATTCCGTGGGAGCGTATCAGAAAAATTGGCGAGGATACTATACTTGTTGAGCTAGGGCATTTTCCGAGACATCAGCGAGGGGGGCGTGGCGACAGGCGTTTTGTTGGAGTGATGGGAGAAGAGAGTGGCGATGGTGTGGTATATGAAAGAGGGGGCGATAATGAGGAGCGGGGTGGCGGAGATAGAGATGGTAATGTGAGGGTCAACTCAAAATGTGACGGCAAATGCGAAAAATGTATGATGTTTGACTGTCAAAGACGCTGGAAAAAAGATGTCCGCAAATGCAACGAAAGATTTGCACACCATTTGGTAGATAATATGGCGAGGGATAGGTAAGGTCTATGTAGTAGTAAAAAAGGTGTAACTTAATTCTGTTACACCTTACACCTTTTTTTGGATAAAAAGGGACGATAGCAAGGGCATTGTTCAGAACAAATACCCCCGTCCCCATTTGTTTAACACATATGCTTTTAAGCAAAACTCGAAAAAGATTAAAGAACGCACAAAAAAACTTTTAGAGGATATTCCCGTAACAAAATTGTCAACAGGTCTTATTGCGGCGAATACGATTAAGGTAAAAGCGGATTCCTATGCGACTGGTGGCAATACAAAATCAACTAACAATAATACCAAAGCTACCGATAAAAACTCTGTGTCCACCAAAAAAAGCACAGGACTAACTATAGCTAATACCAAAAAGGCAGGACTTGATTCAAAGGCAATAGGTGTTAATTCAACAGCACTTAAAAAAAGTTTTGCTGCGACAAAGGTTAATAACGGTGCATTAAAAACAGCGATAGGACTTATAAAAGGAAATTCCGCCGCACTTGTCAAAGACAAAGTAAAAAAGAAAATAAACGCAAAAGTTACAAAATTATTGGCGACGGCTCAATGGGTCTTAAATGGTGCTTTGGCTGCTGGTGTTATGCTTAAAACAATGGGGGCGGGTACTCCGATAGTTGTTGCTGCTAAAGCGATGGGTAAGTCTACTACAATATCCGGTATAGCAGGCGGAAAGGTGGCTATGGCGGCAATGGCAACAGGTGGTGTAGTATCCGCTCCTACGGTTGCATTGGTGGGCGAAGGGCGTTATCCAGAGGCGGTAGTTCCTTTAGGTAGTAGTCCGCAATTTGCCTCTATGAAAACCGACATAGCCAATGCCGTATTACAGGGAATGATGGCGGCAAACGCTTCTACAAGAAATCGTTCAAGAGATAGTTCAAGTAACAACGAAATTGTGCTTAATGTAGACGGGACAAGATTAGCAATGGTAATGTTGCCGCGACTCAACAAAGAGCAAAGTAGATTTGGATATAATGTAACACCTAAGGAGGTTTGAAAAAATGCCAGAATATTATCTCAAAGTAGGAAACGCCATATTTAATGACGAACTCTATCCGCAACCGTCACAAATTGTTCCGACAGTAGATTTGATTAAGAATGCCGAAAGGGCTCTAGGCGGTAGAATGCATGTTGATATAGTTGCAAACAAAGAGAGTGTGCGAGTTGTGTTTGATGTTCTAAATGAAACTGAGTTTGATGCTGTTATGAGAGCTTTTAATGTAAAAAGACAAAACCCTAACGAGACACAAGAATTAGCTGTAGAGTATTTTGATATTTACACCAAAGAAATTGCTAGAAGAAATTTGTGTGTAATGGATACTTCTTTTGACCCTTTGGTAATCGAAGATGAAATAAAGTGGCGTAATGTTATTGTAGACTTAGAGGAGATTTAGGCTATGGCAATGGATTTCAGAAGTTCTATAAGAAAAATTGAGGGCAGATTAGACATCAACTTTTTTGCTAACGGTGCAGATGGGTCGGTAGAGATTGCAAATTCTACAAAGAATAACGGAATTGACCTTGAGTATCATGCTCATCAAATATTTGACCCAAATTTGAGTATAAGCAACCGATTGACAACATTTGACGATGGCGGAATTAAGTTAGACGGAGAATCATTTTTGATTGCGGACAGAAGTTATGTCGGCTGGATAGGCGATAGATTAAGTCTTCCGATTAACGATGGTTCGGGACATGGTAGGTTTGAGCCGGCTCAAGCAATAAATTTAAGTTTTCATGATCCACGCAGATTGCCACATTTTGGGCTAAGAGGAGTAAGGATTCGTCAGCGAGACGCTGACGGTGAGCTGAAATATGAAGATGGACAACCTGACTATGATAACGAAGAATATCCTGTGGATTTTGTATTGACTGTATTTGTTAGTAATAGCACTGACTTAAATATTGCCGAACTTAGAACACTACTTGAGCAAAGGTCAATAACTAACAATATGCCTAACAAGCAATGGCAAGTCCATATGCCTACAGGCGAGGAAAAGTATATTAGAGCTGTCTGTCAAGTGACAGGCAATAGCAATTTGGACTTTGTGTGGGATGAGCTTCCTTTTGACCGAGATGTAGAGGGTGTCAAGCTAGAAATAAGCAGATGGAGCAAGGCTAATGTATTGCCCAGAATAACTTATTTTAGTGGTGAAATGCACCAAAGCTTTAATGGTAATACCCTACAAAGCATTGAGGTATTAGAAGAAAAAACAGGAGTAATTGATACATTATCTTATGGGTTAAGCAGTAACTATTGCAAAGTAAGTTTTGTTAATAAAGATAGGATGTTTTATGACCCGCAACACTTTCGAAATCTTCGTAGGAATCGTAGTGTATTGCCAAGAATTAGGTGTGGAGACGGGGAGCTTAAGTTGTTAGGAAGATTTTTTAGCGACGAGTGGCATCTTGATGACAGAAGTGCATTTATGAGTTGTAGAGCCTATGATGTACTATACAGCTTGCAAGATGTAATAATCAACTTCGGGATGGAGTTTCCGAGTAATAGAGATCTCGGAATAGTAAGACCATTTAGAAGCACAACAGATGCCCCTTGGACGATAGAGAAATTAATTGAAAGAGTTTTTAGGCTAATCAATGACAAGCGTATGTCAGGCGGACTATTTGAGCAGATACGGGTTAGGCTTAATATGCCTACAGCAGGACGCATGGTATTGCCAGTAGTCCTTATAGAAGAAAAGTCAGCATGGGCGATATTGCAGGATATAGCTAAGTTGTGTTGTGCGTATGTATATGTAGACCGTGATGGTTGGGTTGTTTTTGAGGAAGATGAATGGATAAGCTCAAACGCAGTTACAGGCGTACAGATTCCAGCATTAAACGCTGGGTGGGTATATACAAGAGTGCCTGCCAGTGGTGAGCGTACCAGTAGTAATAGTGCTAGTAGCATCGTACAGAACGGACTAAGGGAGTATACGCATGATGCGTCAATGCTTGTAATGCCTAGTGTAGCTAATACACAAAACCCACCACTTGCGGTGACGGGCATGGCAGACAATATACTAGCAAAATATGAAGAAGTTGCTTTCGTCGATGCCGAATGGACGGGTGACCCTGCGGTGGGGTTAGGTAGTAAGTTTGATGCTCACAGCAGACACGAAAGAGAGGATGACGCACAGACATACGAATGTTTATCCAATGAGTTTAGACTAAATGGCAGAGGCTTTAGACAAACAACCAAAGGACGCAGTTTGCCACGACAAAGTCCGTCCGTGCAACCCACAATACATCCTAACAATGCTTTTAGATATAGCTTACCTGTGACAAGCAGGATGATAGTTAATCAGGTTAATTACAGGTATAGTGTGCTGGAGGGAGTGACAGACCCTCAAGAAATTGGAAGAGTCATTACAGTGAGAATAAGAGATTGTATTGTAAGGGGAAATACAATTGAAGCCAATGTTCCGCTTAATAGGGTTTGGGAAAGAATCGTGGGGGTGAGAGTATATATGGATGGTAAAAATAGTGATGAAATAAGAATATTACCAACATCAACAGCAAACATCTTACGAATAGAGTTTACAGCTGATAACATTGAAAGTAATACAAGGTTTGATGTTAGAATTAACCCGTAGGGACACTATCGTACTCTAAAAATAACATAGGGTATCATTGCATTGCCAGTGGTTGGCCATCCAAGCCAAACATAAATGCCGTCAAAAGAAAAAGTTGAAGTGTTTGCTGTTCCGCCTAATAATAAACCAGTTGCAAATTGATTTCTGTCTAATGTATCAACCATAAATCCGCCACCAGTAAGTTGTCCCCACATCCTAATATAATGCATAGGTGATATTTCGGGCATATTGAGATTAGTTACATGAATTCTAAATGTATTAGCAAACGGCCAATCCACTTCAATACTAAATAATTGTATCCCAGCCCTAACATAAGTAAAAGTATCGTCAATCCCCAAAACTGGAATGTCTTGTGTCCCTGAAGGACCCGTTGAACCTTGCGGACCTGTAGCGGGTATGCCGGTATTAGCACCGCCAACCCACCAATATCCACCAATAATCTGCGGTGTCTGACCATGATTACCATCTTGCCCCTCTGCACGAACACCTGTATCAGTACTGCCAATCCACCAGTTGCCATTGCCCCCGATATGTGGTGTTTGACCAGGTAGACCTGGTAGGCCGTTTAATTCTCTAGCTTCCTCTAGGTCTCGTTCTAGTTGCTCAATACGGTCAAGCAATTCAGTCGGGTCAAATTCAGCCCCTCCACAACCCACAAAAGCAAGCATAGACAAGCCCAATATTACTGCAAATATTATATCAATAAGTTTCTTTTTCATAGTGACAAAACTCCTTTTATAAAGACAATGAACCTTGTGGTTAAATCATGTCAAGAGTGTATCATAAAACAAAATATAAAGTCAAGGATAATATTGGCGAAAAGTGTCCAAATAGTGTCCATAGAAAAACCCCATCTATAGGGTATTGTTCAATCGGGAGGGAATATGAAGCCTGACCTATTATCGTCTTTGCGAGGAACGAAGCAATCTGCATAAGACAAATTCGAATTTGGAATATGTACGGATTTTTTTTATAAGGCGGATTGCTTCGTTCCTCGCAAAGACGATAAGGGGTCAAAGTTTCGTAACAGGTGTCGAGGTTGTTATCGTAATGAACTTATTCTAAAGTTGATAGCAAAAAAGATGTAACGGAATTTAAGTTACACCTTTTTTTTAATCTTAACAAATTCTAATCGTAGACGGTTGATTTTTTTGTGCTGATATGATATAATTTTAAGAGTGCAATACTTATGCGGATTTTTTGATGAGTTGTTTTAGGGATTGATTCAATGATGCGGAGATTTGGGAGGCGAGCGAATGCACTAGTCCTAGTCGTACATTGCCCAGAGTATGTGCAGGGGAGCGGCGGTGCGAAACTATGGCTGTGATAGATATATCACCCACATAGGGGAGTGACTTGCCCACAGCCGAACCTGGATAAATTCCGCCTTTGTTGACTTTTATCAGACCGATTTCTTTTTCGTCGCCTATACTTGAGTCTATGGCTATAACCTTGCTCTTAGGGTGACGGCGTTTGATAAAATCAATTGCCGAACTCAAATTAAGTGCGGTGACAGGATTTGCAAGTGAGCCGTAAACATAAACCCCCACATTGTAGAGTGAGGTCAGCATATGCCCTACAAGCGGACCTAAAGCATCACCGATAACTCTATCGCTACCGATGCACAAAATAACAGGAATATTATTTGCTGTTTCTCGCAAAAGACTGTTAAGTGTATTTTCAAAATTATTTTTATAATTCATAATTACCCCATATCGGATGTTTAAGTTAAGGCTAGGTTGCCCAAAATTTTAAGAGCGACAAAGGCAATGATTGCCAAAAGTCGTAAGAGCTAAACAGAGGAAAAACACAAAAAAATGCCGGTTCATATTATTATTGACATTATACTCATAGCCTTTATCGTATTGGGTGCGCTAATAGGTATGTGGAGAGGTTTTTTTAAGACTATTATCTCGCTTATCGGGTGGACTGTGTCGTTGCTTGTGGCGATAGTTTTTGCCAGAATGGTTGCCGATACGCTTTTGCAAGTCCCGTTTTTTAGTCGGATTATACTCGGTGACGGAGGACCTTCGCTTGCACGGTGGATAGAGGGGGGGCTTCCTAGCGAACTCGGTACAATATATGCCGCCGATGCTTATGCCAACAGTAATGCTATTAACAACGCAATGGATAATAGTTTTTTGAGTTTTTTGCTGACACCGTTGTTTTATATGGTTGTTGACCCTGCGGCGGAAGCAAGTAGCCTTACCGTAGCAGAAATATTTTCACTTGCTATAGCTAATCACCTTTTTGTAGCTTTGGTCGGCCTTGTGATAATGATGATTGTCCGCATATTTGTCGCATTTGTTACAATGGCAGTTGATTCATTCCTCCAAAAAAGAGAAAAACTCAAGTCGCTTGACCGTGCGGGAGGATTTTTTGCAGGTATACTCAAGCACTGTCTTTATGTGTTTATAATTTTTATAGGACTTAGTTTTATTATTGCAACTCCTATTATGGCACCGGCACGCAATCAAATCGAACGGACCAATATCACTAGCCATGTCGCTAACGGCACGGTTAGGATAGCCGATAGGTATTTGACTGGTGATGAGGGACTAATAGCAAGGCTTATTGACCTATCAGGTAGGGACGAAAACACTACAGGGGATAACAATTATGATGAAAATACGAATGAAGAACCCAACAATCAAGAAAATCAAAGCTAGACGCAAGCGAAGCGGTATTTTTGGTTGCCTTGAGGAGAATTATGCAGGTGACATTAAGTCGCAACTTTTGCCGCACGAGGCAGAGCAGTTTTTGGGTTGTGGTGTGTGCAAAAAAGCATGGCGGTTACCTTGTTTGCGAACGGTAAAAAGTGTTGCCACTGCAAGAAAGTGTCTGCAAAACCTCTTAGCTGAATATGCTTTTTTGAACAAAAAACAATTTGAATATATAGTCAAAAATAAATTTATCGCACCTCTATGCGAAAATTTGTTTTTTTGTTACATACAAGATGATAAGCAAGATATGTTTGTTATTCATGACGGTGTGCCTCACGATATGCAAAACAATCCGCTTGAGTTTGCGGATAATGCTATGTTTAAGCTAATGCACCCGATTGATGTGACAGCAAAGTATGACTATATTTTTAGGTTAGAAATAGAGCAACCAATCGAACAAATCCATCTGCCTTTTTTTGAGCCAAGTAATGAGGATAGGACTTATAACTATGTAAGTAGGTATGAGGGAGCATTGATAACGCAGTATTCGTTAAGAAAAAGGCTCAAGAGAGAAGGTTTTTTGATAAGCAATAAGTATGGTTTTGCTTCCAAAAAAATAAATGATGTATTATGCGTACTTGATTATACATGGACAATGGGTTCTCCAAAAATGGGTCTTTTGGGACGGGTTTGTTTTTATGACGCTAATACATATAAGCGAGTAGCTAACCGTCAAGAAATGATAAAAATGCAAATAAGAGATATTGAGCCATGGGTTTTTTCGGAATTTATGCGTAGGATAGGCTTGTGTATCAGGTGAGAAAAGTCAGAAGTTAGGATAAGAGAGTGTAATAAAAAGATTTGATTTTGTGTCATTGCGAGGAGCGTTAGCGACGAAGCAATCCCACGAATAGAACACTTCACATGAGATTGCTTCGTCGCTAACGCTTCTCGCAATGACATTGTAGACAAGGATTGACAGACTAGAGATAGAGTTTCGACTAACAACTAGCGATGCAAAAAAAAATCAGCGACAAAAGATTAGCCAGACTTTTGCAAGGGGTAGAAAGTCCGGCAAGATATACGGGCGGAGAGTACAACACTCCGATTATTAAAAACAATGCAGAAGTAAAATTTTGTATGTGTTTTCCTGATACATATGAGATAGGGCAGAGTAATTTAGGTGTCAAAATACTTTATCATATGCTCAACGATATGGACGGGATAGCGTGTGAGACGGCATATGCTCCTAGGCAAGATTTTGCGGATAGATTAACATCAGAGGGTATACCGTTATTTTCGTCAGAGACTCGCCGAGCATTATGTAGCTTTGATATGGTGGGTTTTAGCTTGGGGTACGAGTTAGGGTTTACTAATATACTCTATATGCTTGAGCTTGCAGGGATACCGCTACTTGCAAGTGAACGAAATGCAAAACATCCGCTGATAATATTTGGCGGCACGGTTTGTGTCAATCCTGCTCCTCTCAAAGCCTTTGCCGATATTATTTGTATAGGAGACGGCGAAGATGTTTTGGCAAGTCTAACGGAGTTGTATAAGACTTGCAAGAGGGAGCAAAAATCAAAGGCAGAACTCCGTGACAACTTTCTCTCAAAAGCCACCTTAATAGAGGGCGTGTATATCCCTAATCGTACACAAAGTGTCAACAAGGCACAAGTAAAGGACTTAAACACAGCATGCTTTCCAAATGCTATCCAAGTTCCTAATGTTCAAGCAGTCCATAACCGTGCGGTTTTGGAGATTTATCGTGGGTGTAAATGGGGATGTAAATTTTGTCAAGCGGGGTATATCGGGCGACCTGTAAGGCATAAGTCAGTTGAAGTTTTGACCGCTCAAGCTGAGGCACTTATCCAAAATTGTGGTTTTGATGAGTTAGGTCTTGCCAGTCTTTCTACTTGTGACTATCCGCACCTAAAAGAACTTATCGCCGCTCTTGTGCCGTTAGCAAAGGAGCGTAATATTAGGCTGTCGCTACCGAGTACAAGAGTGGATAGCTTTTTGGCGGAGTACGGTGAGCAAGCAGGGATAGGTGAGCGAAAAGGGTCAATTACTTTTGCACCTGAGGCGGGTACGCAAAGATTAAGAGATGTAATAGGAAAAAGGGTTACAGATGAGGATATAGAGCGAAGTTTGACGGCGGCTTTTGGGGCAGGTTATACAGGTGCTAAATTGTACTTTATGATTGGACTGCCGACCGAAACTGAGGAGGATTTGGACGGAATAGTAAGGATAGCGGGACTAACTAAGTATCTATACAAGCAACATAAAACCTCTGCAAAGCCCCTGACACTTAATATCAGTACATCGCTTTTTGTGCCTAAGCCCCACACGCCATTTCAGTGGGAGGCACAAGACAGTAGAGAGGTAGCACGGCAAAAACAACGATACCTAAAAGACAAGTTGCAAGCCATAGGAATAAGGTATAGTTGGCACGATAGCGGTCAGTCGCAGTTAGAATCGGCTTTTGCCAGAGGTGACCAAAAACTTAGCGAGGTTATCCTAGAGGCATATAAGCGGGGTTGTCGTTTTGACGGCTGGACAGAACATTTTAAGTTTGATACTTGGCTAGAAGCCTTTGAGGCTTGCGGTGTCAGTATCAATGATTATTTAGGAGCGATTGATAAGGACACCCCACTAGCTTGGGATTGCGTTGACATTGGAATAACCAAAGAACAACTATTGAAAATTAGGAATTGTTGACTTTAGTCGAAACAATCTTTGGATTTTGGTGTCATTGCGAGGAGCATTAGCGACGAAGCAATCCCATGTAATGTGTTCTATTCGTGGGATTGCTTCGTCGCTAATGCTCCTCGCAATGACACCTTGTTTGGATTTCGTAAATTCTTAATAGCTAAGTCAATCATTCCTAATTACAATATAATTATGTTGATTTGTAAATACACAAAATTATATCCGGCTCATTACGCATCGCATCTAGATACGCTAAGGGCTGTTATGGCAACGATAAGACGAGCCAATCTCAAGGTAGAGTTTTCGGACGGATTTAATCCTCATATGCGTCTATTTTTTTCGTTGCCATTACCGTTAGGAGTAGAGAGCAAAGCCGAGTTTTTTGCAGTTGATACGGGGGAGTCCGCAAATGAATTTGTCAACCGATTTAATGCCGTAGCACCATCGGGTATTAAGATACTCAAAGCAATCAAAGGCAATAAGGATAATATGTATGCCGATATCTATGGAGCAGAATACAAAATAACATTTGACGGCATAACATATGAGCAACTAGCCAAATATGTCGCTAATGTACTAGAGTCCAAAGAATACAACATAACATATGTGCATAAAGGCATTTCAAAAACAGTCCAAGTCCGTGACAAAATCCTAGACCTAACAGCAAAAAACAACACCATTATAGCCAAACTCCGCCACGGCAACATCAACTTATCAGTCCTAAGAATAGCCGAAGATGTCTGCACCCACACAAAAAAACCGCTCTTTTATCAAGCGGTCAAACAAAAGATTATAACTCAATAACAAATAAACATCTAGATCACAATTTTTTACAAAGGAGAGCAGAATGTCAAAATTCAATCCAGAGTATGATGATAATTATGTAGAGGATGTTATTTATGTAGGTGATGTGCATTGTAAAGAAAATGAAACAAAAACAAGGTTTAGGCACATGACTTTGCTTACTTCTCCTGAAAAAACATATTTAACGAAAAAAAATAAAGATGAGGTAGCGATTCCAAGAAATTTTAATACAGCTAATGATGTGGTTTTGTATGAAAGTAGTGGAGGGCAAGTCAAAATCCACTGTCGAATTACTGAGTACAAGGGTGAAACGGAGGTGGGAAGGTTTGATATTTTGCATATATCAAGGCGAAAAGGTAAAGGAACTTATGGTAGTCAAGAAATAGCATTGCCACCAGATGCAGTTTATAAGTTGAAAAATTTTTTAGATAATTTGTTTTTTGAAAAGTTTGAGAATTTGGATAAGCACAAAATCCAATTAGAGTATGAACATGTTAAAGCAAGTAAAATGCTGACGAGTGATGAGTTTAAGAAACTTGTCGAAGCAAATATTAAAAATATTGATGATCTAGAGCAAATTATTACGCTAAAATACAGGCAGGAGGCAATTGTTAGATTTGAGCAAATTATTACGGATGCTACTAGCTATAAAAACGAAGTGGAAATCACAAAATTTCTTAGTGGGCATCAATGGATGTTTGGGAATGAATATGCTTACTTTGCTGACAACAATAAAATAGACAATAAAAATATAGTTGATTTAGCTCCTGTAAATATTGAGTGTTTTGTTGATATTATAGAGGTAAAATTGCCTACAGAGACTTTGTTTTATTATGATAATGGGCATAGCAATTATTATCCATCAGCAGAATTAACTAAAGCAATAGCACAAGTGCAAAATTATATTTTTCAACTTGAAAAGCAGTCTCTTAAGCCAGAATATCAAGAAAGAGAGAAAAAGAAAATAGTTCGCCCGTATGGGATAGTGCTAATAGGTTCAAAAAAGGTGCTTTCAGATGGCGAGTGGCAATATTTAAGAATACTTAATTCGTCATACCATAATATAAGAATATATACTTATCAGCAGATTTTAGAGAGAGCAAAGAATTTATTAAAAACTAAAGAGGATTCAAAAGAGCATATTGGGAATAGCGATAGTTTTTTGGATTCAGATGAAGAACTCCCATTTTAAGAAACTGAACGACAACGAAAGTGAATAGTCTACCTATTAAGTGCGGGGGTGACATCTGCATCATAGTCAGTGGAGAATTGATTGACGAATAGTGCTCGGATATAACCTTTTGAATTGTCTGTGGAGTGTACAAAAAAACCTTTGCCGTAGTAGTATCTGGCAAGCTTGAAGTATCTGGAATTTGTATGAAGGGCGGCTGCTTTGCAACCGATTTTTTTTATTTGTTCTAGGCAGTGGGATATAAGGTCTGACCCGATACCAAAACCGGGAGCGGTTGGGTCTACAGCGACACGGTAGATATAGGCGAGTTCGGGCGACAACAATTCATAC
>WQVM01000041.1 GCA_009783985.1 Bacillota bacterium | reverse complement strand
GAAATGGAGCGACAGGATTGTGCCTGTTAAGGAAAAAGGCAGCACAGTTGTTATTTCTAAAGTCGATTTTGAATCCGCTAATGATGCACTTGTTAAAAAATATTCGCTTGAAGAACGCACAAAAGAATCCGAAGAAAAAGCTGCTAAGGCTGTCAATCGTGATTACCAAAAAGAACTCTCTAAATATTGGAGAGAAAACCGAGAATTAAAATCTCAACAATCCATTCTTGTCGCTGAAAAAAATAAGCTAAGTAAAGAGCTTGCGGATACTCAAAAAGTATTTAGTCGCTACCCAAATTTTTGGCAAGAATTTTTACGACTTGCCGCAGAGCTGGAACGGATAGAGAAATTAGAAAACCGCATTATTCAATCTGAAAAATGGGCATTAAAGCAGCTTGAGAAAGACGAAAATGAAATGTAAAAAAATTATAAGGAAAATTACATGATGAGAGAATTAAAAACAAATAAGAAATTTGAAGAACTAATACCGCCGCTTAATGCAGAGGAATACGCTGAGTTGTACCAAAGCATAACGATGGAGGGCTGTCGCGATGCCATTATATTATGGAATAACACTATTGTTGACGGACATAATCGCTACGGCATATGCAAAAAGTTAGACATTCCGTTTAATACTTTAGAAAAAGATTTTGATGACGAAGATACCGCTTTAGAATGGATTATGCGTAATCAGTTTGCAAGACGGAATTTGATAGATGTTGAACGGGGGCGGCTTGCTTTGAAGTTGAAAAACATGATTGCGGAAAGGGCAAAACTAAATCAAGGGACAAGGACAGACATTTGTCCAAATTTGGACAAATGTTCGCAAGATGATTTTGTGCCTATTGACACCAAAAAAGAGCTTGCTAAAATATCAGGACTGTCGCATGGGACACTCGCTAAAATTGAAAAGGTGGACAATGAAGCTCCTGCTATTATTCGTGAGGCTATGGGAAAAACAATATCCATCGACAAGGCGGCAAAACTTAACAGTATTTTAAGAGAAACGCCGGAGGACGAATGGGAGGATGAGGAGGATATTTTATTCTTAGCGGAACTAAAAGAAAAAGAGAAAAGGATTTACTATGAAGAAAAAGTCATAAAGAAGCTGCACAATATTTTATCTGCGGCGATTATTGATTATGAATATATCACTGCGGAAAGCGTGGCTATTTATATGAAAAAAAGCCCTGTTCCAGCTTGGGATGTTGCAGAGTCTATTGACCGTGCAATAGAGTGGCTGTTTAAACTAAAAGATATGTTTCAGGCAGAATCTTTAGAAAGAG
The DNA here is from genome assembly GCA_009783985.1 of Bacillota bacterium. Lineage (GTDB taxonomy): Bacteria > Bacillota > Clostridia > Christensenellales > Pumilibacteraceae > WQVM01. The sequence goes on along the minus strand of WQVM01000041.1, from coordinate 12,008 downwards.
ATGAAATAAAAGATAGAAAATACTAAAGCCGCTGTTGCTGGCTTCAACTGCACATTGACAATTTAATAAAAACAACGACTGCCTGCTTTGCGAGGCAACTATAAGGAGCAATTTTACAATGAACTATCCACAACAATTTATGAAATGCACACAACAAAACCATACCCCCGAAGATTTATTACTGTTCTATATTTTCGGCGAATACGCAGTAAGAGTGGCTGAAGTATCAAGCAAGCCACTAACTGAAATCACAATTTCAGATTTACCGATTATAAAACAAATGCCTATTCCGCCAAACAATATAATCACTTTTGATATGAAATCACGCTTTAAGCGTTCAGGCAGATTAGAAGTGACGCAAGAGATGAAAAATAATCTTGTTCGTTTTGCCAAAGAAAATGTAAAAGAATATATACAAAAATCACAAAAGCAAAAAACAAATATTGAATCAAACCCGAATCCGTTTGACAAGCAATACGATAGCGCAGTATAATTACATCAACTATACTTAATGTTATGGAGTCTTAATGGATAACTCGGAAATAAAAAGTAGCCTTGAATTATTGAGAGTATTCGCAGATGAAAAACGGCTGAATATTCTCAATGTCATCGGCGATAAAAAATTAAGCGGTGTGGATATATTAGAACAACTGCCTATGCCGCAACCTACTCTATCGTATCATTTGAAAATCCTATGCGACAATAAAATTCTTAATGCTGAGGATAAGTGGAGATGGACATATTATTCAATCAATAACGACGGAATAGAAAAAGCAATTAACATACTAAAACAACTAGAGGTGACAAAATGAAACACGGAATAATTTATGCAAGATACAGCTCTCACGCACAAAATGAGCAATCTATTGAGGGGCAGCTTCGGGAGTGCTATGCTTTTGCTCAGCGTAACGATATTAAGATTACAGGCGAATATATTGATAGGGCTTTGACTGGAACAATGGACAAACGCCCAGAGTTTTTGCGCATGATTGAGGATAGCAAGAAAAAGATTTTTAATTTTGTAGTGGTTTATCAATTAGATAGGTTTGCTAGGAATAGATATGACAGTGCAATCTACAAAGCCAAACTAAAAAAGAATGATGTAAGGGTTTTGTCGGCTAAAGAAAATATAACTGATGACGCAAGCGGTATTTTAATTGAGGGTGTATTAGAATCAATGGCAGAATACTACTCAAAAGAATTGTCGCAGAAGATTAAACGGGGCAAGGTCATAAGTGCGGAAAAGTGTAAATATCTAGGCGGCACTGTTCACTATGGCTACAAGGTTGATGACAACATGAATTTTGCGATTGACGAACAAGCTGCCTCTTATGTAGTAAAAATGTTTGAGATGTATGCTAACGGCACAAAGGCAAGACATATTATGAATTGGCTTAATGAGAATAGGGTTTCAAACGGTGTCGGCACTCAATGGACTAAAAATACTATCCACAGGATATTGGCGAATAAACGATACAATGGTTATTATATTTATGGCGGATCTGAAACCAAAGACGGTATGCCGCAAATCATCAATGATGAGTTGTACAATAAAGTTGCCGATATTGTCGCTAAGAATAAACTTGCTCCTGCACGGGGTCGTGCTAAGGTTAGTTATGTTGCTACGACAAAATTGTATTGTGCTGAATGCGGTATGGGCATGGTTGGAGTAAGTGCAAAAAGACAAGGCGATTCTGCTTACTATTATTATAAGTGTTTGAATAACATCCACAATAGAGGTTGCAAAGTTAAGGCTATCGGCAAAGATAAGCTGGAAAATGATACCATTAAAGCGACAAAAGAAATATTGACTGATGAGCTTATTGCTGAAATCGCCCGTGATACTGCTCTTGCTTTAGAAAAAGAAAAGAGCAATGGCAACTTAACTCATCTTAAAAAGAAACTTGCCGACAACAAAAAAGCGATTGATACTTTACTTAATACTCTATCACTAGGTCGTTCACAAGATTTGATTTTAGACAAGATTGACAAGCTGCAAGACGAAAACTCGGAATTAGATTATGCAATCGCAAAAGAGGGGTCATTACTGTTCCAACTCTCAGAACAAGATATTATAGACTTCCTAACCCGTGTCCGTAACTTCACAATCACCGACAACGACATAAAAGGCAAGCAAATGTTCTTTGATACCTTTGCCTACAAGGTTTTCTACCACAGCGATGAATCCCTCACCATCCTTGTCTACATGAAGGACGCTGACAACTCAAACCCAGCAAACTCACATGAAAAAAGGACTTATCGTATTCATAGTACGCATAAGTCCCATCTGGCGGAGGGCGAGGGATTCGAACCCCCGTGAGCTTGCGCCCTAACGGTTTTCAAGACCGCCCCGTTATGACCACTTCGGTAGCCCTCCAATAATTTATAAAGTCACAGACATTTTGTCGGTGGCTTTTTTTGGTGTGCGAACAAAAAATATAGTAAGGATTGGGCTATATGCAAATCTATGTCAGTTCTGTCGCACAGTTGGTGGACCCAAGGGGAGTCGAACCCCTGACCCCCACAATGCCATTGTGGTGCGCTACCAACTGCGCTATGAGCCCTTGTCAAATCAGTATACCACACAAATAATATATATATCAACCAAAATTAACACTTTTTTTAATTTTCTTAGCGTTGTTTAACATTCTTTCTTTATAACTACTTTGGCGAGAGAAAAACTTTACAAAACTTTACACAGTTTTTACAAAGCCTTACTGATTTTGTGAGGGCTTTTTTTGTATGATGTATTTGTCAAAACAAACAAAAGGAGTTTATTAAAAAACAAACAATGAAAAAATTAGTTAAATTAGGGTTAATCGCATTATGTGCTGTAATTGGATTGGCGGTGTTTACGGGGTGTTCGAGCAGTTTTAGAGAAGAACGACCCGTCGCTGTCGTATCAAGAGAGCCTGACAGTGGTTCGAGAGATTCGATTATGGAAATGCTATTTGGGTCAACAGACGCACCTAATATTATTATGCCTGAGGGTGTTATTGTCCAAAACAGCACAGCCGCTATTTATGTAGAGGTAAGCGGTAATCCGCAAGCTATCGGATATGAGAGCTTGGGACATCTTTCGGGCAGAACTAGTGTCAGAATGATATCAGTAGATGGGGTGCCTGTTACACCGGAGAATGTTCGTGACGGAAGCTATCCGTTTGCACGCAATTTGTCAGTTGTATATCATCAAGAAACATTGGATAGCAATCCTGCGGCTTACGCTTTTCGTCTGTTTATGGTATCAGCAGAGGCACAGGCTGTTATTGATTACAGAGGTTATGTCAGTCAGGTAGTTGATGCCTCTGCCTATGTGCCTGTGGCAGGTCTGACAGGAACTATAAGAATATCAGGCTCCACTACAGTGCATCCGCTTATGAATCGCTTAGTTGAGGAATTTAGGCGTCTACAGCCTAATGTCACAATGGAGGTTGCAGGTGGCGGAAGCGGTGCAGGGCGGAATAATATGCGTGACGGTATAAGTGATTTTGGTATGACAAGCGCACCGGTAACTGACGCTCAAAGAGAAAGTATGGCGGCAGGCAGAACAGTGCGTGACCTAACAATAGCTGACGATGCGATAGCTATTATTGTACACAGTACAAATCCGATGACCAATATTACTAGCGCACAATTGAGACATTTGTATAATCGTGATTCGGGAACTACCTTTGCCTCTTGGGCAGAGCTAATTGCATACGGAGCGTAAGAGTGGAAGAAAAACTTGTGAAAAAAACGCAAGACAGAGGAACATCTAATCTTATCAAAGTAAGGGAAGGCGTGATGAAGGGAGTATTTATCCTTTCGTCCGCCTTTGCTGTTGTTGCACTTCTGGCTATTTTTGTATTCTTGCTTATTCGTGGAGTGCCTGCTATTGCAGAGATAGGTTTTTTTAACTTTATTTTTGGCAGGCTTTGGCATCCTGTTGCAGGTTCGACAAACGAATCATACGGCATATTGCCTATGCTCCTTACTTCGATATATGTAATGCTGCTATCGACATCGTTAGGAGTAATACTTGGCTTATCTACCTCAATTTTTATCTTTAAGTTTTGCCCTCAAAAAATTGTCGGAGTAGTGCGTCAACTTATCAATCTGCTGGCAGGTGTTCCGTCTGTTATTTTTGGACTTTTTGGCTTGATGACGGTTGTTCCTTTTTTGCGTGAAATATCGCCTAATTTTGTCGGGCACGGGATTTTGGCAGCGAGTATTATTCTTGCCATTATGGTATTGCCTACTATTGTTGCGATAAGTCTTAATGCTTTTTATGCCGTGCCAAAGCATATCTACGAGGGTGCGCTTGCACTTGGTGCGACTAAAGAGCAGGCGGTATTCAGAACAGTACTGCCTGCGGCTAAGAGCGGTGTTATGGCAGGTGTGGTGCTTGCTATGGCTCGTGCAATAGGCGAAACAATGGCGGTAATTATGGTTATCGGCGGAAGTCCGAATATGCCGACAGGTGTTTTTCAGAGTCTGGAAACTATGACGGCAGTTATTGCACGCAATGCAGGTTATGCGGACGGATTGGCAATGGAGGCATTGATTGGAATCGGTGTAGTGCTGTTTGTATTTACGCTATCAATCAACTTTGTCTTTATGATACTCAAAAACAGAGGCGAAAAGAAATTGTCAGCCTCATCGTCTGACGCAAAAAAAGGCAAAGGTATCCCTGTCTTGCGAGAGGTTGCTTTTGGCTTGTCGTGGTTCTTTGGTAAAATCAAGTGGGGCATTATTTGGTTTTTTGGACAAATCAAAAGAGGTGTTGTTTGGTTTTTGCAGATAACCCGTATAACATTTGTTTGGGAAAAACTCCGAGATTTTGTTGATTCCAAATGGCTGCCAAGTAAGCAAAAAAGAGCTAAGTTTTTTGGACTAAGAATTGCCGTCTATATCTTTACAGCACTTGCATTATCGGCTCTTGTCGGTATAGTCGCATTTATATTAGTGCAAGGATTACCGCACCTTAATTGGAACTTTGTATTTGGCTCATATTCGTTAGACGCTCCGACATTACGACCTGCAATTACGGGCACGCTTATGATAATCGGGATTGCCATATCAATCGGTGCGCCTATAGGAATCGGAACAGCAATATTTTTGGCAGAATATGCGTCTAAGTCAAGAGCTGTCAAGTATATCCGTGTTGCCGTCGAAACCCTTGCAGGAATCCCGAGCATTGTATACGGATTATTTGGTTTTATTGTTTTTGTGGCACTGTTCGGGTGGGGGTTTTCGATATTAGGCGGCGGAATTACGCTGTCCATTATGATTTTGCCTGTCATTATACGGACTACAGAGGAGAGTCTTTTGGCTGTTCCTAAGACACACCGTGAGGGGAGCTTTGCGTTAGGTGCAAGCAAGGTCAGGACTACATTTTGCGTGGTGCTTCCTAGTGCGGCAGGCGGTATTGTGTCATCGCTTATTTTGGCAATAGGGCGTATCGTGGGTGAGAGTGCGGCACTATTACTGACAATAGGACTACTTTCTTCGGTTGTCCCCGGTAGTGTTATGAGCGGCGGAACAACGCTTGCCTTGGCGGTTTATTATTATGGCGGTTTTGTCCCCGGTGGTGCACCTTTGGCAGCGGCAACGGGCGTTGTCCTTTTGGGGCTAATAATGATACTTAATCTAACGGCAACCCTGCTAGGCAGATTGCTAACAAGAGGAAAAAGATAATAATAATTACGGAGCAACTCTAATGAAAACTTGTATAGAAGTCAAAGACTTGAATTTGTTTTATGGAGCATTTCAAGCACTCAAAAATGTTAATATAGATATTCCAGAAAAGCAAATAACAGCTTTTATAGGTCCGAGCGGTTGTGGCAAGTCTACCTTGCTACGGTGCTTTAATCGTATGAATGACCTTATTGACGATTGCCGTATTGAGGGTGATATTATTGTAGAAGATACTAATATCTATGGGCGAGGCACAGATGTCAATGCACTAAGAAAAAAAGTCGGAATGGTTTTTCAAAAACCTAATGTTTTCCCGATGAGTATTTATGACAATATTGCTTTTGGTCCAAGAACGCACGGAGTACGAAAGCGCAGGGAGCTTGACGAGATTGTTGCCGATTCGCTCAAAAAAGCAGGGATATGGGACGAGGTCAAAAATACGCTTAATAAGTCAGCTCTTAGTCTTAGCGGCGGTCAGCAACAACGGGTTTGTATCGCACGGGCTTTGGCGGTTCAGCCGAAAATTTTGCTTATGGATGAGCCGACCAGTGCACTTGACCCGATTTCTACCGGAATTATTGAGGAGCTTTGCGAGGAGCTAAAAAAGCAATATACCATAGTAATTGTCACTCATAATATGCAACAGGCTACACGGATAAGTGATAAGACAGCATTCTTTTTGCTGGGAGAGATGTTGGAGTTTGGAGAGACGGAGCAAGTTTTTTCTCGTCCCAAAAATGAAAAATGTGAAAATTATATCACAGGGAGATTTGGATAAATGGCAAGGAATAAATTTCAAAATGAAATGGAGACGCTCAATCTTGATTTGGTTTATATGGGTGCATTGGTTGAGCGTGCGATTGAGGACAGCGCAAAGGCTTTGATTTTGCAGGATAAGGAACTATGCAATAAGGTTATCGCTTCTGACAAAGAGATAAATGTATTGAGGGCAGAAATAGAAAGCAAAGCTCTCAAAATAATACTTATGCAACAGCCAGTCGCTTCGGATTTGAGAATGATTTCGACAGCGCTGAAGATGATAACCGATATGGAGAGAATCGGTGACCAAGCCCGTGATATTTGCGAGATAGTGCTTCATTTGTGTGAGGAGGAGTACCAACTCAAACTTGAGATTTTGTCACAAATGGGCGAATATGCCAAGCAGATGGTGTATGGTTGTATCAACAGCTTTGTTAAGCAAGATATTGAAGCGGCTAAAAAAGTTATCAAAACCGACGATGCTATGGACGAATTGTTTGCCAAACTCAAGCGTAAAATGGTAAAATTGATAAAGGAAAAGCAAGCATATGCCGACCAAGCCATATACTTTTTGATGGTGGGCAAATACTTCGAAAAAATCGGCGACCACGCCGAGAACATTGCCGAGTGGGTGATTTTTTCAAAAACAGGCGAACACAAAGATATAAAGATTATTTGAGAGTCGACCTGTTACGAAACTATAAATAGTCGCCCCACCCAAACTCTTGGAGATTGTTCAATCAATAGGGAATATGCTTCGGTCACCGTCATTGCGAGCCGTCACAATAGTAGGGAATAAGGAATTATTGTGCGGCGAAGCAATCTAGCTAAGGAATAGATTGATACATTATATATGTTTCCGTCTATTCCTTAGCTAGATTGCTTCGCCGTAAATACATATCCTTAGTATCTATTGTAGCGACGGCTCGCAATGACGATAGTCCGATACCATTCCGCACTAATTAAACAATGTTCCCGTGGAAGGGTAGGGGTCATAATAGGTCTAGTGAGGTAAATAAAATGAGTCAATATCTGATTTATAGTGCAGAGGACGATGATGCGATACGGGATTTGATAGAGTATGCTATCAAGGGCGAGGGCTTTGAGGCAAAAGTTTTTGCGGATGCGGACAAGATGCTTTTGGAATGCGAAAAACGGATTCCTGATTTGATATTACTTGACATTATGATGCCGGGGACAGACGGGATAAGTGCCCTAAAGATATTCAAAGAAAAATACAAATCGGCTGACACCCGTATTATTATGTTGTCGGCAAAAAACAGCGAAATCAACAAGATAACAGGACTGGACGCAGGTGCTGACGATTACATTGTTAAGCCTTTTTCGGTTTTGGAACTTATGGCCCGCATCAGGGCAAATTTGAGAAAAAAAGCAGCAACACCAATGCCGCAAAGCAAGCTAGAGGCAAATAATATAGTGCTTAGCCAAGAGTCAAGAACTGTAACTGCAAATGAGAAAGAAATTACCCTGACACACAAAGAGTTTGAACTACTAAAATTTCTTATGCTTAATGTCGGCAATGTTGTAGAGAGGGATAAACTACTCAAAGAGATATGGGGATATGAATATTTTGGTGAGTCAAGGACGGTGGATATTCATATAAAAAATTTGAGGGATAAATTAGGCGTAGAGGGTGACGCTATACAGTCGGTCAGGGGTGTCGGATATATTCTTACAAGGAGATAGGCGGTGAATTCTAATCAAGACAAAAGTTTGAAAAAAGCCATTATATTTAGAATAATGCTAATTGTTGCGGGAGCATTGTTAGCGTTTGTTATTGCTATGATTATTGCTATTCCGCATTTTAACAGGCAGAGTGCAAGAGATACTGCCCGTAGTCATTTGGCGATTTTTGGGGCGTATCTTGAGACACGGGATGATTTCGAAAATTTGGTCAATCTTACGGACGGGGATTTGCTTATTACGGTTATCGGACTGGACGGTATGGTTGTTGCCGACACTCGTGAAGCCAACCCTCTTGATATGTATCGTGGCGACCGACCTGAGGTGAGAGCTGTCTTAACTTCGCCGTACAGTATCGGTCAAAGTATCAGACGGTCTGAGACATCCAGAGTTGACTTTTTGTATATGGCAAAAATGGTTGACGCAAACGGAGCGGATGTCGTTTTGCGTGTGGCTATTCCTGTTAGAAATATTAATGCACACCTATGGTCACTAATCGGAGTTATGGCAGTGATTTTTGTGCTTGTTTTGCTGGCGGTATTACTGGTTACACCTAAAATGGCAAAAAGCATAACCGCTCCGATTTCTATGATTAAGCAAAAGTTAGAAACAATCGGGAAGCCGGAAAAAAGCCCCATTATTTTGACAAGGCACGACGAGATAAATAAGGTATTGCTTGAGATAGACGAAATAAGCGAAAAACTTAGTGGTGCTTTGACTGATTACCAAACAGAAAAACAAAAACTCAAATTGGTTTTGGAAAATATTGACCAAGGCATAATAGCCATTGATGACCAAAAAAGAATAGTGTCCAGTAACAAACACGCAGAGGAATATTTTTGCTTTGAGTTTGTTGAGCCGATACTAATCGAAAAAGTGATACGGAACAGGGCTATACTTGACAACATAAATCAGGCTATCGCTCAATCCAAATTTATATCTTATGACCATACACGGGTTAGCGGTCAAATTTTTGCGATTAGGTATTTTCCTGTCAATATGAATAATATCAGACTTGTTATTACAGTGCAGAATGTAACAGATATGCGAAAAGTAAGTATCGAAAAACAAGACTTTTTTGTCAATGCTTCGCACGAACTTAACACTCCGCTTTCTTCAATTTTGGGTTATGCTGAAATCTTAAAAAATGAAAAGAAGTTTAACGCAGGTTTTGTTGACACAATTTATTCGCAAGCATCACGAATGAAGGCTCTTATAGGAGATATGCTTGCTTTAAGCGAACTGGAAGAAGGTGCGGAATTCCCCGAAGAAACAATTGACCTTAAAGAACTTGCAACACAAGTTTTGACCGCACACAAGCCAAAAGCAAGCGGTAAGAATATCAAGTTGATACTAAAAGCCGAGCCGGTTACGATTACGGCTAATAAGGAAAAAATAACAGAGGTTATTTCTAATCTTGTAGACAACTCAATCAAATATACAGATACAGAGGGAACTGTGTCAGTAAGTATAAAAGAGCAAAATAATAAGGTTATCCTAAAAGTCAAAGACAACGGAATAGGTATTGCACCAAAGCATTTGAATCGTGTTTTTGAGCGTTTTTATCGTACCGATAAGGGGCGTTCTCGTATTGAGGGCGGTACAGGGCTTGGACTTGCGATAGTTAAGCATATCTGCAACATCTATAATGCGGAGCTAAAAATCAATAGCAAAGAAAATATCGGTACAGAGGTTGTTATAGAATTTTCAAGAGATTAGAGCTGTGATTAGTGGATAGTTAATAATCAGCTGTCCACTAATCACTATTTTTTTGTAGCCCCTTTATAATCCTTGCAAAAATATGTAGGGGTATGATATACTAATTTTATGACTCAGACGACTCAGACTGTATCTTCTAAGCAAGGGATTTTGGTGGTAATAGCGGCATCGGCTATTCAGTTGACGCTTGGTATCGCATATCTTTGGAGCTTATTTCAGACAGGAATCGCATATATTCTCTTTTCGGGTAATAATGCGCCCGCTGCGCTCACTTTTTCTATATTGCTTGCGGGACTTACTATCGGCAGCGTTATCGGCGGCAAATTAGCCGTCAAATTCGGGTCGACACGCAAAGTTGTTTTTGCCGGAGGTGTAATTCTTAGTTTAGGATTCTTTTTGGCATCTTTTGTCAGAACGCCCGTAGGTTGGTTGTTGTGGGCGACATACGGGGCTATGGGCGGCATCGGAATGGGATTTACTTATTCTACTGCTATAGCGTGTGCTCAAAAATGGTATCCGCACAAAAAAGGTTTTGTCACGGGATTAATTGTATCGGCGCTAGGTTTCGGCGGTGTTGTTTTTACTCCGATAATCGAATTATTGGTACGCAGAATAGGTGAATTCAGTACTTTTCAAGTTCTTGCCCTTATATTCTTGGTTGTATGCGTTGTAGGGAGTTTTTTCCTCAAAAATCCGCCCGAAGGATATAATCCGTGTCAGGCTCTCAAAGCTAACACTAATGTGTACGCCAAAGTCAACAAAGAAATGCCGCTGGAGCAAAAGAGTCATACAGCGATTGAAATGTTCAAAAAACCGCATTTTTATCTGATAACCATAGCTTTTTTGCTTGCTGTTATGGGCGGTCAAATGATGATGGCTTTTGCCAGACCTATCGCTACTATGGGCGGTTTGCCTGCGGTGTGGTTAGGCGTACTTATATTGTCGTTATTTAATTCTATAGGCAGACTTACATGGGGACTTGCCTCCGACAAGATAGGGCGTACCAATACTATAATCGTGTTACTTACTGCAAGTAGCCTGATGTCGCTATTTGTGGGACTTGTCGCACAGTCAATCGCACTGTATGTGCTTATGGCTTTTATCGGATTCTTTTATGGCGGTATTATCGGAACTTTTCCGTCACTCACCGCCGACACCTTCGGACCTAAAAATATGGCGACCAACTACGGCTTTGTCCTGCTAGGTTTTGGTGCAGGTGCGATTATCTCCTCTCAAATAGCCGGAGTTTTTGCCAACCGTGCCGAAACCGCCTCCAATGTAAACCTAATGATACCCGCATTTATTATCGGAGCAGTTTGTGCCACAGTCGGCGCATTATTGATAGTTGTGCTTAAGCTGATAGTCAGACAAGAAAACAAAGTTAAGATAGCAGACAATGATATAATGACGAATGACAAGTGAAACTATCATTCGTCATTATATTTTTAGTTGACAAGAGTAGTTATTATGTTGTATAATGATTGCCGTAAGGAGTAAAAAATATTTATGCAAGTTAAGTTGACACAAGAGGGCAAAAATCAGCTTGAAGAAAGGCTGGAACACCTCACCACTGTAGGCAGAACCGAAATTGCTAAGGAAATTCAAAAGGCAAGAGAGTTTGGCGATATTTCCGAAAATGCTGAGTATGATGCGGCTAAGAATGCACAAGCACAAATGGAAGCCGAGATTATTGATATCGAAAATAAACTTAGGCATGCCGTTATTATTGAAGAGAAAAAGGGCGGTGCAGAAGTCGGTATGGGTAACAAGGTCAAGTTACTTGATGTTGCTTCGGGTAAAGAGTACGAATACACAATTGTAGGTACAACAGAGGCTAATCCTATTGACGAAAAGCGTATAAGCGATGAGTCGCCTGTAGGCAGAGCTGTTATCGGCAAGCGCAAGGGCGAAACAGCTATTGTTGTTACACCTAAAGGCAAAAGAGAATACAAGGTAGTTAAAATAGACTAATAAAGGATAGAAGTAAAAGGTAAAAGGTAAGAAGTAAAAAGTGTTGATGAAGTTGTTTGCTTGTTTGCAATCCAAAATACTAAGTTTACTTCTTACTTTTTACTTCTTACTTTATTGCTGATGAATAACGATAACAATACAATACAACCCGAAGTGTCGGAGGACGAGCTTCGTGAGGT
>WQVM01000040.1 GCA_009783985.1 Bacillota bacterium | reverse complement strand
CACTAAAAACACCTCTTTTTACAGCTTTTTATCCGCTAACGCTAGATCCTTCGCTTCGCTCAGGATGACAGACCAACAATGTTTATCGTCTAAAATAGGGTTTCGTTACAAGTCTATTGCGAGAAGCGTTAGCGACGAAGCAATCCCATGTAAAGTGTCCTATTCGTGAGATTGCTTCGTCGCTAACGCTTCTCGCAATACCTTCGGTGCTTCGTAGGACGGCAACCCCATAGGGGGTGGGTCGCTCCGCTTCCCATAAGACAAAAACTCTTGTCAATCCTACGAAGCACCGAAGGTATTTTTCACTTTTAAGTTTTAAGTTTTCATTCCTAATTCCTATTCCACTTCCACCGCTCCGAACTTACACACGGTAGCGCACACATTACATTTAGTACATTTATCAGAATCCAGCGTATGCGCCTTTTTGACCTCGCCCGCAATCGCCTTAACGGGACACTTACGCGCACATATCGTACAGCCGACACATTTATCCTCTAATATCTTATATTTTATAAGCGGCTTACATTGCTTTGCTGTACATCTCTTATTATTGATATGGTCGATGTATTCATTCCTAAAATATTTAAGAGTAGTAAGCACAGGGTTAGGTGCAGTTTGTCCCAAGGCACACAATGCACCCTCTTTTATTCCTACGCATAACTCTTCCAGCAGCTCAATATCCCCGTCCTTACCCTTGCCGTCCGTTATCCGCTCTAGTATCTCAAGCATTCTCTTAGTGCCGACTCTGCAATGCGTACACTTACCGCACGATTCCTTACGGGTAAAATCAAGGAAAAACCTAGCAATGTCAATCATACAGGCGTCCTCGTCCATTACAACCATTCCGCCGCTTCCCATAATCGCCCCCGTATCAGCAAGCGACTTGTAGTCAATCACCGTGTCCAAAAGACTTTCGGGAATACAACCGCCGCTCGGACCGCCCATTTGCACAGCCTTAAACTTCTTACCATTCTTAATTCCGCCGCCGATTCCGAATATAACCTCTCTAAGTGTCATACCCATAGGAACCTCGACAAGCCCGCCGTTTTTGACCTTACCCGCAAGTGCAAAAACCTTAGTTCCCTTACTGTCTTCTGTTCCCATCTCGGCAAAAGATTCTCCGCCGTTACGGATAATCCACGGCACATTGGCAAAAGTCTCTACATTGTTGATGTTGGACGGCTTTTGCCAAAAACCTTTTTGAGCCGGAAACGGCGGTTTAAGTCTGGGCATACCCCGTTCGCCTTCAAGTGACGCAATAAGGGCGGTTTCTTCACCACAAACAAAAGCCCCTGCACCTTCCTTTATCCTAAATATCACACCGCCCAAATAACCCATCTTATCAGCGTCGTCAATAGCTCTTTGTAATCTTTTGATAGCTAGCGGATACTCGGCTCTTACATAGACGATACACTCGGTCGCCCCTATAGCATACGCCGCAATTAGCATTCCTTCAATCACAGCGTGGGGGTCACCCTCGATTATCGCCCTATCCATAAATGCTCCGGGGTCACCCTCGTCAGCATTACATATCACATATTTTTTGTCGCCCTTATTATTTCGTGTAGCGTCCCACTTAAACCATGTCGGAAATCCTGCACCGCCCCGCCCTTTAAGTCCCGATTTTTTTATCTCCTCAATTACTAACTCAGGAGTCATCTCGGTCAGGCACTTTTTAATCGCCTCATATCCGCCGTTTTGTATATAGTCATCAATACTTTCGGGATTGATAACACCGCAATTTTTGAGAGCTACCCTTGTTTGCTTTGATTGTAGTTCTAAGTCTTCTGCCGCAAGCTCATACTTACCTGCCTCGTTTGTTTCCCCTCTAACCGATTTAACAATCTCTTTTACAGCATCCTCGGTTACCTTAATATAAGTTTTCTTCTTTCCGACTTTATCTACTACCTCAACAATCGGCTCTAAATAACACGCACCTATACAGCCCGTGCTAAAAATTTGCGTCTTTGCAAGCCCCTCGCTCAAAAACGCTTTTTCTATTTTATTTGCTCCGGCAGCAAGACCGCAACTACCTTTTCCGATTACTATTTTCATTGTTTTTCCTAACTTCAATAATCATTATTCCATTATCTTTTTTCGCTATGCTGGATTCTTCGCTACGCTCAGAATGACAAATTGAATTGTGTTGTCATTCTGAGCGTAGCGAAGAATCCAGCGTAGCGAGTCAAATATCAATAAATTTCCTTAACTCAAACTCCCTAACACCTCTCTTACCTTATCCTCCGTCAAATGTCCGTATGTTTCCTCACCCACCATCATTACGGGAGCCAAACTACAACAGCCTATACACGCCACATTTTTTAGCGTTATCAATCCGTCGGGGGTCGTATCGCCCTCATTTATTTGCACCCCGTACTTAGCCGACAAAAATGACAATATTGTTTCCTCTATCTTACCCGACCCGCTCACATGGCACGCCGTCCCTTGACACAGCATTATAAGATGCTTACCCACAGGCTTGAGCCTAAATTGCGTATAAAAAGTCGCCACACCCAAAATCTTGGCGGGCTTGATTCCCGTGACATCAGCGATACGCTCGATAACTTCCGACGGCAAATATCCGTAAATTCCTTGCGCCTTTTGCAAGATAGGTATAAGTGCCCCTTCTTCACCGCTATATTTATTCAGCACCGCATCAAGCGGAGCAAAGTCAATCTTCTTTTTATTTTTTTTACATTTGCAATTCATAATATCCGCATTCATCCCGAACAACACACTCCCCGCACATAGGTCTTTGACTTTTGCAACAATACCGCCCGTGAAAAATCAGCAAATGATGGCAAAGCGGTTTATAATCACTCGGAATAACTTGCTCCAACTCCTCACTCACCTTTTCCGGCGTCAACCCGCTACTCAATCCCAACCGTTTGCTCACCCTAAAAACATGCGTATCCGCCGCAACAAAAGGCTGTCTGTATATTTCCGTAAGCACAACCTTTGCCGTCTTAACTCCCACGCCTCTAAGGCTAGTCAAATCAGCAAAATTATCAGGAATACTCCCGCCGTACTTGCCGATAATATCTTTGCTCGCACTAATAATCGCCTTTGCTTTACTCCTAAAAAAACCGCAACTCCGAATATGCTCCTCAAGTTCTTCTTGCGGCATTTTAGCAAAACTTTCCGGCGTATTAGCAATATCAAATAACCGAGCCGTCACTGCGTTAACTCTTTTATCAGTACATTGTGCAGATAACATAACAGCTATAAGCAACTCAAAGGGAGTCCTGTAATCAAGCTCACATCTAGCGTCCGAATACCGCTCCGCAAGCTTGTCCAAAATCTTAACCGCCCTTTCGCTACCCATACACAAAAAATTATATCACATATGATATTAAATAAGCAACTATTTTTATTGCCTCGGCTAACAATCTTATAAAGATACAAATAAAAAATCAACAATTCCTCATCCCTCACTCCTAATTCCTAATTATCCCACATATATATAGCCATATGAGTAAAGCGTGGTTTGTAATGCTGTTGGCATCGCTGATAGCACTTGTTATCACTAATCCTAACGATGCGGTGACGGCTATGATACGAGGAAGTCAAGGGGCGGTTACTTTGGCGATTACCCTTTGCGCTCTTTATGGCTTTTGGTTGGGCTTTATGGCTATAGTCGAAAAAGTCGGACTAACAGACAAGTTGGCAAAAATACTTGCCCCTGTTGTTCGCTTTTTGTTTGGCAAGGATATCAGTCCAAAAACCAAAAAGTATTTGACCGTCAATATGTCGGCTAATCTTATCGGACTTGGGAATGCCGCCACCCCTATGGGAATCAAGGCAATTGAGAGTATGGAAACAGAGGGACAAACAAAAGCCTCCCTCCCTATGATAATGCTTGTTGTTATAAGTGCGACAAGCCTACAGCTTATCCCCACGACCGTAATAGGACTGCGTGCTGCACACGGCTCGCTCAATCCCACCGCTTTTTTGATACCGTCTATTGTCGCCACAATAACCTCAACGGTAGTGGGTGTGACCTTGGTAAAATTACTTGGCAAAGTCTTGCCAAACAAAGAAAAAAGCAAATCAATGAAAAGTGAAAAAGACGGCTACGCTTGGTCTTCGACTGAAAAATAAAAAATTTCGTACGAGTAAAATAATGTTGCCAAAACACCTCAATAACACTCATCCAACAACATAGGGACTATCGTCATTGCGAGGAGCAAAGCGACGAAGCAATCCCATGTAAAGTGTCCTATTCGTGGGATTGCTTCGTCGCTTTCGCTCCTCGCAATGACTTTTGACCCCACAAAATAACACCCGTCCGACATTATACGTTACTAACACTCCCACTCAATGATATTGAGCATTGAGAACTGAGCATTGAACATTGCTAGCAATTTATGACTTCTTACATAATCCCCCTCATTTTCATAACCGTGCTTGTCCTTTCTTTTTTCAAAAAAAAGGACGCTTATGCAGCCTTTGTGGACGGCTCTAAGAGTGCCGTCAATTTGATGGTGGGAGTTTTTCCGTTTCTTTTGGCAATTATGATGGCTGTCGAAATCTACAAGGCAAGCGGAGTCAGTCATTATGTATCCTCTGCTGTAGGTCCTGTTATAGAGCTTGTAGGAATTCCCCGTGAACTTGCCGAACTTGTAATTATCCGCCCTCTAAGCGGTGCAGGGTCTTTAACTATCTTAGAGGGTATCTACAAGACTTACGGCACCGATACTTTTATAGGACTTTCCGCTTCTGCTATATACGGCAGCAGCGAAACTGTTTTTTATGTATCGGCGATTTACTTTAGCAAAAGTAATGTCAAAAATCTCCGCTTCGCCATCCCCGTCGCCCTCCTCGCCACCTTTGTCGGTAATATCGTTGCCGTCGCTATGGTTCGTATGATGATGTAGCGTTTTTGATGTCTTAATATATTGCATCTAAAATGCTTTGCACTATGTTTTCAAGTCGTAGGGGCGGTTCGTCCTCGACCGCCCGAATAGCAATTATCCGTATCATAATACACCGCTGTATCCACAACCCTATCGGACAATTCCTCTTACATCCTCGTAGGGGCGGGCATTGACCACCCAAATACTCTTATCCGTATTAAAAATATTGATTTTACCTATTCGGGCGGTCGAGGACGAACCGCCCCTACGACTTGGTATTCCCAATTACAAAAGTAACCCCTAATTAGATTTTTTCAGCCACTACAAAAACACAAATAACACTTGACTATCCGACAAAATTATGCTATACTATCTATTATGTATTGTGATAATTGCGGAAACAACCTCCCACAAAACATTTCTACCTCAGATGACCAAGGTGGATTTTTGTGGGGATTTATAGGATATTTGACATCTTTGCTATCAATAATAGTGCCATTACTTCTCATATGCCTATGGCGAAAAGACTATCCAAAACGCACTAGGGCAATCTTTTTGGGTGTTTTGACAAATTTCTTAATTAGTTTGTTTTTAATACCTATAGTTGGATTTTTCTTAGTAGTTTATACCGATGCTGTATTTATAGATTTTGTTCTATTTGTTTTTGTCGCAAGCGTTTTTGTATCGTTATGGTTTTTGGCAACAGCACTAATTTATAAGGCAATCAAACCAAGAACCCCCTAGCGCCGTCTTACTCTCATATCCTCTTTTTCGAAGGCAAATTCTGCCGCTTGCCAATTGACCAAATTCAAAAAGTCATCTATATAGCCCGCTCTGTCATTTTGATGTTTGAGGTAGTATGCGTGTTCCCAAACATCTATACATATAATCGGAGTCACATGGTGAGTGAGCGGTGTATCTTGATTAGCCGTTGTTATTATTTTGACTAACCTACTGTTATGAGGTCTGACAAGCCAACAATACCCTGACCCGAATACAGCGAGGGATGCTTGCTTAAATACATCTTTGAACGCATCAAAGCTACCATAACACTTATTGATTGCAGTGGCTAGCGGACTGTCGGCGGTGAGTTTTGCACCGCCGTTTTGCATATGGCTAAAAAAGAAGCTATGGTTATATACTCCGCCGGCATTATTATGTACGGCTTGCCTTATGCTTACAGGTAAGCGGTAACAATTGGTGATAAGCTCCTCAAGACTCCATTTCCATAATTGCGGATAGTTTTTGATAGCCGCATTAAGGTTGTCGACATATTTGCCGAAATGCTTGTCGTGATGAATCCGCATAGTGCGGGTATCTATGTAAGGCTCAAGCGCCGAGTAGTCATACGGTAGCGGCGGTAAAACAAATCTATAATGCATAAAGTCAGGTCTCCATTTTTTGTTATTGACCCTTATATATATGCGTTATAGTGTGAATATGTTACACCATAATTAGAAATTAGGAATGGTTGACAAGTTAATTAAAATATTATAAGCCAATAATTTCTCGCAATAAGTAATGTCATTGCGAGGAGTGAAACGACGAAGCAATCCCACGAATAGAACACTTTACATGGGATTGCTTCGTCGTACCTCCTCGCAATGACGGCAACATTCCGCATCAATAAACTCCCCCGCCAACAATTCCTAATTCATAACTCCTAATCCCTAATTAAAATATTTATATATTTCATTCTTATGGACACCTCGTTCTTTTGCAACAGTTTTTATAGCGTCATTTTTGCTCATTCCCGTCTTGATGTAATAGTCAACATGGTTTACTATTGACAGCTCTAGTAGTGCGTTAGCTTTTGGCTTTGCCCCTTCTATAACCAAAACCATTTCGCCCTTACGGTTGACATTGACAGGCTGACCCAAAATTCCGTGTACGACTTCTTCATAAATCTTAGTCATTTCTCTGACTACCGCCACCTTGCGCTCGCCTAATTTTGTATGCAGATACTCTAGATAGTTGTCTAAATCGTGCGGCGGACAATAGAGGACAAGTGTGCTTTGCAAGTCGGCAAAACGCCCGATATACTCGTCTCTCTCCTTTTTCTTATCGGGCAAAAACCCGACCATACAAAAACTACGGGTATCCATTCCGCTAAGTACAACGGCATTAACGCAAGCACACGGTCCGCTGATTACTGTGTATGGGATTTTTTCGTCTATACATATTGCTACAATTTTTGCACCGGGATCGCTGATTAGGGGCATACCTGCATCGCTGATTAGGGCGATATTTTTGCCATCTCTTAGTAACTCAACTATACGAGCCGCTCCGCCAACCTCGCTATGTGCCTCATACTTGATAAGCGGCTTGCTTATGCCATAACGACTAAGCAACAATCCGCTCCGCCGTGTATCCTCACACGCAACAAAATCACACGCCGAAAGGGTGTCTAACGCTCGTTTGGATATCTCATCCAAATTGCCTATAGGTGTTGCGATAATGTAAAGCATAGATGTGCAATTAGGAATTAGGGATTAGGAATTAGAAATTATTGACTTGTATTATTCTAATTTAATCCCCATCAACAATTCCTAATCCCTAATTCCTAATTCCTAATTATTTTTCAGTTCCCCTGTTTTTTTAGTGCTCTCTCTAACGGCAAGTTCCCTACTCACTTCATATCCTGCGACAAACAAAACTTTGTTGCCGTCGCATATAAGCGGAATATCATCTCTTAGCCTTAGAGGAATTTTTTTGTCGATAAAATATTCTTTGAGCTTGACTTTAGTTCCGTCAAATTTGTGGAGAATATCGCCGTCCTTGCGTGTGCGAATGACAGCGTTTTTTGGGAGTGCATCAAAGTCAAAATATTTTCCTTTTGGTATGGGTGCTGTTATCGGGTGACTAACGGCTAGAGGCTTAATTACCCATTTGAGTTTGCTGTCATTGCGAGGAGGCAAAGCAATCGAAGCAAATCCACGAGCAGAATGCTTTTTGTATGACATCCCTACAAATACAATTCTATCATACTCACGCCACGCTGTTATGTTACTAGGCAGACTTACCCTATCGCCGTTTTGACCTTTTTGGGCAAGACTTATTATGTCCGATATATTTTGACGGCTGATGTCATTACGACCCAAAACAGCTAGTACATTCCGGCTAATCAATGCGTGGGGCTTGTCAAAGACATCTAAGCTTAAAAAAAACTCATCGCCTTGTGGATTTACATTCAAAAATGAATTGATAAAATCCTCGTCCTCTTTGAGTGCCGCCGCTAAGTGTGCTAATCTCTCGGTACAACCGCTAAATCTTTTTTCTAGCAGGGGCAAGACCTTGTGCCTTAGATAGTTGCGATCATTAGTCGTGTCAAAATTACTCTTGTCCGTAATGTACGGCACATTATGTGCCGCCAGATAAACATTGATTTCTGCCTTGCTCGTCATAATAAGCGGACGATATATGCCCTTGTTAGGATAATCCTTAATACCTGTAAGACCCGTTCCGCCGCAGCCCCTAAGAGCGTGGAGTAAGACGGTCTCAGCTTGGTCAGCGGAATGATGTGCCGTCAAAACTACATCTATAATACCGTCATTAATAAGCACCTCAAAAATCTCATACCTAATCGTCCGTGCCGCCGCCTCAAAGTTAAGCTTGTTTTGTCTAGCGATTTTTGGGGCGTCCACAATATGCGCCGATAATTTGATTCCGTTTGTCTTACAATACTCTGCTACAAAACGACTGTCCTTTGCGCTCTCCCCTTGTCTTGTAGAATGGTCAATGTTGACGGCGATAACTTGCAATCCCTGTGCATGGCAAAAATGCAAGAGACACATAGAATCACTACCTCCGCTCACCGCCACACCGATTTTGAGGCATTTATTTTTTGCACCGCCTACAATAATCGTTTCAATTCTTTTTTTTGCGTCTTTGAGCATTACGCCAACCAAATTTTTATCGCTTCGTATGCTTGACATTCAAGCATTCTGTATCCGTTAGCAATAACGGCACCACACTTTTTTGCTTTTTTCAAAAAAGGTGTTTCGGGCGGATTGTATATTGTGTCGTACGCAAATTCTAATTTGCTCAAGTCAATACCATTAGGCAAGCAATCCTCTCCCTTAAGTCCCAAAGTCGTGCAGTTGATTATAACTTGTGGCTTAATTTTGGATATGTCAGCGACAATCCCCAGTGCTTTTGCCTTGTCTACACTCCTATTGTGGATATATACCATTGCACCCTTTGCCCTAACAACAGGAACAATCGCTGTCGCCGCTCCGCCTGCACCCAATATAAGTGTAGCCTTATTTTTGAGGTCAGCAACTTTACCAAGCTCCTTGATATGCACCAAAAATCCCGCTCCGTCTGTATTATATCCTATCAGCTTGCCATTAACAACCTTGACCGTATTGACCGCCCCTGCATCTGTCCTTAGCTCATCAATGTATTCCAAAATCTCCTGCTTGTAAGGCTGTGTTACATTAAAGCCGTCCATCAGCCTAAGCCTATCCAAAACACTAGACAAACTCGCCGTATCCACAAGCTCATACGACGCATCTATTCCCTTAGCCCCATAATACTCTGTATGAATTTTAGGGCTAAGTGAATAAGTGATATTATATCCCAACAATCCAAATTTTTTCATCAGTACAGGAGCGACATTATAATATCCTAACCTTTTTTCTTAAAAAATGCCACACCGCAACAACCAGGTCCGGTATGAGTACCGATTGCTGCGCCTATTCCGTAATTGCCTGTTGCCTCAAATCCGGGGACAGTTGTCTTGATTTGATTAGCTAGTTTTGCGACAAGTTCGGGAGCGTTGCTGTGAGCCATATAAATAGGCTTATCCGTATCGACCTTATATTCGGCATACATATTGGCAATTTTTTTGCACGCACCGTTAAAGCCTATCGCCTTGCCTATAGTTACAGCCTTAGTATCCTTAATCGATATAACAGGCTTGATTTTTAGCACCGTTGCAACTATTGCTTGAGCACCTTTGAGTCGTCCGCCCTTTTTGACATAAGTCAAATCGTTGATAAACGCCAACAATACGGCTCTGTTAGAATAATCCTTAGCTATCTCAAGTAGCTCAGCACGGCTCTTACCCTCATCACGAGCTTTGATAACCTCTCTAACAACCATACCGTACGGAATCGACATTTGTCCGCTGTCATAAATAGTTATCCTGTCCTCAGCATTAAGTTCCTTGACCGCCTCCAACGCTCTCTCATAAGTCAAAGACATTCCGCTGGACATAGCAATATAAAAAATCTCGTCACCTTTTTCTAATAACGGCTTGAACGCCGCAATATGTTCTTCGGTATTGATTTGCGAGGTGCTGGGTATCTTACCTGTACTCGCTGTATACTCTGTCATTTTTTCAAAAAAATTGTCTTTGCCGAGGTCAACCCCGTCTTTATAAACATCTGTGCCAAAGATAATATCTACCGGCAGCACAATTGAGTTAAGTTGCTTTGCTTCGTCAGGCAATATATCTGCCGGACTCGAAAATATGATTTGTATCATAATTATTACTCCTTAGAAAAACGCAAAATGCATACATATAAATGCATAATGGTTGTTGTTGTTTATTATTATTTTTTTAATACTGCCATTCTGCATAATTGCATTGGCAAATAGTTATTACTTATTCTCAACTATAGGTCAAACAGCTTGCACATACCGACACATTCGCTTTCGGTGTATATATGGCACTATTCTCGCAATATTATCTGCCATATTATTTGTCACTCTATGCAACTCATCGCTCTGACGGATAACGCCTATATGTCTTGTCATTTTTTGGCAGAATGCATCAGCATTGCCGTTTTGCTCTACCACTAACTTATCGCCTCTCAAGTAACACTTTATACTGTTCTTTCTCGCCCTCTTTCCTCTGTATGCCGCAAGAATAATCAAGCAAGTAAAAACAAGCAAACGCTTTCTTGACAGCGTAAACTTGGATTCAAATTGCTGGTTATGCTTGCTTTGTAATTCCGTCATTATTATATGTCTATCTTCTAAAATTCCGCTATTACGAAAGGGTCGTAATAGCGGAAGCATAAATTTTAATTAACTTTTAAGGAGTGATTTGCTACCTTTTTTTCTAAAAAAAGCAACTCCGCAACAACCCGGACCAATATGTGTACCTACGGCACAACCTATTCCGCCACCGTCAACCGCCTCAAAGCTAGGTGTAACCGCCTTGATTTGCTTAATCAACTTATCCATAAGCTCCGGTGCATTACTGTGAGCTGTATAAACAGGCATATCCTTGTCGACCTCGTACTCTGCATACATTTTAGCTAACTTTTTGCACGCTCCTGGGAAACCAATCGCTTTGCCCATAGAGTCAACCTTAGTTCCTCTAATAGTAATAAGCGGTTTTATAGATAGTGCAGTAGCAACAAAAGCTTGTGCTCCTTTGAGGCGACCGCCTTTTTTGAGGTAGGTAATCTCATTAACCACACAAAGAAGTTCAATCCTGTCCACACAATCCTTGCCCACTTCGACAATCTCGGCACGGCTCAAACCCTTATCACGGGCTTTGATCATTTCCTTGACAATCATTCCGTACGGGACAGTAATCGTTTCGCTGTCAAATATGGATATCTTGTCCTCAGCATTAAGTGCCTTAACAGCATCTCTTGCACGCTCTATCGTTGCCGATGTGCCCGATGACATAGATATATAAATAATTTCGTCACCTTGATCTAAAAGCGACTTGAATAAATCAATATGCTCCTCTTCAATAATCTGAGAGGTATGCGGAAGCTTGCCGGTTTTGTCGACATATTCTTTCATCTTAACAAAGAATTCTTCCTTGTTGATGTCCACACCGTCTTTGTATACTTCGGTGCCAAATATAACATCTACTGCAAGCACATGTGCGTTAAGTTTTTTTGCCTCGTCCGGCAAAATATCCGCCGGACTTGTAAAAACGATTTGAACCATAATTCAATTGCTTCCTTTGTAGTAACTAACTATTCTTTTTTTGCTTTTTCGGTTTCAATCTTTTTTTGTCCGTCATAAAAACCGCACTTGCGGCACACTCTGTGTGCAAGTTTAGCTTCGTGACATTGCGGACATTCGCCCACCGCCGCAGGATCTATTTTCCATTGTGCATATCTTGTTGCGCTGCGTTGTTTTGATTGTTTACTCTTTGGGACTGCCATAATTTTGAATCTCCTGAATTTCTAACAACTAATAATACCACACTATACAAGCCTTGTCAAGCGTTTAACTAAAGTAAAAAGCAAAAAAGCTAAGTAATAACGTCATTTAAACTAATTTTACTTAAACGGCAAGCCTACCTTCAACCCAAGTTCGTCACGCAAAGCTAAAAACTCCTTTTGCACAGCCTCATTGATAGGAACTCCGCTTATTGCTCGCTCAAGCGAAATATAATACTCTTTTTCGCCTGCGGTATAGATACGGTCTTGCCCTACTGCCTTGTCAGACGCTCTAAGCGCACGCAAAATATCTCCTGTGGTTTTCTTAAAACTTTCTAGCCCCAAAAAAGCCTCGCAGTTAATCGCCATAAAAAAGTGTCCCAACGAAATCGGCTCTTTTTTGCCGTCTTTGCTGACCCCTGTAAGCATTTGGAGATAGTTGGCTTGACTTAGACTTGCGGACAAAATCTCAACCACAGTTGCATAACCGTAACCCTTGTAGCCACCCATATCCTCGCCTGCACCACCTAACGGAGCAAGCGCCGATATGCCTTTGGTTAGGTCGTCTAAAATCACACCCGCATCTGTGCTGGGATTGCCGTCACGGGTAATGATTTGCCCCGCAGGTACAGGCTCACCTATTTTTGCATAATATTCTATTCTGCCCCGTTGCGTAATACTTGTCGCACAATCAAGCACAAAATCAAAATCCTCGTCAGTCGGCATTCCAAAAGTCAGCGGATTAGTGCCAAGCATATTACTCACACCAAAAGTCGGTGCAATACTCGGACGGGCATTAGTTCCCGTGATACCTATGCAACCTGCCTCACAAGCCATACTTGTATAGTACCCTGCAATACCGTAATGCGAGGAGTTACGCACGGCAACCATTCCCATTCCGTACCGCTTAGCTTTTTTGATAGCCATCGCCATAGCCCGTTGACCAATAACCATTCCCATTCCGTCATGTCCGTCAACAACCGCTGTTGTCTTGGTCTCTCTGACAATCTCAAAATTAGTAACAGGATTGAGTATGCCCGTCTTTATTCTGTCAAGATAAATAGGCTTAAAACGATTGACTCCGTGCGACTCAATCCCCCGCCTGTCCGACTCAAGCAAAACCCTTGCACAAATCACCGCATCTTTCTTAGGTACGCCGTATCCTTCAAACACCTTAGTCACAAAAGTATTGAGCGTCTTAAAACTTACATTCTTGCTTTTTTTCATATAAGTAGTATACCATATTTTTTGTGACTATGCAAGCAAAAAGGTGTACAGTAAATTGCCTATCAACTCCACTTAAAACTGCTTGCAGAGCCTTTTTGGCTCATTTGAATGCTCCTCATTTAGTTCATAGTGCGGTTTGACGACCTCTATATTCTAATTCTACCAAATGAGGAACATTTTTTCAAAAGGCAGAGCTAAAGCTTTTTGGAACACCGGCTTAGTCGGTGGTTTACTGTTTCACAAAAGAAAGGGACTTGTCATAAAATGACAAGTCCCTTTCTTTTTTATGTTACATGAACTCTAATCAACCACTTTCTTCTTTTATCTTGCCGACTTGCTATTACCCGACTATTTTTTTGGGTTGAGCTACCTTTTTGTTGGCGGCTTTTTCTTTGGCTTTAGCTTTGGCTTGTTCGATGTAGTTGTCTACAAAGGTCATAGAGTTAGCCAGGACTGTAT
>WQVM01000039.1 GCA_009783985.1 Bacillota bacterium | reverse complement strand
TTGTGGTCGTAACGGTAATCGGAGCGGGGCTTGCGGGCAGCGAGGCGGCTTTGCAATTGGCAAAGCGGGGCATAAATGTCAAGCTGATTGACATCAAGCCCAAAAAAATGACTCCTGCACATAGCTCAAAAGCGTTTGGAGAACTTATTTGTTCTAATTCGCTCAAAAGTACTGATATCAGTACGGCGAGCGGTCTGCTAAAAGCCGAGCTTGATATATTGGGATGCAGACTGCTTGATATTGCTAAGAGCTGTACGGTAGCTGCAGGTGCGGCACTTGCGGTAGACAGACGGAAGTTTGAAGATAGTGTGACCACCGCAATCAAATCCGAAAAGCTAATCAAGGCAGAGTGTAGCGAGGTTGAAGATTTTGACGGGTTAGGCGATTATACAATAATTGCTACAGGTCCGCTCACGACAGGCAAACTTGCGGATAGCATTAGTGAAAGGCTTGGCGGAGGATTGTATTTCTTTGATGCCGCCGCTCCTATAGTAAGCTATGAGTCGATTGACCTAAGCAAAACATTTGTAGCTGATAGATACGGGAAAGGTGACGGTACGGGCGGCGATTATATCAACTGTCCTCTGACTAAGGACGAATATTATACTTTTGTTGATGAGGTAATAGCTGCAAAAACCGCTCCATTAAAAAGTTTTGAAGATATTAAAACTTTTGGAGGATGTCAACCGGTAGAATTTATTGCCAAAGGCGGTCGGGACTCTCTTAGATATGGACCTATGCGCCCTGTAGGATTAAGACTGCTTGACGGAACTCGTCCGTATGCGGTATTGCAACTGCGGCGTGAGAATGCAAACGGTACAATGTATAACCTTGTCGGCTTTCAAACTAATTTGACATTTGCCGAACAAAAGAGAGTCTTTGGAATTATTCCTGCTCTCAAAAATGCTGAATATCACCGCTACGGAGTAATGCACCGTAATACCTATATCAATGCCCCGACAAGTATCAATAGCCGATTTGAGTGTATTAATTATCCGACAGTATATGTGGCAGGGCAACTTAGCGGAGTAGAGGGATATGTAGAGAGCATAGCCAGCGGACTAATTGCATCATTGGACATAATAGGTAAGGTTAACGGCAAACTACCGCTCAAACTCCCTCAGACAACTATGTTAGGTTCGCTTACTGACTACATCACAAGACCTAACAATAATTTTCAGCCGATGAATGCTAATTTCGGACTACTCCCGATGATTGACATCAGAAAAAAAGACGAAAGAAAAAGAGCGTTTGCAGAGCGAGCGATAAAGGACTTAAAACTTAAAATTGAAAAGTGAAAAATTATTGCTAAAATGTTCTTTGATAACTAAGTCAACCACTATTCAATTTTCAATTTTAAGTTTTCATTTGAACAACATTTTGATTAAGGAGCAAAAGTTAATAAAATGCAATTAGATGGAACTACCATTGTAGCCGTCAAGAGAGGCGGCAAAACTGTTCTTTGCGGAGACGGTCAAGTTACGGCGGGACAATCCGTTGTCCTCAAAAATAACGCTGTTAAGGTGCGGCGCTTGTATAACGGCACGGTTGTGTCAGGTTTTGCGGGTTCGGTCGCTGACGCTTTTACTTTGACAGAGCGTTTTGAAGAAATGCTTAACAAATACGCAGGTAATTTGATGAGGAGTGCGGTGGAACTTGCTCAACTTTGGCGCGGCGATAAGGTGCTAAGACGACTAGAAGCAATGATGATTGTTGCGGACAAAGACGAATTACTTGTCGTTAGCGGTATGGGTGATGTTATAGAACCCGAAAACGGTATTGCGGCAATCGGCAGCGGCGGATATTATGCACTTGCGGCGGCGAGAGCACTTGCCGCTAAGACTAAATTATCCGCAAAAGAAATTGTGTTAGAAGCAATGAAAGTAACGGCGGAGCTTTGTGTGTTTACTAACGGACACATAACTGTCGAAGAAGTGTAAATCATATCAATGAAAACTTAAAATTGAAAACTTAAAAATGAAGGATTTAGTAAATTATTGGGTCACCACAAGCAAAACACTCGTCAATCATTTTTCATTTTTAAGTTTTAAGTCTTCATTAACTAATCACTTCAATGTAAGGAGATTTTATTAGATTATGAATATGACGCCAAAACAAATTGTAACAGAACTTGACCGTTATATTATCGGTCAGGACGAAGCAAAAAAAGCTGTTGCTGTCGCTCTTCGTAATAGATACAGAAGAAGCAGATTACCGGATAAAATAAAGGACGAAATAACTCCCAAAAATATAATTCTCAAAGGACCGACGGGTGTAGGTAAGACAGAGATTGCCCGTCGTCTTGCCAAACTTGTTAAAGCGCCTTTTATCAAAGTAGAGGCGACTAAGTTTACCGAAGTCGGTTATGTGGGACGAGATGTTGAGTCAATGATTAGGGATCTTGCCGAAACCGCCGTGCGCCTTGTCCGTGAGGAAAAAATGGCAGAGGTGGAGTCTAAGGCTCGTGAGAGTGCTGAGAAAAAACTTGTTGACACTCTTATTAAAAACAAAAAAGAGCAAAATCAAGACACCCCCGAAAAACTCATTAAAGAAAATCTCTTAAAAGATTTGCAAAGCGGAAAGTTAGATGACCAACTTTTAGAACTTGAGGTCAATGATACACCTAAGCCGATTGATTTAGGTCCTGCAGGAGCGGCTGTCGATATTGGCGATATTTTTGGCGGAATGATGCCTAAGCGTCGCAAAAAACGCAAGCTAACCGTTAAGGAGGCTCTCAAGTATCTTATAATTGAGGAATCCGAAAAACACATTGACCAAGACGGAATCAATACCGAAGCAATAAGAAGAGCCGAAAACGACGGCATAATTTTTATAGACGAGATTGACAAAATCGCAGGTCGTGCTAACGCTTCGGGTGCAGATGTAAGCCGTGAGGGTGTTCAAAGAGATATTCTGCCCATTGTTGAGGGGTCAACCGTCAATACAAAATACGGCAATATCAAGACTGACTATATCCTTTTTATTGCAGGTGGTGCTTTCCATTTGAGTAAGGTAGAGGATTTGATACCCGAATTGCTGGGGCGTTTTCCTGTCAAGGTAGACCTGCACAGCTTGACTTATGATGACTTTGTTAGTATTTTGACTAAGCCGGAAAACGCAATTACCCGTCAATACGCATATCTTTTGGCGGTGGACAATATCAATCTGTTGTTTAGCAAAGATGCTATAACCGAAATCAGTAAAATCGCCGTACTTGAAAATATGACGACAGAGGACATCGGTGCCAGAAGACTGCACACAATTATGGAAAGTCTTTTGGAAGATGTCAGTTTTAATGCATCAGGTGAACACCCGATGATTGATGTTCAAATTGATAAGAAATATGTGCAAGACCATCTTAAGAGTACGACCAAAAAGCACGACTTAAAGAAATATATCTTATAAGAATGAAAAGGGCAAAGTGAAAACTTAAAAATGTCGGATGAGAGTTAAGTTAGTTCATTACCAATTAAAACACCAAGTCAACCATTTTTCAATTTTCAGTTTTCATTTTTAACTGTTTTATGATTAACATTCCAAAAGGTACAAAAGATGTTCTTCCGCAGGATAGCCACAAGTGGCATTATGTGGAGGAGACCGCAAGAGAGGTGTGTCGTAAATACAGCGTACGAGAGATTCGCACGCCTGTTTTTGAGCATACCGAGCTTTTTTTGCGAGGTATCGGTGAAGGTACGGATGTTGTCGGAAAAGAGATGTATACTTTTGAGGATAAGGGCGGACGCAGTATTACACTCAAGCCGGAGGGGACGGCTGGTGTAGCGCGGAGTTATGTCGAGAATAGCCTAGAGCAACTAAGTCTGCCGCTTAAAATGTATTACTTTTCGCCCGTATTTAGATACGAAAGACCGCAAGCAGGACGACTTAGAGAACATCATCAATTTGGAGTAGAGTTTTACGGGTCGGTACAGCCAAGTGCGGACTTTGAGGTTATTTCGCTTGCGTATGAGTTTTTGAGCAAAGTCGGTGTTAAGGTTAAATTAGAACTTAATAGTATCGGGTGTCCCGAATGCAAGCCCAAATATAACGAAACGCTTAAAAAATATTTAGAGAAAAACGCAAAAAAACTATGTCCCACTTGTGTTGAGCGCACTAAAACTAATCCTATGCGTACAATAGATTGCAAAGTGGATGCGTGCAAAGATACGCTACAAAAAGCGCCATTGATTTCGGGACATATTTGCGGCGGTTGTAAAGAACACCTTAATATTACAGAAAAATATTTGAAATTAGCAAAAATCCCGTACAATCTTAATCCTCGTATTGTCAGAGGACTTGACTACTACACTAAGACTGTGTTTGAGTTTGTAACGGACGCACTTGGGGCGCAGGGGACTGTATGCGGCGGCGGACGATATGACAAACTTGTAGAGAGTATCGGCGGTAAGTCTACGCCTTGTGTCGGATTTGGACTAGGGTTAGAGCGGCTTTTAATGCTTATGGACGCACTTAAAGCAAGTATTCCTAACGCACCCGTACCTGATATTGTACTTATTAATCAGTCTGAAACAGCGTTTGATACCGCACTCGGACTTGCGATAGAAATGCGTAAAAACGGACTTGCCGTCGAAACGGACAATATGAACCGTAGTGTCAAAGCGCAATTAAAGTATGCGGACAAGCTGGGAGCAAAATATGCTGCGGTTATAGGCGAGAGCGAATTAGTTTCAAAGACTGTGGATGTTAAAAAAATGATTGACGCTAGTAGTAAGAAGGTAAGTTTTGACAAAATAATAGAGTATTTAACGAATAGCTAATAACGAATAACGAATAACGGCGGACGAACATAATTTTTAATAAGTCAACAGTTATTCGTTATTAGCTATTCATTATTCGTTAATAGGAGTGTAACACACAAAATGTTTTTAACAGGGTTTAAGCGTACGGCACTATGTGCGGATATAACCGAAAAATCGGTGGGCAAAGAAGTCACCGTAATGGGATGGGCGGCGGTAAGGCGTGATTTTGGCGGTCTTATTTTTGTTGACCTTCGAGATAGGAGCGGCATTTTGCAGATTGTTTGCGACGCAGGTATTTTGGGCAGTCAATTTAGTTCTGCCGAAAAAATCCGCTCCGAATATGTGCTTGCGGTTAAAGGTAGGCTTAGAAAAAGGTCGGACGAGACTATCAATCCTAAAATCCCTACGGGAACTATTGAGGTTGTCGCTACAGAGCTAAGAATACTTTCCGAAGCGGAGACGCCTCCTTTTGTAATTGACAACGATGTCAGTAGTGTCAATGAGGTTGTGCGCCTAAAGTATAGATACTTAGAGCTTAGGACAGAGGAATTGCAAAGCAAACTGTTAGTTAGGAGTAAGCTTACAAATGCCGCTCACAGCTATTTTAATAAGCAAGGTTTTGTTGAGATAGAGACACCGTTTTTGGGTAAGTCAACTCCCGAAGGTGCAAGAGATTATCTTGTTCCGTCACGCGTTCATAACGGTGCTTTTTATGCATTGCCTCAATCGCCACAACTTTATAAGCAACTACTTATGATAAGCGGTTTTGATAGGTATTACCAAATCGCCCGTTGCTTCCGTGACGAGGATTTGCGTGCCAACCGTCAACCCGAATTTACCCA
Organism: Bacillota bacterium; assembly: GCA_009783985.1. Classification (GTDB taxonomy): domain Bacteria; phylum Bacillota; class Clostridia; order Christensenellales; family Pumilibacteraceae; genus WQVM01. The sequence continues at coordinate 8,925 of WQVM01000039.1, read as the reverse complement.
AATTGACCTTGAGATGTCTTTTGTGGACGGCGAAGAAGATATAATGAAAGTTGTCGAAGGTTTTGTCAAAGACGCTTTTAAGAAAAACAACAAAAAACTTCCTGCAAAAATCAAACGGTACAGCTATCAAGAGGCGATGGACAGATTTGGGTCTGATAAGCCCGACACTCGTTTTGGACTTGAACTTACCGATGTGTCCGATATTGTTAAGGATTGCGGATTCGGAGTATTTGATAACGCTATCAAGGGCGGCGGCAGCGTGCGTATGATTAACGCTAAGGGTTTTGTAGATGAAAAAAATCCTATTCTTTCTCGCCGTGATATTGACGCACTTACTGATTTTGTGAAGACTTACCGTGCTAAGGGTCTTGCTTGGATAGCGTTTAAGGAAGACGGTATTCAGTCGGTTATAACTAAATTTATGAGCGAAGAATCAGTCGCAGGTATTATTAAGGCGGCTAAGGCTAAGACGGGCGATATACTATTCTTCTGTGCTGACAAGACTGACATTGTATATGACTCTTTGGGTGCGCTTAGACTACACCTTGCCGAAATCGGCGGTTTGATTGATAAGAGTAAGTACGATGTGCTTTGGGTTAAGGACTTTCCGCTATTGGAATATGACCCCGAAGCCAAACGATATGTAGCTAAACATCATCCATTTACAAGTCCAAAAAATGAGGACCTAGAGCTACTAGACACCGTACCAGAAAAAGTCCGTGCAAAAGCCTACGACCTTGTAATCAATGGGCAAGAAGTAGGCGGCGGAAGTATAAGGATTCACTCTAAGGATGTACAGCAAAAAATGTTTAATGTGCTTGGCTTTACAGATGAGCAGATAGAGGAGAGATTCGGATTTTTTGTTAATGCTTTCAAATACGGTACACCTCCGCACGGTGGTTTTGCTTTCGGTTTAGACAGACTCACAATGCTGCTTACAGGCACAGATAATATCAAAGATGTAATAGCTTTCCCAAAAGTGCAAAATGCCAGCGACCTTATGACACAAGCCCCCGCACCTGTAGAGATGAAACAACTTAGAGACCTAGGAATAAACATAAAAGAGAAAACTAATTGAATATTCAATCACCATTCAAGGAGACATTATGACAGACCTAAAATTGATTAGTAAAGTTGACAAAGACATTGCGGCGGCAATGCAAAGAGAGCTTGACAGGCAACGAGATAATATTGAGCTTATTGCGAGTGAAAATTTTGTCAGCCCTGCGGTTATGGCGGCGGCAGGTAGTCATTTGACTAACAAATATGCCGAAGGTTTACCTGGTAAGCGTTATTACGGCGGTTGCGAGTATGTCGACGAGGTAGAGACTATCGCTATTGAGAGAGCTAAAAAGCTATTTGGTGCAGACCACGCTAATGTTCAGCCTCATAGTGGTGCTAATGCTAACCTCTCGACTTTTTTAGCTTTACTAAAAACAGGTGATACGGTACTTGGAATGAATCTTGCACACGGCGGGCATTTGACACACGGCAGTCCTGTCAATTTTAGCGGCATCAATTATAATATTATTCCGTATGGTGTTGATGACAAAACAGAGCAAATCGACTACAACAAGGTAGCCGAACTTGCAAAAAAACACAAGCCGAAAATGATTTTGGCGGGAGCGAGTGCGTATGCCCGTACGCTTGACTTTAAGAAATTCCGTGAGATTGCCGATAGCGTAGGTGCATATCTTATGGTGGATATGGCACATATCGCTGGACTTGTAGTTGGCGGTGTTCACCCTAGTCCCGTGCCTTACGCTGATGTTGTCACCACAACCACTCACAAAACATTAAGAGGACCTAGGGGCGGACTTATCCTATGTAAGGCAGAACACGCCGCCGCTATCAACAAGGCTGTTTTCCCCGGCTCACAAGGCGGACCGCTTATGCATATTATCGCCGCTAAAGCTGTTGCTTTTAAGGAAGCTGATACAAAAGAATTTAGAGCGTATCAAAATCAAGTAGTTGTCAATGCCGCCGAGTTATGTAAGGCTCTTATCAAAAACGGTATTGATATTGTTTCGGGCGGTACAGACAATCACCTTATGCTTGTCAGCCTGCTCAAATTTGGTGCGACAGGTAAAGAAATCGAAAACTTGCTTGACCGTTGCCGTATCACAGCTAACAAAAATACTATCCCTAACGACCCGCAATCGCCTTTTGTTACAAGCGGGATTCGTTTAGGAACTCCAAGTGTAACGACAAGAGGCTTCAAAAAACCCGAAATGCAAATCATAGCCGACCTTATTACAGATGTAATTAAGAGGAGAGAAGCGGCGATTGGGGATGTAACGAAGCAAGTTGAAGTTCTTACTAAAAAATATCCGCTTTATCAATAACAATGGATTAAGCTGTTTGTTTATCAAAAGTAGTAACTCCAAGTTGTAATTCCCTCAATTCGATGAAATTAGAATAAGGAAAATGCTGATTAGGCTCTAAAACAAAAATTAAGCCTCACAAACAGGGTGTCATTTCGACCGAAGCGGAGAAATCTTCTTATTTGCTGTGTTTTAGCATAGTTTTTAAGGAGATTTCTCCGCTTCGGTCGAAATGACACCTAGCTAAATAACACCTAATCAGTCATTAAGCTAGGAACTAAAGTAACAGCTAGGAACTAAAGTAACTAGGCACAAAGGAGCAATAAACAATGGCATTAGTAGCTGCAAAATGCACCGAATGTGGTGCGGCGATAGAAGTCGAAGAGACCAAAGACGCAGGAATTTGTAGTTTTTGCGGCACGGCATTTGTTACTCAAAAGGCTATCAATGAGCATCATACTCATGTGACTAAGCATATAACCAAAAATGTGTTTGGTGTTGACGGCAAGTCTGCCGAGGATTTTTATGCTAATGGCGAAACTTTTCTCAAACTTAAAGAGTGGGAAAAAGCAGAGGAGGCATTTGAGCAAGCTAAAACAATAGAGCCATCAAATTACTTAGGCTGGCTTGGGCTTGCACGAACTGCGACAAGAGATTTTTCAAATATAAATAGCAACACATATATCGAATACTTAGACAAGGCATTGGCTGTTGCTAATAATGATGAGAAAGAAATTATAAACAAAGCTTTTGAAAGGCATTTGATACTTAAAAAAGAGTTTGAAAAACTTGTTGCAGGACATCAACAAAAAATCAATAAAATTGAGGCTAGGTGGGGTTTATGGGGTTGGCTTGGACCAATGCTTGGAACAATATTAGGTTTTGGAGGTGTATTTGCCGCAATAATTTTATTGACAGTGTTTTCAAATATTGCAGTAGGTTTACCGCTAATGATTGTGGGTATTGTCGGAATAATAGTTGTTGTAATTTTTGCTAAAATGTATTCTGGACACTACAAAAAAGTGCAAGCAATTCTTGACGATGCTATGCGAATACAAGATGAATTATTGAAACGCAATATATAAATAAGTACAAAAAAATCAGAATACCCCTCAAGTCACCGAAGTTTTTAAGTTTTAACATGGCAAAAGCAAAACAACAAGGTCATAAAATCCAAGACCATCCAAATATCAAAGCACGAGTTATGCCCAATAATTTTGAGGCAGAGCAGGCTGTTTTGGGCTCTATTATGATTGATAGTAGTGCCGCACTTCATTGTCTGTCCGCACTGACGGAGGACGATTTTTATGCACCTAATAATAAGCGTGTTTTTGGGGCGATGGTTTCGTTGTACGCAAAAAATTCGCCGATAGACTTGATTACCCTTAATCAACAGCTTGAAACTGACGGCGCTATGGAGCAAGCAGGCGGCATAGCGTATATAGCGGGTCTTACTAATATTGTTCCGAGTGCGTCAAATCACCGTCACTATAGCGGTATTGTCAAAAAAAATTCGGTTCTTAGAAGTCTTATCTCATCAAGTCAACGCATTATGGATACGGCTTTCAGCGGTGACGAGGGAGACGGTGCGCTTGATTTTGCCGAGGCGGAGATTTTTGCTCTCGCCGAAAAACAGGACAGAAGTTCTCTTACTAATATCAGTCAACCGCTTAAAGACGCTATCGCACGGATGGAGGAGTTGTATAACGACCCCAGAGCGGCTAAGGGATTGCCTACAGGATTTAGCGGACTTGACAGAATGCTTAACGGACTTCAAAAAAGTGACCTAATACTTTTGGGTGCAAGACCGGGTCAAGGTAAGACAAGTATAGGTATGAACATCGTTGCTAATGCCGCCCTCAATAAGACACGCAAGACCGAAACAGGCAAAATCGACCCTTATAAATGTGCTGTCTTTAGCCTAGAAATGCCCAACACCCAACTTGCTAAGCGTATGCTGTGTAGTGTGGGCGGAATCAATATGAGTAATGCCTCTAGAGGTGAATTAACTAATCCCGATTGGGAAAGACTTTTTAGAGCTAAGAAAGATTTGGCAGAGGCTCACATATATATTGATGACAGTTCTTTGACTACTCCTATGGAGATTTTGTCTAAGTGCAGGCGACTAAAGAGGGAACAGGGGCTTGACCTCATAATGATTGACTACCTCCAGCTTATGTCAAGCGGTAAGAGAGCCGAAAACCGTAACCTAGAGGTCAGTGAGATTACCCGTACTCTCAAGATTGCGGCTAAAGAGCTTAATGTGCCGATTTTACTACTGTCACAATTATCCCGTGATGCCGCAAAAGGCGAAAAACGCAAGCCTCAATTGACTGACCTTAGAGAGTCAGGTGCTATAGAGCAAGACGCAGACATAGTAATGTTTATATACAGAGAGCATGAGCAGGGCGACCTTACCATATCAGAAGCCGAACGCAACAAGGTAGAGCTAATAATCGCCAAGCACCGTAACGGCGAAACAGGGTCTGTAGAACTCAAATGGCACGGTCCGACGGTTAGCTTTGTTGACCCCGATAGAGATACAATAGGTCAACGAGACCTTAACCGCCTTGCATCTATAGAGCCGCCGCCTCAGCGTGGCAACACCGAACTTGCCGGCATCAAGGCACAATATGATGTTCCGCCTGATATTCCCGTCGAATTTGAAAAACCTGTAAAAAGCAAAAAAACTAACGATAATGTCAATACTCCTAAGCAGCCGCTCAAAGATATTTCAACCGAAAAAATAATGTCTACGCCTACAATTGAATATGACGCACCGGAAAGCGGCAGCGGTTATGAGTATGAAGCTCCGCCGGAGCAAGAACCGCCGCCTGATATGCCAAAAACAAAAGGCAAGTATGACGAATTAGACGACATATTTTAAGTGAAAATTGAAAAAGACGCTCCGCTTGGTCTTCGACTAAAACTTAAAAATGATTGACAAGTAGTTGATAGCTCAGTTATTGAGTCCAAGTGTCATTGCGAGGAGCGAAAGCGACGAAGCAATCCCACGAACAGAACACTTACATGGGATTGCTTCGTCGCTTTCGCTCCTCGCAATGACACTTGTGATTAATAAAAAACCAACCATTTTTAAGTCTTAAATTTTCATTTTTCACTAATTTGCGGAGCAAATTCCATGAAAGATTCACGCATAACAAAATTAGCAAACGGCTTAGTTGATTATTCAATCAAAGCTAAAAAAGGTGACAAGGTGCTTATTGAGGCTATGGATATAGAGCCGCAACTTGTTACCGAACTTATCCGTGCTATATACGCAAAAGGTGCATATCCTTTTGTCAATCTAACCGACGGACTGGTCAATAGAGAAATAATGATGGGACTGACTCCTGAGTACTGCGATATGCTTGCCAAATACGCTAAAGTGCGTATGGACGATATGGATTGTTATATCGGGATAAGAGGCAACGGCAATGCATACGAGGGTTCTGATGTAGACCCAAAAAACAAAGAGATTTATTCGGTAAGATATTCGCATCCTATTCATCACAGTATCCGTGTAGCAAAAACCCGCTGGGTTGTACTGCGTTATCCTAATTTTTCGATGGCACAACTTGCACATATGTCCACACCTGTGTTCGAGGACTTTTATTTTGATGTATGCACACTTGATTACGCTAAAATGGATAAGGCACTCACTCCTCTAAAAAATCTTATGGAGCGTACTGATAAGGTGTGTATACAAGGCGAGGGTACGGACTTAACTTTTAGTATCAAGGGAATGCCTGCCGTTAAGTGTAGCGGCTCTCATAATATTCCCGACGGTGAGATTTATACTGCCCCTATCAAAAACAGTGTAAATGGTGTAGTAAGTTTTAACGCACCGTCAATTGAGCGGGGTCTAAAATTTGAGAATGTCAGACTGGAATTTAAGGACGGTAAAGTAATCAAGGCTTCGGCTAATCATCAAGTGCAGCTTGACAACATTTTAGATACAGACGACGGTTCTCGCTATATAGGGGAGTTTGCGTTTGGTGTTAATCCCTACATTACAGAGGCTATCGGCGACATTTTATTTGACGAAAAAATCTCAGGGTCATTCCACCTAGCACTAGGCAGTGCATACGGCGAATGTGACAATCGCAACAAGTCAGCAATCCATTGGGACTTAGTATGTATCCAAACCCCAAAATACGGCGGCGGCAAAATATGGTTTGACGATGTGCTGATTAGAGATAACGGACTTTTTGTCCCTAAGGAACTACAAGGACTTAATCCGGATAAATTAAAATAAATGCATAATGAAAATTGAAAACTTAAAACTTAAAAATGTCGGTCAAGTAATTAAGGATAATTACTTGACCGACATTTTTTTGATAGTCCCAAGTTGTAAGGATATTGTTCAAATTGTGTGTATTGTGTGAGGTATATATAAGAAAGTTCAAAAGGGTGTCATTTCGACCGAAGCGGAGAAATCTCTCATTAGCGGTGTTATAGTACAGTTTTTGAGGAGATTTCTCCGCTTCGGTCGAAATACCTTCGGTGCTTCGTAGGACACCCAACTAACTTACTCTTAACTATAAATAAGTTTGTGGTTCTTTTCTATACCTTTTGAACAATGCCAAGTTGTAGGGGACGCCGTCTTCGGCGTCCCGAATATTTTTTTCTAGAATATAAACATCAGTGAGATATAACATAGATACGCTAGCCAGATAAGATAAGGAATCATAAGCCAGCCTGATGCCTTATTAAAAGACATATTATTGACCATATAGGCTATACTAAGTCCAAATATAACTACCGTCCAAGATAGTGCTAGGAGGTGTATTCCTAGTCGGAAGAACATTAACGGCCAAGTGATAACAAAGGCAAGTTGTATTCCGAATAGGATTAACGAAATAAATTTGCGGTGAGTTAGGCGGTCATTGACAGGACGGAATTTGTAGACCATACTGATAGATATGCCTAAGATTGTGAACAAGGCATTAAAAATTGCGGCAAAAGCGATTGAAGGAAGCGCAAAAGGCGGTCTGATTGCATCGTCATAGCCTTGTGTTGAGCCTCCGATAAGACTTGCAACCATTCCTGCAAGCATAAGCCCCGTTATACATATAAAAATCAATAAAAGGTCGGTGCGGTTAGGTTTTGCTTTACGCATATTGTATTTTGTTTTGTGTTCTTGTACTTTAACTTCCATAACAATAGATTTTATGCACATTGGCATCTAAATATGAATATAAAGTTCAAGTATACATATTGCTTATAGACAATGGACTGTGACAATACAAAGAGGAGCAGCCCAACGGGATTAAGTGTCATTGCGAGGAGCGAAAGCGACCCATTCGGCAAGCTCAGGGCAGGCTCCGCAATCTCATGTAAAGAGTTCTATTCGTGGGATTGCTTCGTCGCTTTCGCTCCTCGCAATGACTTTTAGATTAGTTGAGCGATAATTTATTAAGCAGATAGATTATTATCCTATTTATGTTCCCACAGGTATAATATTTTCTACTGCATACAAAATATTAAATCTTGCTATTAAAGGCTTGAAAAAAAAATCAAAATGAGGTACAATATATATGAGCGTTATAATTACTCCTGCGTCGCTTAGTGATTTGACAACTTTCGGAATTGGCGGTCGTGCTAATACCATAATAGTTAGTGGTCCTAACCAAATTGCTAGAATTGCCAAAAAACTTGCCGAAAGCGGAAAAAAAACAACAGTTATCGGCAATGGGAGCAATATTATTGCTTCTGATATCGGTTATGACGGAGTGGTAATAATAACTAACAAGATGCTTGGTGCAACTTGGTGGCGCAATGGTAATACGGCGATTATCAAAGCTGATTGTGGCGTTAGCTTGACAAGACTGGCAAAAGATGCGTATGATAGAGGATTTTCGGGGCTTGAATGGGCGGAAGGTATACCTGCGACTTTGGGCGGAGCAATAGTTGGCAATGCGGGTGCTTTTGGCGGTTATATAAGCGATGTTGTAAAAAAAGTTAAGACAACAGGCGGTTCATATAGCAACAAAAAATGTCACTTTGGGTATAGAGAAAGTATTTTCAAACACAATTCAGAAATTGTCTTAAAAGCAGAATTGCGATTGACAAAAGGAAACAAAACCGAAATTGGCAGAAAAATGCACGAATACGCAGAGCGCAGGCGGCTATCGCAACCAATCGGCAAAAGTGCAGGAAGTATATTTAAGAAACATATTGACAAAGACGGCAATATAATTCCGGCAGGTGCGTTGATTGAGAGTGCAGGATTAAAGGGGTTGAGGGTAGGCGGAGCAGTTGTATCGCCAAAACACGCTAACTTTATAATCAATGAGGCAGACGCTACCGCAAAAGATGTCGTAACACTAATAGACAAGGTAATAGAGAGAGTAAAAGAGGTTTATGGCATTACGCTCGAAACAGAAGTAGTCTATTTGGTTTAATTATAAATTATAAGTTATAAATTATAAATTGTTGTGTTTAGTTATAAAATCTAACACTCCAACCTTAATTCATAATTCATAATTTATAATTCATAATTATTAACAATGATTTGGGGAGATTATCATACACATTCTGTTTTTAGTCACGGCAAGGCTACTATTGAGCAGATGGTTATCAGAGCCGTCAAGCTAGG
>WQVM01000038.1 GCA_009783985.1 Bacillota bacterium | reverse complement strand
TTGTCCTTATGCAAACGCCCGCCACAATACTAAGCCTAAGCCAATCAAAAACAATATCGAGAAAATTGTTTTGTTGTATTTAGCAAGCCATGAGGGTAGAAAAATATCAAAGCCGACGCTTCTGTTGTCCGTGTATCTCTCTGCTAATATTGTAAGCGGGCATCGCCACTTGCATATCAACAATTTATTTTTGATATTTTAATGATTTATTTGTAATTTTTTATTAAATGCCGTATTTTTTATTTATTTCGTCTAAAAGCCTTGACTCGACTGCCGCTGCGACTTGATTGTGGCGGTACTGCTCCATTTTATTATGGAAGACTTGTTTGTTTCTTTGGTCGTCAAATTCTATCATTGACAAAACCGCAAGCCTAAAATCTAGGTTTGCCGTGTCGTCAATAGCTAGGTAAATTTCGTCATCGGACTTGTAATAGCAAAGCCTTAAAAAATTCTTATAATGCTTAAACAGCGGTTGACGGATAAGCTCCCGCTCCTCGCCCTTATATGGATAAAATATAATCCCCGACAGCCTGTGTCCTTTATGCACCTTGCCGCTGATAATATCAGTTATAAGCCGCTTTGTCCTAGACCTCAGCTGATATTCTTCTATTGTCCTTGATTGCCGCCTTGGTATATACTCGACAAATTCCCGCTCCGCCGTTGTTGATGCTACTTCGTCAAATGTATTTTTCAATTCTACACAATAATCTTTTAGCTTGGGCGAGGCGTTTTTATGTATGCCGTATTCGTCAGCGTCCGCACTCCAATCGCAGTATATATCTAATGCCTGCCCTACTCTTAAATAATACAAGTCGTTTTGTGCTTTTTCGTTGCACCGCTCATACCAAAAAATTTTTAATGCCCATTTGCAAAACTCCGGCACTAGCTCCGCCATCTCTTGCTTTGTAAAATCAAACCAGTTTCGCACTACCTTACCGCAAACCTCTTTTATGTCAACATCTTCAATGCTTTTATATCTGCCTATTGCACAACCCTCGTTTATAGTATCAAAAAGCCAAAAATTAAATTGCTTGAACTTTGGTCTTTGTGAAATTTTAAGCCAGTATAATTCGTTTTCATAATATTTGTTTATATCATTTTTCAATTTTGTTTTCTCATCGTTGCTTAACGAAGCATATTTTTCTTTTGTGATATTGCTAACTAAGTCATCCATTATAAATAATAATATCGTCTTTTATCCCAAAAAACAAGTTAATAAATACCCTCTTTTATAACTTGTTCCAAAAATAAAAGCCCCAAAACCTTATTGAGGGTTTCGGGGCTTGATAGTATTTGATAATTACGCTATCCAAAAACTTGCGCCATTTATACCGCTAAAAAAGCCGTTAAAGTTTACAAATCGACTAGCATTAGAAGTTCCCCAACCGTCTATAACTCTTAGATAGTGGAAGTTGGTAGTCCCTTGCCTAAAATGTTCATAACCCACCACTACAACGCCGTGTCCTTGATTGCCTGCTCTGTGTATTTCCATCATCGCGGGATGACCTCTGTTTATACTATCCCTAAAGCCTGCAAATGCGCTACCAAAAGTATGCATCACATAATTATATCCACGCTCTCTAATCATAGCCCTTGTTGCGTCCCTGTTGTTTCTAAACAAAGTGCCGCCAGTCGGCGGTCTCCAATCGCTCAAAATCAATGCTCTATCAAAGGTATCGTGTATGCTTCCGTTAGTCAATACATTAAAGCCGCGCCATTGCAGATATATAAGCAAATTTACTTGCATTACGGGTCCACAAGTGCCGGTCACGGCAACCCCATGCCTAAACAAATGAAACTGATTAAGTGTAGATTGACTTGCAAAACTCAATCCGCTACCTGTTATGCCGTTCCAGTTTATTCCTTGTAAATATCCAAGCCCAACAGTCACGCTGCTATGATGCCTAGCAACAATATCCGCCCAAGACAAAAATCCGTTTTCAATATCCGAGCTTGTTATTGTGCGCCGTCTGCGGCTCTCGTTACGGTAACGCCTTGTCGCCTCTCCAAACTCTCTTGACCGCCTCGTAAATTCTGCCCCATCAAGTCTTGTCCCGTTAAAGTCTACATATTCATGACCGTCCCTTACCGAATAGGTCAGCGCACCGCCGAAATAAATACGCTCTCCCGACTTAAAATGTGCGACTACCTCCTGCTCGTTTATACCCCATTCGTCTATCTGCTCAGTTATTAGATTCATAACGACATAGTCAAATTCTCCGTCTCTGTACAGGATTACTGCACTAGCGACAACCTCATGCTCTGCGTCGTATAAATTGACTGCTGTATATATTTCTATGTTGTCATACTCAATATCACGCAATCGGTGCTGAAAACTTATAAAGTCCCTAGCTAATTCTATATGGCAAATATCACTTGAAGCGCGTGCTGTCAGTTGTCTTTGCGTAACGACAAAAATTCCGCTTGCGGCAAAAAGCACAAGCAAAATAACGAGGGTAGCCCTCCTAGTTATTGATAGTTTTTTCACTTTTGTTTTTCCTTATTGCTTATTTATTATAACTTTTTACTGCTGAAAAATATCATACAGAAAAGGTAAATATTCGTTGCTGTCTAGAGATACTAATTCAACATAGCACCATTTCATATCTTCTAAAAATATAAATCTATGAATGTAATTATCGCCGTTTTGCGTTATGTTTGCACGCACAAAACGGTCATTTACTTGAAGCATATTGCCACCGCCGAAATATGATGCGTCGCTCGGTATATATTCGCTATCTACAATCATTCTCATTGTCATATGGCTATCGCCAAAATATCCCTCTATGATAAACATAATTGTATTTTCCGTTTCCCTATGGTCAACACGCCTAGCTGTCATATCGTCCAACCCGTCAAAATTAAGCGTCGTTGTGGGCAATTCATCTATCTTAATTTCTGTTTTTACTGTATCGCCATCCGGCGGGTTGGGCTTATTTTCAATAGTAACACTAAAGAGCGTGTTTAATAAAAGCAAATACTCACCTCTGTTTTGAGTCGTAAATTCAATATAATAGGTCTTTGTATCTTGAATGAATAACATTCTATAAATATATTCATCATTATATTGCGTGTTGCTTACCCGCACAGTATACTCACCGACATCAATTAAACTACCGCTTTGAAAATACGACATATCACTAGGCTCAAAAATTTCATGAAAAATAATTCTCATTGTCATACGGCTGCCGTCAAAATCTCCCATAATTACAAATAATTTAGTTGTCCCCGATACTCTATCGTCTGCGCGTCTTATAATTACATTGTCTAAACTGCTAATATTAGGCACAAAAAAGCCTTGCTCTTGCAATGTGTCATAATCAATAACAGTCATTATTAAATTATCCTCGGGTATATTAAAAACTTCATCATCATCGCCACGGATATTGAAATATAAAATAATTCCTATTAAAGAAAATATCAAAACCGCACTCATCGCAACTGCAACAGTATTTATCCATATTTGCTTTTTGCGCGCAATCCGTCTATTGTTCCGCCTAACCTCAATTATTTGACTGCGTGTGGGTAATCCAAAATCTTTTGCCGTAGCTTCGTCTGCTATTTTTCTTGCCTCTATCCTAGCGTCAAGTTCAGCCGAAAATTCTTCATACGACCCATACGACTCTTTACCGGTAAAACCTAACTGCTTAATATGGGAACGCAATACATTTTTGACAAGTTCGTCATCTATTTTTTTAGCCACCTTTATTACCCCCTTGTATTTATAATTTTTCTTTGAACATTTTTATTGCCTTATAATATCTTTTTTCTACTTTGGATACAGAAAAACCTATATCATCCGCAATCTCTTGGAATGTATAGTCAAATAACATATGCATGAGTATTATTTCTCTATCCTTTTGCCCAAGCCGCCACATTACCTCGTCAAATGCTTTGCCCTGCTCGGATATATCTATTGTTGCCGCCGCTTCTTTTTCTTTATGTTGTGTTAATGTTTTGCGGTAGTCGCCCGCATATTCCGACACCGAGTCTTTTGTCATTTTCCAAACAAACCTATTAAGGTTGTCCAGTATATCAAAATTGCCATACAAAATCTTTTCAAAAACTCTATATAAAATCTCGTTGGCAATATAAAAACTCTGCGTCATAAAATACAAAGCCTTAAATATATTGTCCCTGTATATATCATAGAATTTGCGATGCGCCTCTTTGTCGCCCTCACGGATTCTACTCATTAAATTCTTTGATTTATCTTTGTCCATAATCATTTGTATAACGATTGGGAACATTGTGTCTTTTGTACAGTTAAATCTAGTTTTATGTATTTTAACATATTTTGTCAAATTTTGTCAAGTCATATTCAAACCAAATTATCAAATAAATAAAACTAAATTTCGGCACAATATAAATAAGCCCGTGGGGTTGCCACAGGCTCAAAGTTCTATATATTCCTTATTCACTCCCGAAATTACAATAAAAACGCGACACGGCTTAAAAGGGTGCCGTTTTGGTGCGCTTTGTGCTAACTTTATGTATAATATGGCATAGTTTGGTTTCCGTTCGTGGTTACTTTTCGTTCTGTTGCAATTTTACAGAAAAAGACGGAAATCAAGACGAGTTACTTTTCGTCTTGTTACTTTTCGTTCGTGGTTACTTTTCGTTCTGTTGAAAAAATAAAAAAAAGCAAGGCGGTTACTTTTGGTTCGACCTTGCCAAACTTAATTCACAAAAAACCGCATCATCGCAAAATCAAATTTTGATTTTTGAACATGATGCGGTTTTTGATTTTTTAGAGCTCTTATTTAACCAAGCATTTTTCTATTTCTTGCAAGTCCTTCTCTGCCAACCCTGCCGTGTACAAGCCTTGGACTTGCCACAATCCGCCCTCTCTTATTTTACTTATCGAACTTGAACTGCCAAGCCAAGTGCTACTAGGCTTGCATAATTTGCAGTTTGAAACCGTTCCTATTAGTTTTTCTTCAAGCCTTAAACGGTTATTCTTTCCGCCTACTTCAAGCAGGACGAAGTAAAAGTTTTCTTGCATGTACTTTGAGATTTGCTTTTCTATTTTACTTTCAAATACCTTGTCAATCACATCTTTATATTTCTCTTTGTTAGCTCTGATTGTTGGGTCATAATTCCAAATTGTAAGGTATGGGCTGTTTTCCTTATTGAGCATCGCCCTACCTATGTTCTTTCTAAAAATGCTCCTATTTTTATTTTCGTTCACGAAGTGTTGAAAAATTCTGCTCCTTAATTGATTTTCGCCCGTGTCCGTGCCTATACGGACGATTCTATCTCCGCCATGTCCTTGCTCGCCTTTCTCGTATAGAATGTAAATTCCGTTTCGCGGCATGGTGCTGGTGTCCGATTTGAAGTCGAATCTTTTTCCTTTTTATAGTATGGTATGTAGTTGTTCACAAAATCCCATGCACTCTTTCCTTCAGTTCTTTAAGCTACTTGCCGAAACTCTTTCCTTCAATCTGCCCTTACTCTTAGTTACTTGACGACATCGTCTACCCACTTTAGGCGGTCAGGCTTTTTCATCTTGTTGAGGGTTTGTTTGTATGGCATAGTTATTTCAGCTTCTTCCAGCAACCATGTTTAGCAAAAGGATAACCCTTATCGCAGGTTTGCTTTGTGCAAGCCAAATTCATCTTAAATAAGTCGCAAATTCAGTTTGCAAATCTACTTTAGGATTGTTTCTGTTGCAATTGTGACCTGCCTACTTCAACCTACTCTTGACATCGTTGACAAAGTTCATTAGGTGAGCTTCGATAAATGCTGATATGTCCATATGGTCATCCTTGATAAGGGGAGTTAGGTCCATTGCGTAGGCGGTATGTGTGTAGGCATCTATACTGTGGCTTGCCGCATATGTTGCATTAGCCAGCCACCTTGCAGATGTCGCTAGGTCGTACCTCTTACCACCGCTCACTTGGCTGTCAAAAACCCCGATAAGGGCTGATGCAAGATTTGGTTTGGCACTTGTATCAAGCAAAATCTTATCCTTGTCGTCCAGCCAATCAAGTCCCCTCCAAACCTCGCAACCCAAAAGTTGCTTAGGGCGGGAGGCTTTTGGCATTTTACGAATAGCCTTGATTGTTTTGAGAACCACACCAATATGTGTATCGTGTTTGTCGGCAAGATTATGCGTATACACAACCTTTGGCTTAGCTGTCATAAGCAGGTCAAAAATCTCCTCCGTCAACTTATCCTCTGCCCTGTCCTTAATCTCCTTAGACGGATACATAAGCAGTGCAAGTGCCGAATATTCGCCTATATGTGCGGCTTTTTTTTGCTCGGCTTTGCGGACTTGTATCATTTCGGTATCGGTATATTCTTTGTAAACCCCGTCCCTCGGACTACCTCCGCCGTCAGCAACAACCACCGCTCCAAAACCCTTGCCTTTTTGCCCGAAACACTCGGCGATTCCGTGATATGCCATTATCTCGACATCGTCTTGGTGCGCCGCAATTGCAAAATGTGTCACCCTCTCTAAGGCTTGCTTAGGGGCGACACCGTCAAATACATAGATTTCACTATCTTTTTTTGTTAGTCTCATATGCTTATAATAGCATATGCACATTACTTTGTCAAATAAAAAAGCCGTCGAGGTCTATTTTTATTCTCTTTACTAACTTTTACTGTCGACGGTTCGCTGAGGCTCTTTTTTGCGTCACAGCGATAGCGTTAGATGTTTTTTCCTTAGACATAAAAAAGGGTAGTGTTAAAAACAGTTGTGGATATGTATACTGTTGTCCGTTGCAGGGGCGGAAAAACATATGTCAGTTATCGTCATTGCGAGGAGGTACGACGAAGCAATCTCATATAAAGTGTTCTATTCGTGGGATTGCTTCGTCGTACCTCCTCGCAATGACAATAACCAAAGCATCTTTCACCGTACACTCACACTCCAAATATAAACCCTAATTCGGGCGGTCAATGCCCGCCCCTACGACTTGCCCACAAACTACTCCCTAACCCCTATTCCCTACAAATTATTGATAGCTAGCTTGCTCAATGCATCCCAGCGTTCTTTGTGGTTGTTCATACAAAAATTACAGTAGCCGTCTATCGCAAAAACTTCAGATACGCTCATTTGTTCGGACAAAATATTATAATCCGTAAAATAATCAAAGTCGGCGAGGAGCTGGCATACATCGTTGAGTTTTTCGCTGTCGGGAATAAAAGTCGACAACTTATCCACAAAATAATTTTTTTTGCTCATCTCAATAATGCTTTCTATTAAGTAATTTTTGATTGTTTTGGCGGCTTTTATTTCGTCTATTTCGTTATAGGCAAAACTTAGTGCCGCACGCCTCTCATCAGAATCAAGCGCACTTACTACACTCGTCCCTGTGAGGTTGGACAACACCTTAGCCTCAAGGTCCGCAAGCACTCCCATATTTTTGATGTCAATTGTTATGTGAATTTGTCTCATTGCCTATCTTTCCTAAATTTCCTTTACTTATTTTATGCTGTAAATTACTTTATAATGCAAGTCCAACTAAACAATTAAAAATGAATAACGAATAGCTAATAACGAATAACGGCGGACAAGAATTTTATTGACAGCCAAATCAATTACCAAGTCAATCGTTATTCGTTATTCGTTATTCGTTTAATTTTAATTACCCTATACATCTGCCATACCCCCAAAACTACCAAAAAACCGCCAAAACAGCGAGCCAGTATATGTCCCTCAAAGCGGATAGCCAGTATTGCCGACGGAATTGCTGTAATCATTGCAGGTATAGCTATGAGCAGGGCATATTTTGGCACGACACGCTTTTTGACAAAGTGAATAATAAGTGCGACAACCGCCATAGGCAAAAAAGCAGCCAAATTTATGCTTTGGGCAGCATGCTGGCTAACATCACCAAATGTTGTAAGCAGCGGAATAAGCAAAGTACCTCCGCCCATACCCATACCGCCGAAGGTGCCGCCGATTATTCCTATGATTATTAGTATAATGATTTTCATAATAATAAGTAACAAATAACTATAACGAATAACGGTTGACTTAGTAATTGATTTGGCTGTCAATAAAATCTTGTCCGTCTTATTCGTTATTAGCTATTTGTTAAAAAAACAACAGTTTCCCTCCTGCTACAATCATTAGTAATGCGAATATTATCCCTACGGCTTTTGAGGGGAGTTTGCCGAGTAGTAATGCCCCCAAAACACCTCCTGCCACTACTCCACCAGAGATTATCGCTCCTTGTTTGAGTGGCAAATGACCGCCAATCATATAGATAATCAGACTGACTACCGAAATCGGCAATATTGTGAGAATAGCGGTGGCGTGGGCTTTTTTTGCTTCTAACTTCATTCCTTGTTGTAATAAAGGCACGCAGAGCATACCGCCTCCTCCGCCAAAAAAACCATTGACCGCCCCTATAGCAAGACCACCAATAATAGCGATTATTTTTTGTTTTTTGTTGATTTTGTTAGTCATTTTTGTAGTGATTAGTTGGTAGTGGTTAGTGATTAGTGATTGATAAGTATATAAAGCTAGCGATAATCCACCATAACACTCGCCAACAACTATCCACTAAACACTAATCACTAACCACTACCAATTAATTATTAGTCTGTCTAACTAGTTAAAAAAAATTCTTATAACGCTTGTTTTGGGATTGACAAATTGCTTTATATATTGTATACTATACTCTATGTGTAGTTATACCCTTAGCTTAGGCTAGGGATAGCATATATATTGGCTTGTCCGCAATACTAATAACAAGGTAAAAACAATGAAACTTATTACAAAAAAGCAATTACCAAAAATAACCGCACTCTCGCTGATTTTTGCAGCGATATTTTTGCTGATTTCGTTTGCAGGTGGTTTTGGATATACAAGTAGAGCCGAAGCACAAGCTGTGCCACGATTTGAAAGAACATCATTGGGCATAAGCAATCCGCATTTCTCTGATACGAGCGGAACAGATGCTACTATGTCTCCCACAGGGTGGACAGGCAGTGTCTTGGGTGACAACCGTACCACCAATATGATTCGTGGTGTTGTTGACCTTTCTGTACCAAGTTTTGCTCAAAATTACAGAGAACTTAATATGGCGGGTTATTCTGACGGCAGTTCTGTCCCCTATACTCTCTTTGGTCATCCCGAAGGCTCACCTCTCGGCAACAGATTTGAGAACTCTGACAAAAATGCTCTGCTTATCAACACAAGAGGTGCGGACGGGGCTTACAGATTTGAGTCGTCAACAATGAATCTTGATGCTGATAGCTTCTTCCGTATTTCTGTATGGGTAAGGACAAGTAACTTTGTACATGGCGGTGCTTTTGTCACACTTGACGGACTTGACCGCAGGCTTGTTTTTGACAGAATTAATACTGTAACCGGACTTAACAGCCTTAACAGAAATAATGATTGGGGCTGGCAACAATTTGCTTTTTATGTAGCGACACCTTCCTTTAAGCCTGCTGTTGTTACACTCAATCTTCAGGTGGGCGATTATGCAATAGCTGATGATGACAGAGAAATAAGGCAAACTTTTGTAACTAGCAACGGATGGGCATTGTTTGATACTGTGTCAGCATATCAGATTTGTGCGACGACTTTCCGTACGGCGATGGCTACACCCCACTTTGAAGCTAACACTGATAATGGTTTTAGTGTAAGACATTACAACCGTATGGTTTTTGACGGCAATCAGCTTACACCTAATCTTTTGCTTGCTTGTAACGATACTAATTGCACCACTAGCTGTAATTATCACGAATATGTCTGTGACGGCAACTGGGACTTCTCTGCCCCTATGGCAGATGGTTGGAGCTCTGCGGGTTTGGACGGCGGTATCTTTCTTCCTGTAGTTGATAGCGTACTTGAGACACCCGGCACAAGCCGAACAAATACTCTTACTATTGTATCACCTACAGGCACAGCAATTTATTCGGGTATTAAATCATCACCATTGACTATCAATAGACATACTTTCTATCGCTTAGGGGTTTGGGTCAATACTACGGACATCGAGGGCGGAAGCGGTGCGTCAGTTGTGCTTAGAGCTAATAGACGGGGTGCAAATCCTGACGACCCTAGTATCTTTGACCAATACCTAGTCGAAACACCCCAAACTCACCTAAGTGGCAGCCAAAACAGTGCGACCTTTGGGTGGGAAGAGGCTGTGTTCTTTATTAGAGGCTCAAGCACAAGGACTATTGATGACCTTAGTATTGAGCTTGCTCTCGGTCAAGACGGCGCAAGAAGTAGCGGTATTGCCAGATTTACAGGTATTAGACTACAACGCATTGACCCTAGAGAGTTTGACCTTGTTAGCGGTGGCGGAACACTTGTCAATTTAGACGGCGAACGCCCTCCTACAAGTATAACTAACGGACACTTTAATGAAGTTGACGCTTGGAATCCTCGTGAGCTACCTATTGTTAATGGTCGTCCTATGCCTTATCCCCTACCTGTGAGTGGCTGGACACAAGGCGATGCCTCTAACTCACAGACAGCGGGCTTCCCCTCTCAAGATGTAAATGTTGACCGTTTTGTCGGCGGAGTAGTTCATACAGATGCGCTTCGTAATTCTGCCAATGCACCTTATCTCGGCACAACTCGTAATGTAATCGGCAGAGATAACTTGCTTATGATACACAGCCCTGTTGAAACAGCAGTGTTCTACCGCTCCCCTGCTATGCACTTCTCACCAAATAGCTTTAACCGCATTACTGTAACTTTGTCTACTCTTGATATTCAAGGCTACGGCGCTAACTTGGTGCTTAAGAGAGGCAATAACATAATCGGCACTATTCAGCAAATCAACACTGGCACGACTGGCATCAACTGGCAAGAATTTAGCTTTTATGTATCTAATGACACTATAGCTCAGGACGACATCACTGTAGAGATTTGGTTGGGTCTTGGAGATAGACAAGGTCTTGACACTAAGCTGGCTAGCGGTCATATCTTTGTAGACAGTATTGAGTTAGAACCGATAGACCACACAACCTTTACAGCTCGCCGAAACAACTTTGTATCAAGAAGCACTCCTCCGTCAAACTTTGCGTTATACGAATTTGGTGACGAACACTTTACGGCATTTGACCGCTTTAGCGACAGCTTTGTACGGATACCGTTTAATTGGACAATGCGCTCTAATGACCCTGATATGGTACGATACGGTATATTTAATGCAACTAGCCAAGCTAACACCCAATCTTTGTTTGCAGGACCGTCAGCATTTGAGCATACTGTAGCTAATGACCCTTATGTCCTAATACTCCAAAATACTTCCCGTGCATACTCTACCCTATCGTCTTTTAATAGATTCTCACTAGAACCGCTTTCTTTCTATAGACTTACCGTATCAATGAAGGTCTTCTTGAGCGGCGAGGTTACAGACAACACTGTCGGAGCCAGACTTGAACTTGCAGGCTTGCCGACAGGTGCACAAAGTTTCGAAAACATCAGACCGGTATACGCTAGAGAGACTATAACAAGCGGCGGTCATAGGATATTTGTTGATACTCTAGGCAACCAAATTAATCCGCAAGATTATTCGGAATACTCATTCTATATCCGCACGGACGAAGTACCCGAATCTGTATTTGTGGATATTGGTCTTGGCGGTCGCCTGCCTTTGGAGAATGTAGCCGGTGTAGTATATGTCAACAGCATTATTATTGAAAATATTACAGGAATAGAATTTGATGCAGTTGAGGATACTTGCGAAGATGGCTACTTTGTTGAATTTGACCGCATAGTTGACTTGCGTACTATTGCCGATGTAATCGGCGATGACGAAAACGACGGTGGCGGATTTGAAATCCAATGGTGGTTATTCCCTTCTATAATCTTTACTCTCTTGATGGTTGTTGCACTTGTCGGAATTATTGTCCGCAAAATGTTTGCAAAAGCACCTGCTAAAGTAGCACCTAAGAAAATCACTTATGACCGTCAAAAAACTCTTAACCGTATCCACGGCGAGACAACAGGCGAAACAGTTGCAGGCGGTAGCGATGCAGGCGAAAACTTTGAGATGTTTGACGACAGACTAAATCCTGAAGAAAAAACTCCCAAAGCAGACAAAAAGCCAAAAGCAATAGTTGACGAATTTGATGATGTATCATTTACAGACGAAGCCAGTGACGAAACAGTAGCAACCGATACTCCAAAAGAAAAAGTTCAAAAGCCTGCATATACAGACGAATTTGAAGACTAAAAAATTGATGTAACTAAAAAAAGGGCTGTCTAATCATAATCGATAGACAGCCCTTTTTTGTATAATGATAATTGTTATTCGGGCAGCCGAGGGCGTCTGCCCCTACGATTTGAAATCTATTACAACTGTAAACACAATTGTAGCAAAGCTACTAGTCGTAGGGGCGGTTGCCCTCAACCGCCCGAATACTCACACATATTTAATTTATTTGCAGGATTAGAGGAGATCTCTCCGCTCGCTTTGCTCGGTCGAGATGACATTTCAGATGGTTTCGTTACAACTCTATTGCTCCTCGCAATGACGCTTACACTCCTATCCATTTTTCCTTATTCTCTCTTCTTTTTACCCTCTCCCCAGCACTTTTCCTATTGTCATCATAGGACTATTGCTAAGCAGTAAGTTTTCAAATTCAGCCTGTTCTATTCTTGCCACATTTTTCATAGCAGAGTCACAGACATTAAGACGGTGATAATAGTTGCCGCTAATCATTCGGGTTATTTCTAGCATAGTGTTGTCGGAGCTTATCATTATTTCTTTTAGTCTTAGACCTTTTTTGAGTCGTTCGCTACGGTATGCTTGAGAGTATATCCTATGGTAGGCACACGACTTGTCGGGTATCAAAGTTGATGCTATAATAAATGCGGATACCGCACCCAAGCTAAAATTGACCACAAAGAAAAACGACACAAAAAAACTAACCGCAAATAACCCTGCAAAAAACCAGCCAAACATCCGCATATATCTATAGGCTTTTTCACGGGGCATTTTGTACGACAATAGCGCAAGTGTCGCCCTCCCTCCGTCAAGCGGATATATTGGTAGCATATTAAAAGCAAACAAAAACACATTAGCCGTTACAAACATTTGGCTAAAAAAGTATGTCGTCGGAACAACCCACCAAAGTGCCACAAAAATAACCGCAAGTGCCAAACTAAAAAGCGGTCCTGCCAGTGCAATGATAAGCTCGTCAGCTGGCTTGACATTCTCAAAATCACCAGAAAGACTAGCTCCAAAAGGCATTAGCTTAATGTCGTTGAGTACATAACCCCGTTTTGCCGCCACTTCAGAATGTGCAAGCTCGTGCAAAATTACAGCTATAACATACGCAACAAACGAATACCCCGCCCCGATAACAAACATGACAACCCCCATAAGGATTGTCATGTAGGAAATTTGTATCTTGAGTTTACTCATCATACAAATTATAAATTATAAATTATGAATTATAAATTATTGTGTCAGCAATAATGGGTTTCAATTATATTTTATAATTCATAACTTATAATTTATAATTAGTCTATATCATTACTCCCGCATTTTCGAACAAATCAGCTATAAACTGTAACTTGCCGTCGCCGTCACCCCGCATTTCGCTCGGAACAACATCAAAACTTATCGCCTGTCTCATATGGTGACCGGCAGTATAAAAAAACGGTATCTCCAATGCCCGCCCCAACCACACGCCAAAAACCATTACACACATAGCGATTGTAATAAGCCAAGGTGCAGGGATTTTTAGATTTGTTTTTTTTGTTTTTTGTTTGACTTCAAGCGGAGTGACCACCACATCAACAAAATTACAGCCTTCATACCGTTTGCTCATACAACATTATATGACGGTTAGGCTTATCGTATTCGTTTGCCGACATCAATCAGCCTTGTAGCTTTTGCGGTAATACTAATCACATAGTTGCTATCACCGACAGGCTCAATCGTTATGGCAGGCTCTTCGTCAATCACCATATAATATTCCATCATTTGCTTTAGCTCGGCTCTAAGCAATATTTTGAGGGTATCTAAATTTTGTTGCCTGTCCACATCAAGCACACCACGCATACGCTCTTGCAAATGATACATAATATTATACTCCTTTATAAGTCAAAAAAGATTTGACTCTTGTTTGCAAAGTCTGTATTGCTAAAAATATAGGGGTTTGAACCCTAAACCTAATGCCGTCCTACGAAGCACCGCAGGTATTAGACCTGTTACGACACCCCAAGATAACAATCACTTAATTGATTTTTCTTTGATGGTATTTTAACACTTGCCTTTCATTTCGTAACAGGTCTAATGACAGCAAAATCTTATTCGCTCGGCAATATCCCCTTACAATTATTTTAATATACTCTCACATATGCGTATATGCACATATATCTGTAATACACAAATAAAGCCACCCGATATATTGGGTGGCTTTATTATACTATACATATGCACATATAGCAATGCCTATTTTGTAATATCTTGTCACAAATGGATAATTTATTTGTCAGATTTTTTGCATCAACACCTATCAACTAATAGCCGTTGTTTAGCTTGTTTCTCTTGCAAGTGAAGGGAGTCCTATAGCAGAACCAACCGACTCCGAATTTCTAAATCTTACTCCGTCACCAATCGCAATAACATCTACTCTAACAATATCGCCGCTATTAAAGATTCCTTCTTCATAGAGGTCAGCAAGTTCATCAAAATCACGAATGTCAATTCTGCGTGCAAGAGCACCTTCTTGTTCACCTTGTGCTTCAGCAGTGAAAAAAGGTTCTTCATCTAGGCGATTCGGTTGTCTTAGTTCAATTCTAAAAAGGTCTGCGTTTCCACATATTCCAATTCTTATAACTGCCTGTGTGGTAGAAAAAATAACAGGAGTTTGCAATTGGGGAATTGTCACTTCTGAACCATTACCAGTTTCATTGTTAGTACCATTGCCAGCACCTGTACCGTTGCTGTTTCCATTATCGCAAGCCACAAAAGCAAAGAATGTCATTGCTAAGGCTATTGCCATAATAATTGTTAATAATTTCTTTTTCATTGTCTTACTCCTTTTTGCAACAAAAAAAGCCGTTCCCGCTCTATGCGAAAACAGCCACTAAATATGATTTGTACTCAAAAAGATTAGCTAAAAACTGCTTGCTTGCTTGCTTGCTTGCTTGCTTGCTTGCTTGCTTGCTTGCTTGCTTGCTTGCTTGCTTGCTTGCTTGCTATGCTCATCTCTAAGTGTAATA
>WQVM01000037.1 GCA_009783985.1 Bacillota bacterium | reverse complement strand
GTCATTTTGCGTGCGCCGTCAAGCATAGCGTGTACATCCAGTCCCATAACAGCAAAAGTAACAAGCCCCACAGGACACAGCACGCTAAACCTACCGCCCACACCTTCGCCCACACCATAAATCTTAAAGCCTTCTTTAGCGGCGGCGGTATATAGCGACCCTTTGCCGATTGTTGTTGTTACAATAATGCGTTTTTTTGCCTCGTCTTCGCCTAGCTTTTTTTTGAGGCGGTCATAAATAATCAAAAACTGTGCAAGCGTCTCGCTTGTCTCGCCGCTCTTAGTAATAACATTAAAATATGTTGTCTTGAGGTCAATTACATCCAGTAGTGCGTTGATACGCTCGGGGTCAACATTATCCTCGACAAAAAGTTTAGGGGCTTTGCGCCTAGCCTTAGAAAGGTCGTTGTGTTTGAGATGCAAGAGCGATGTCGACACAGCAAGCGGTCCTAATGCACTACCGCCAATACCAAAAACCACCCACGCAGATGCCTTGCCCGCAATATCCTTGCCCGTAGCAATAATCTCGTCAATCTCGGCTTGATTAGCGTAAGGTAATTCTGTCCACTCCTGCCATCCTGTACCCCGCCTTGACACCACAGCGGTCGCAGCGGCAGACAACTTATCCTTATTCCCAACAAGCGTCTTATTATCAAAACCCTCGGCACCAATCATCGCCGACATCATATTATTGTAATCAAATTTTAACATAGTTTTTTATTGGGGAGTAGTGGTTAGGGAGTAGGGAATAGTTATTGACAGTTTTTACAACTTAACAACCACACTATCCCCTATTCTCTAACTACTCCCCCTTATCCTTTTTTATTTTGACTTTTTTTTCGGGCGGTCGGGGACGCCCGCCCCTACTACTATTCCCTACACCCTACTCCCTAACTAGCTTCTATCAATCCGTAATCGCCGTCTTTTCTCTTGTATACCACATTGACCTTTTTAGTTTCCTTACACAAAAAGACATAAAAATCATGCTCTACCCTGTCAATTTCAACCAAAGCCTCGGCTACCGTCATAGGTTGCATAACAAAAGTCTTATTACGCACAACCGCTGCGGCAGTCTCTACAATCGGAGGCGGCAACTCGGCACCTCTCTTATACTTAGCGTCAAATTTGCTAAAGTGCTTAACAACCTGTCTTTCCAGTTTAGGCAAAGCTAAATCAATAGCCTTATACATATCATCCGTGATGACCTCGCTTCTAAGAACAATACTCCCCAATATTATAGTAAGCTCCAGCTTATTATATCCGTTGCCTTCTTTAAGCCTTACCTTAATAGGCGTATTATCCTCGAAATACTTGTCTAATTTAGCAAGTTTTTCCTCGATAATGCTCTTGAGGTGGTCACCTAACTTGTAGTTCTTTGTCAAAAAATTGATTTGCATTGTTGTGTCCTCCATGTTATATTGTTGTATGGTAGCAGTATAACATATATATACAAAGCTGTCAAGAATAATTATAGAAAACTTAAAAACGAAAATTGAAAAATGTCGAACGAGTGAATAACTACTTGTCCGACATTGAGCATTGAATTAAAGATTTATATAGGGCTTGTTAAGATTTTTTGCAAAGCGTAGTGCTTTTTTGTTGTCGCTACTTGGTCTAGTGTTGAGATAAAAGATACAATAGTCCGAATTATCGACCATAGAGTGATTGCGATAAGATAAGGTGTCAGTTTGGGGGATATTCTTGAGGGGCGGGATAATTTCGTCATAGCCGTGTTGTAGTAGCCCTGTGTCTTCGTTGTCATACACCTGATAATACACCTTTTTGATATTTGGATAAATTTTCTTTAGTTTGGATATAGCCATTGCCACAACCAAACTAAAATCACCTTTGCAATCAAAACTAAAATTTGTATAACCGTCCTTGACTAGTATTTCGAGTTGGTCATACAATATCTTACATAATTGGTCTTGTTTTTTGATACTTATTTTTGCTTGACCAAACAAGCAACAAGTTTTGTTAGACATAAGTTGCCTCTCTTGCAGTTTTGAAATTGATAATTACTATTCGGGCGGCTGAGGACATCCGCCCCTATGGATAGCAAATTACACTAGAATACCTAAGTGTAGGGGACGCCGCCTTCGGCGTCCCGAATAATAAAAAACAACGAAAAAATATGCAAATGATTTTGTTGTTCTTTGCCCTTGGTTTGTTGATTTGTAGTAATGTTTTGTGGTATAATAAAAGATACTATTTGCCGTTACAAATAGCGATGTAGTGTACACATCTATATTATAGTCGTAATATTACGGTATGTCAACTATTTTAACCGTAGTTTTACGATATTTTGAAATATTTATTATGAGTATAGTCCAAAGAGTAACAAAATTATTTGATGAGAGCAAAAAGTCTGATTATTTGCTCGAAAAGGAAATTGGCTTAAAGCAGAAGTCAATTAGTAATTGGCGTAGAGGCTTGGCTAATCCAGCAACGGACTCCATTGCTAAAATCGCCAAATATTTTGATGTGTCTGCCGATTATATATTAGGACTGATAGATGAGCCAAAATCTTATGATAGATAAAAACCTTGCTTATAAGGAGCAGGGCTTTTTGTAATAGGTGGAAGTGTTATAAGGGGCAAGCATTGCTCGCCCTAATGGCAATTATCCTTATTAAATAAATATGGATTTGAAAGTATTCGGGCGAGCAATGCTTGCCCCTACACTTAAAATCTAACTACAAAGCCTACAGCAAACAAAGAGCGTGTACTTGCTTAGTGTTCCAGAAACAATGTAAAGTGTTCTATTCGTGGGATTGTGAAGCCTGCCCTGAGCTTGCCGAATGGGTCGCTAAAGCTTCTCGCAATGACTTCAACCCCACAAAAAAATCGGACCAGTAATTATTATAATCACTCGTCCGACATTATGCGTTATAATCACTCCCCCACAATTGAGCATTGAGAACTGAGCATTGAGCATTGCCCATCACTTAATATTATCCGGCAAATCATTTTCAAACAGCACCGCCCTCTTACCTGTCGGCTCAATGGCTGCCAGCTTATCAGTGGCTTCTGTTAGAGAATTCGCCGTAATTATCTTATCCTCTGCCATACCACCCTCTTTGCACCCGTTAGCAATAAAAGCTCCTCGTGTGCCGACCAAAATAGCGTAATCACAGACTTTAGCTATATCGCGTCCAAGCTCGGTATTGATTGCATCCTCGTCCTCGCCCATTTCGACAATACCAGGCGTGACAATGATTTTGACTCCCTCAAAACATCCTAACATTTCAATTGCACTTCTTGCACCGTCGGGATTACTGTTGTAGGCATCGTCCAGAACCGCCGTATTGCCGTTTTTGATAAGTTGTAACCTATGCGGAACAGGTTCAAGCTCGGCACAAGCAGCGGCAATATCCTCTAAAGACACTCCTAACTCAACCGCAACCGCCGCACACATCGAAATAAGGTCAGGAATAAATTTGCCTAATAGTTGGGTTTTGACTTTTACGCTGGTTTTCGGGACGCCGAGGACGGCGTCCCCTACAGAATCTCCCGACAACGACAAGCACGACAAAACAAACTCACAGCCCTCGACCCCAAATTTGAGGTCACTATATACGCAAGTCGCACTATCCGTCCCTTCAATTCCGCTAACCGCTTTGCGTCCGTCCGTCTTGTCTATAAGCGGTCTGATTGCTCCGCCCATAGCATTAAAAACTTTTAACCCGCCCTCGGAAACATTCTCTATAATCTCGTACTTGCCCATAGCAATATTATCACGACTCCCGAAAGTATCAAGGTGAGCAAGTCCGATTGCCGTCAGCATAGACACGGTAGGCTTGACTAGGTCACACAGCTCTTTGATGTCGCCCCTTCGCCTTGCGCCCATCTCGGCAATCAAAACCTCGTGGGTGGGCTGTAGTTCGTAATTAATAACCTTACTAAGTCCCATCGGCGTATTGTAGCTTGCAGGACTGTGGCATACGCTATATTTTTTTGACAGCATAGCCGCCAAAATATTTTTTACCGTAGTTTTCCCGTAACTACCTGTAATCCCTACTTTAATAAGGTCGGGCATAGACTCCAGTTTCTTTTGTGCCATCCTATAATAACGGCGGTTATTTAATCTCTCAAAAGGCAGCATTATAAAATGCGCGATAAAAATCGTGAACATACCGATAAGAGGCATTCCTGCGATGAGCGTATAACTCATTGCAACACTTCCTACAACTATAGCCCTGGACATAAATACTATCCCAAAAGCTAGCGCTATATTGACAACTAAAAGTGCGGCAAAAAGTCGCTTGACTCTGGCGGTAACTTTGAGAGGTGTTTTGTTTTTTTGCCTCATAGTAATTATTATAAAAGCTATACAAAATCCCGCTACAATCAAAAAGCCAAAATAACCTGCAAAGCCATACTCACCAAAAGCCGCCCAATATGCCGCAAGCGAAAGTGCTGAAAATAAGGTTAGCA
The DNA here is from genome assembly GCA_009783985.1 of Bacillota bacterium. Classification (GTDB taxonomy): domain Bacteria; phylum Bacillota; class Clostridia; order Christensenellales; family Pumilibacteraceae; genus WQVM01. The sequence goes on along the minus strand of WQVM01000037.1, from coordinate 11,700 downwards.
CAAAAAACCTTATAGGATAATCAAACTTTGAGGACTTAATCCATCCGCAAAACCCCTTAATCCTATAAGAAGAAAGTTGCAGCATTTGCACAAACTTGTGCATCATAAGTGTCATTAACACGCCCGACAGGACGGCTATCGCTATGTAGATTGTTATCATTATACCTCCGAAATAATGCAAAACGCATTTTTTTAACGCAAAACGCATAACGCATAATGCATAATGATTGACGAGTGTTTTAATTGATAATGTACTAGATTACTTCTTATCATTCATTATGCGTTTTGCGTTTTGCATTATGCGTTATTTAGAAATTTTTTTAGTATAGAAAGGAATAACCCTGCTTGCTCCGCATATGCCCAATGTCCGCCGCCCTCAATTTTTACTAAACCGCTGTCTTTTATATCTTTCACAAGTTTTTTTGCCATATACATAGGAGTGTCTTTGTCTGCCGTCCCCCATACGATGAGAGTCGGTGCTGTTATGAGAGGGAGCAAGTCTGTCAAATCCTCATTAACAATTTTAACAAAGGACGCTCGTATGTTTTCGGGCAAGTTTTGATAATCCGCCGAGCCATATTTGCTCGTATCTTTGCCCGTTGCTTTAGCCCGCTTATATTTCCAAACCTTATATTTATAGCGTAATCCTCGTTTAGGTTTAAGTCCTGCACTGTCAACAAGTACAACATTGCTGACTAATTCAGGATGATTTGCCGCTATCCATATCGCTGCCCGCCCGCCGAAACTGTGTCCTACAAGTGTTGCCTTTTGGATATCCAATGATTTTATCAATTCCAACAAAGGCTTGCAGTAATCGGCTATCCCCCATACATCTGTCGGCGGGTCGCTCTCTCCGTGTCCGGCAAAAGCTATATTAAGTGTCCGATATCCCGTAAGGGCAAGTTTGTCCGCAAAATAACTAAAGCTATCAAGGCTACCGCCCCAACCGTGTAAGAAGATTACAGTTGGTGCGTCCATTTCGCCCGATAAGGCGTATTGGGTTTTGTGGTTGTTAGATGAGATAAACATATTGTAAAGTAAAAAGTAAAAGGTAAGAAGTAAAAAGTGCGGATAGAGTGTTTTAATTAGACCATATTATTTCTCGTCAACACTTTTTACCTTTTACTTCTTACTTTTTATTTCATTTGTTTTGTCATTACTATCGCATCTTTTGTACCGTTATAATATTTGGGTCTTACATACAACTGCGTATATCCGTGTTTTTTGTATAGCCCTATCGCCGATATATTATCACAAGCCACTTCTAGGATAAGCTCTTTGCACCCTTTTTTTGTGGCGATGTCTTCTATTGCGTCCAAAATCATACCGCCCACGCCGGCTCGTCTACTCTCTAAATCCACACAAATATTATTGATTTGAGCTTCGTCAACAACTTTGCAAAAACTCCCATATCCGATTACCTTACCGCCGTCCTCTGCTACAAGCATTACAGTATCGGGATTTTGAAGCGTTTCTATTAAGACTTTTTCGCTCCAAGGACTATCAAGATAGGCTTGCTCTAGGTGCAGTATGGCAGGAATATCTTTTGTGTTGTATTGTCTTATCGTCATAGTATATTTGAAGTAAAAAGTAAGAAGTAAAAGGTAAAAAGTGTTGACGAGAAGTAATATATATGGTCTAATTAAAAATACCAAGTCCGCACTTTTTACTTCTTACTTTTTACTTTAATCAATCATATATCCCCTACGCCTCTCTCGGGCTGACTTTTCCTTATATACATCGGCATAACCTCTGTATAATCACAAAACATATTCTTTGCTATACCATCCTCTACGGCAAGCCACAAACTCTCAACCGAATCCACCTTTTCTCCGTATATAACCTCATACCCACTTTTTACTTCTTTATCCAAATCCTTAGTATATATACATTTGGGTGAGAGCGTCTCTTCACCAACATTATTATACGCCGCTATATAACTAACCCCGTTACTCCCGTCTATTACGCACAAACTACTACTCTTAGATGTATATGCGAGAGCTTTCAAAGAATTGACGGCTATTATAGGTTTTTTAGTCGCATAGTTCCACGCCTTAACAGTAACTAACCCGACACGAATACCCGTAAACGACCCCGGACCTATAGTCACTCCAAAGTAATCCATATCATTAAGCGATGCTCCCGCTTGTCCCAAAAGCTCGCTAACGCTAGGCAAAAGCACCGCCGATGTCCGCCTCAAATTAGCTTCTGTAAAAGTATAGTATTTGCCGTTAAAGTGAAGTACAACGGTAAGGCTTGACCCCGCGGCATCTATTGCAAGATAATTATACTTCCTCATAAATGTAAGAAGTAAGAAGTAAAAAGTAAAAAGTGTTGACGAGTAGTAATATATAGAGCCTAATTAAAAATACTAAGTCCTCACTTTTTACTTTTTACTTCTTACTTTCATCTCCTTACTTCTTACTTTAATCTCCCTTTTCTTATCGTCTATCCGCCTAATCTCAACCCAAACGGTACTCTCAGGCAACAGTCCCCTTATCCTCTCAGGCCATTCTATTACACAAATACTATCAGGTTCTCCTATAAGCTCGTTCAAGCCACATTCCTCAGCCTCCTCTTCATCGCTCAATCTATATGCGTCAAAGTGATGTAATATCTTATCCTTACCCCTATATGACTTAACAAGAGTAAATGTCGGGCTTGTTACCTCGTCCTTGATACCCAATGCCAAAGCAACTCCCTTAGAAAAAACAGTCTTGCCGGCACCAAGGTCACCCGAAAGTGCAACCACCGCACCACTAGGGAGAGTAAGGGCAAGCTCCTTGCCAATCCGCATAGTATCACTAGGTTTTGTCGAAATAATCATAAATTGAAGTAAGGAGTAAAAAGTAAGAAGTAAAAAGTGAGGACTTAGTATTTTTAATTAGGCTCTATATATTACTACTCGTCAACACTTTTTACCTTTTACTTCTTACTTTTTACTTATATCTCCTTGCCTTTTACCTCACTTGCTATCCTATCCGCCAACTCCCCCATACAATATATCCCTCTATCAATATCCCAACCCTTATCCGCAAGCATTCCCGCTACTTTAGTTGCACTCGGCACATCAAGCCTAAGTTCTTTGAGGCGGTCATAATTCCTAAAAAGTTCCTTAGGAGGTAAAACATATTCAAGCCGTCCGCCGTTAAGCACGGCAATACGGTTGCAGTTAGCCGCGATTTCGTCCATATTATGGCTAACCATTATTATTGTGGGACAAGTTTTTTTAAGATTGTTAATCAGCGCCATTATCTCTTTTTTGCCGCTTGGGTCAAGACCCGCCGTCGGCTCGTCCAGTATCAAAACCTTCGGCTCCATCGCAATCACGCCTGCAAGCGCAACACGCCGCTTTTGTCCGCCGCTTATATCAAAAGGCGACTTGTCTGCTATCTCCTTGTAGTCAAGCCCGACAAGTTCTATCGCCCGCCTAACTCTCTTATCAATCTCGTCCTTGTCCAGCTTTAGATTACGAGGTCCGAACCCCACATCTTTAGCCACACTTTCGTCAAACAACTGATGTTCGGGATACTGAAAAACCATTCCTGCATATGCCCTAAGTTGCTTATACTTAATTTTACGACGGCTTAAATCAAATTCGCCCACCGTCAACTTGCCGCTCTGTAGCTTAGTAAGTCCGTTGATATGGCTGACCAAAGTAGACTTGCCGCTCCCCGTATGCCCGATAATGCCAAAAAAATCGCCGTCCTCAATCGTAAGCGATACTTCCTTAAGAGCCTCTTTTCTAAAAGACGATTTAGGACTATAAGTATAAGATACATTGTCAAAAACTATCGGCATACTGCAATACCAATAATTATATCACAAAAACTTGCCCAAAGACAAGCGTTTATTGGCAAAAACTATTTTTTATACCGCTCTTAAATCACAGATGTGCAATAAAGCCACATTTGTGACAGATTGCGTTAGGCAAGTCAAATGCAATCGATAGCCAAGTTGTAGGGGCGGTTCGCCCTCGACCGCCCGAATACTCGCCATTATTATCCGCAGGGCTAAAGTCATTGCGAGGAGCGTTAGCGACGAAGCAATCCCATGTAAAAAGTTCTATTCGTGGGATTGCTTCGTCGCTATCGCTCCTCGCAATGACTTCGGTGCTTCGTAGGGTAATTTCTAGTGTAGTTGGATTGTCCAGTTGTAGGGGCGGGCGTCCCCGACCGCCTAATAATAATATCCTTATTACTATTGATTTACTTTCACCGCACAAGAGTAAAAATAAAAAACAAATTAATCACCATAGCGACCGAGCCTAGCACTAATCCTGCTATGCCCAGTCCGTTTTTCTTACTTGCGGACAAAATTCCGCAAATTAGCGGTATTGACCCCACCCCTATTCCTACAAACGGAACACAACTTGCCATAATGCTGATTATCCCGAATACTAGGGCTAACACACCTAAGGTTTGACCGTTATCCGACTGATTTTGAGGGAGATATGTGGGGTGATACTGCCCAAAAAATTGTGACGGTTGTATCTGCGGTGCTGATATGTTGTTTGGGGCGATATACATATTATTAGGCGGAACATAATTTTGGTTAGCGTGTGCCATCGGTGACATACCCTCCGCCGCCATATTTTTTTGCCCGAGTACAGTATGATTAGCAAAAGCACATAATATCAATATCGCCATAAGGATAGTAGATAACATCTCTATCATACTAAAGACCTGCAAAACAACCCCTATACTTTGCATAAAATAATTTATCGCCACACTACCTATCGTTATCACAAAATACAACGCATACATAATCAGCAAGGCTACAAAAATCGGTTTTTTGTTGCGAATGACACATAACACTATACCGAGTATGGCTCCAACAAATGCAATGATAATTTTTGCAAGTGTAAGCAGACCTCCGACATTCATCATATCGCTGTTGCCTGCCGAACCCGAACCGCCTATCACAAGAGCCAACATATAATAGCCCAACATCGCAGGCATCAAAAAACCCGCTACCGTCACCAGAACTCCTGTGGCAATCGTCAGGCCTGAGTGGCTTTGTCTATTATTTGTCATTGGATATTTCCTCCTGCTCAATTATTGTCAGTCCAAACGGATTACCCAGCATTGTGCGGTATGCCGTCGCTCTACCGTACGGCACAATCAGCGTCATTCTTTGTATGTCAAAAGCACTCCCTAATCTCTCAAAATTTGGAGAATCCGCCAAAAACTCTACGAAGTCTGTCAATAGTAGTCCTGCCCAAAAAGTCTGTTGGACATATATCCCCTCAGGAATAATTATTCTTTCTATCGTCCTGCCGCCTCTATAAAAAATGCGATTGGACATCTGTCTATAATCAGTAATAGCATTTGACCCAAGCCTAACGACTCGCCTGCCGTTTATTTGTGACGGGATTGTCAGCACTCCATACTCATCTATTACCGCTGACAAGTCAAGCACGCTAGCAAGTCTAACCTCGTTATGACCTAACTCATAATATCGCCAAACCGCCGACCGTTCAATAATCATCGGACTAATAGTTGACCCCGCACCACCCCTAAAAGTGGTTTATATATGCTTGCCGACTTCCGTCAGGCACTATTAGAGTAATACGACCGCCGTCAATACCCCATACCGAAAGATTAGGTGTTTCGTCCAATAATTCTACATAATCTGTTATCCATAAATCTCGCCAAAAAAATTCATTTACAAAGATTCCTTCCGGCACAACAATCCTATTAACTCTTGTAGTGCCGCTATAAAACGAGGCAATCATCCCCCACCCCCTCGGCGGGTCACCAAGTTGTACGACTCTATGTCCGTTGATATAGCTAGGAATAACTATAACACCGTCCTCATTAGCCGCCCCAATCGGGTCTATTACGCTGACAACCGCAACACCGTCACCCACAAAAGAATACAGCCAAGCATCCTTGTACCGATAATTTCTCTCCTCAGGATAAGGCGGGCAACCGCTCAAAATACCAATAGCAACTACAGCCATAACTATAACTAAGATTTTGCTAATATGTTTTTTCATAATCCGTCACCCCCTTGCTGTCTCTCCTCAATGTTAAGCCAAGTAGACCACTCTAAATGCTCTAAATAAGCGTCACGACTACCATACGGAACAATCAACGCAATTCCCGACAAACCTACTTGACTTCCTCTAGCTAAGTAAGTCGGGTCACTCGACAGCATTTCTACACTATTAGTCAGTACAAACTCTCTCCAAAAAGTCCTCTCAACATATATCCCCTCGGGGATTACCATTCGCTCTACTAAGCGTGTGTTGCGAGAAGGCAAAAATATTTGACCGCTACCTGTTATATCGGTAGAGCCTAGCCTAGTCACCCTAAGTCCGTTTATCTCTGTCGGGATTGTAAGCACATTACCATCGCCCAAAGCCAAATCAAGATTGCGCAATCTATCAATCATCACCTCGCTATCATTTAGCCTATAATACCGCCAAATAGGATGATCGTTGTAATTAGACCTCTCAATAATATTAGCTCTCCCAAAATTCTCTCTGTATCTTGCCCCACTCCCGTCAGGAACAATAAGCGTAATAATTCTTGACTCAAACTGTTGCCCAAGCACCATATTAGGTGTCCCTGCCAAAAACTCTACATAGTCGGTAATCTGTGCCAAGCCTCGCCAAAATGTTTCGGCGACAAAAATTCCGTCAGGCACTACTATCCTGTCGGCTCTTGCTATATTGATACTACCAGTAAGAAATGACCTGCCACCTCCATTTTGACCTGATTGCCACGGAAAATCCCCAAGCCGTGTGACTCTCCGTCCACTAATCTCTGTCGGTATGGTGATTGTTCGGCTGGCATCCATTACAGCTGTGGTTCTTCTAAGCGACACAACAGCAACTCCTCCGCCGTCTAATCGCCTATATGTCCACTCCCCGTAGGTTCGGTAAATGGTAGTCCTGTCTTGCTCCCGATAGTTGGTGTGCACCACAACAAAAGCCATACCAAAAAGAGTGGCTACAAAAAGCACCACAAGTCCTATAAGCGCAACCCCAAACAAAGTCCAGTCCTTTTGTTTCATCTTTGCCCTCCTTTTTGATAGTGTTTAGTGGTTAGTGATTAGTTGATTGTCGCCCCACCCTTGCCTTACACCTCTTATACTATGTCACCTAGTCATCAAAGATCAAGCGAAGCGTCTAGGGGCAATAGCAATCGTCCCAAATAGTAAGTATCCTTATTGTTGTCTGTTTTTATATCATTGCGAGGAGCATTACCTTCGGTGCTTCGTAGGACGATAATTTCTAATGTAGTCGGATTTCCAAGTCGTAGGGGCGGGCGTCCCCGACCGCCCGAACAATTTCAAATCCTTTTTGTTTTTAATATTGATAATTGCCTTTCGGGCGGTCGAGGACGAACCGCCCCTACGACTTGGTAACCAACTACATTTTACTGCTCAATTGTATGGCTTAAAATCTATCGCATTTTGCTCTATTTTTTCATCTGTCCACCAGCTTGAAAAATCTAGCTTATATTTTTTGGTTAGAAATGCCAAAGACAATAAATTAAGCATACCTAAACAAAATACAATTGCCATAAAGCCCATTAGAATTACTATTATTATTGCGTACGCATCTATCCCTAAGACAAATCGGCGTGTGAGCAAAAATGCTGCTACAAAAATTATCGCTATTATTCCCAATGTGGACAGCTGAGCAATTCTTACCTTCTTAGACGAGTTGCCTTTGTTAGAGGCATATGCCGCATAATTTATCCATCGTTGTCGCACAAAAAGAAAAAATATAATTGTAATTACCTGTATTGCTAATAAAATCAAAGCAATCCACCAAGCATACACATCTGACTCTTGTAAGATACTAATGATGCCACAATTAACAACTATATTCCCAATTGCGATTTGTATTCCACCCGACAAAAAAAGTTTAAACAAAGTTCTCTTAAAACTAAATGCTAGAGCAATAATCAAGTTACAGAAAAATAGCGAACCAAAAAAAATGAGCATAAAAAAGTTGCCTCTAATGGCAAGGATAGTAGCAAAAATAAATGCAATCACAAAAAACACTAAATTGATTGACAAAAATGTTAGGCTCTTGAACTTACCTTTGTGAGAAGAATCTTTCCCATCATAAACCTTTGCCACCCTCCTGATGTATCTTTTTGCTGATTCTTCATTCATAATTTTTTAGCCCCCCCCCTTGCCCGCCCCTATGACTTAATTTTCTAGACAGTTGTGTCCAATCATCAAAGGTCAGCGTAGCGTCTAGGGGCGGTTCGCTCCTACGATTAGCAATCCACCAACTAACCCCTATTCCCTAACCCCTACTCACTTCATAGCTTTAAGTGCGGCGAAAACAATATCCTCCACACCCATTCCGTCTTTTGCAACACTTGTCACGGCGGTATGCGCCTCAGCTCTGCCTAATCCCAAAGACATCAACGCAAGCACAGCGTCCTCCAGCTTACCAAAAGTTTGCGGAACACTTCCGCTTATCTTACTGCCACCGACACCGCCGTCACCCTTAACAAATTCATCCGTCAACTTATCTCTAAGTTCAAGCACTATGCGCTCGCCCGTCTTTTTGCCCACACCTTTAACCTTAGTAAGAGCCGCCGAGTCACCGCAACTAATACATAGAGCAAGTTCGCTCACAGGCATACCGGACAAAACCGTTTGCGCTAGCTTAGGTCCGACACCGCTAATAGTGATAAGACGCAAAAACATTGCTTTTTGGGCAGGGTCAGTCCACCCGTGCAAACTCATATCATCCTCTCTAACTACAAGATATGTGTAAAGTTTGGCAGGTTTGCCGATTTCTAACTCTGCAAGTGCAGATGTCGTAACGCCCACCTCGTAGCCGATACCGCCCGTCTCTATGACAACATAGTCGGATGTCTTGTGTGTTATTGTTCCTTTGATGTAATTATACATAATAGTTATTAGTGATTAGTTGTGGACTTAGTATCTTTTGCTAGATTGCCATCAACCATTACTCTCATTCCTTAACTGCCCGTTAGGGCAATTTCATTGCGACAGCAATTTCACTCGCCCATAGGCGAATTTCACTTGCCCATAGGGCAAATATCACTGCGAGCCTCAGGCTCGCTTAGGCTCTCCTCTGTCCGTATTCCGAAGTGTTAGCGTGGCATATAGCAATCGCAAGTGCGTCAGCGGCGTCATCAGGTTTTGGGATTTCGGTTAGTCCTAGTGTTGCCCTTACCATAAACTGAATTTGCTTTTTATCGGCTCGACCGTTGCCTGTTAGTGCAGATTTGACTTGTAGCGGTGTATACTCAAACAAGCTACCGCATTCTAACGCCGCCCGATAAAGTATAACCCCCCTAGCCTCGGCAACCTTGATACCTGTTGTAATGTTAGTATTAAAAAACAATTCTTCCACAACAACAGCATCGGGCTTATATTGAGCGATAAGTTTGGTCACCCCGTCAGCAATTTGCGCAAGCCTCACAGGAGTGTCCTCAGTCGGCGGCGTAGTTATTGTCCCATAATCAACCATCTTGATACCTTTAGATGTTTTTTCTATTATCCCGTAACCGACAGTCGCCAGTCCAGGGTCTATGCCTAATATTATCATAATTATATTGCAAATATAATTGGGGCAATAAGCAACTTCGAAAATAGTTTTTACTTAAAGTCCCAGTTGTAGGGGCGGGCATCGACCGCCCGAATACTTAATCTTTATATTAAATAAGAATAACTACTGTTCGGGCGGTCGATGCCCGCCCCTACGGCATATAAAGGGCATACCTAAAGTGTTGATTTAATAAAGTTGTAGATTATGCTGATTTCTTGGGTTATTTTGCCGTCTTGCTTTTCGGGATAGCCTATCTCTATGCGACAGATGAGTTTGTTAAGCATTTCGGCTGTTAGCTCTGTTATGTTGGCATAATTGTCAGCTATAGTCTTTAGTTTCTTTATGCCACTTTCATAATCTGTAATCTTGTCTAGCTCGGCAGTGATAACAGACAACTTATCCATTAATTCTTTTTGTTCCGCTTGGTAGCCTCTCAATAAATCTTGGTAATTATCTACACTTAACATACCGATGACATAATCCTCATAAAGTTTCCTAATAACGGCGGTTAGCGTAGTGAGTCTTTTCTCTATCTTGCTTTTGTCGATGAGTTGTTTGTCTCGGCTATTATCTTTAGCTATCTTTTTCCTTGCTATTTCAATAACCTTGTCATCATCCTTTACAAGATTAAACACTCTACGAAGTACCACTAAGATTTGAGCAGATAAGTCATCGTGGTAGATATAGTTATACTTTTTGCAATCTATTAACGAGTTGCTGACATTTTTGCAACGGCAAAGCGGTCTTTTATTAATTGTCTTGCCTTTTGATTTAATAGACATATAGCTCAAGTTCATTCTTCTACCACAGCCTGCACAGACGATTAGCCCTCTAAAGATATTTTCTGCTATATTCTTTGGTGGCATATGCTTTGTTGCAATAAGTTGTTGTACTCTGTCAAAGTCATCTCTGTTAATTATAGGTTCATGGGTATTCGGTACTATTATATGCCTTTCTTTTGGAATACTAACTGCTCTTCCTGTTTTGTAGTTAATTATCTCAGTTTTGCCACCTACCATATCTCCCGTATAAAGCCTATTACTCAAAATGCTTTTGACTGTAGTATAACGCCATATATATTCGCTGTTTGGCTTTAAGTCTACTCTACGAACATATCCCTTAGCCCCTTGTTTAGTTTTGTATGCTGATGGAATTAAAACCCTATTTGCTGTAAGAATATTGGCTATTTTTCTCTTTCCTTTGCCTTCTAACACCAAACTAAACATCTGCTTGACAACTCCTGCTGCTTCTTCATCTATAATTAGCTTGCTTGGATTGTTTGGATTTTTGTTGTATCCATAAGGAGCATAGCTACTTGTAAATAGACCGTTTAACGCTCTTTGGCGGATTGCAGATTTTGTTTTGCGAGATATATCCCTAGAATACATATTGTTAAATATGTTTCTAAAGGGCATAAACTCGGTGCTTTCGGATTTGGCTGTGTCTACACTGTCATTGATTGCAATATAACGGACATCCTTATTGCTAAATACTATCTCTACGAAATGACCCATTTGGATATAGTCTCGTCCTAGTCTAGATAAGTCTTTGGTGATTACCATATTGACCTTGTTAGCATCTATGTCCTCTAACATTTTTTGGAAAGCAGGTCTGTCGAAGTTTAAGCCTGTATAACCGTCATCTACATAGGTGTCATAAACTTTGTAGCCATTATCTTTGCAGTATTTTTCTAGCATCATCTTTTGAGTCTCAATACTTGAATTGTCTGCTGACTGTCCGTCATCTCTACTAAACCTTGTGTATAAGGCTACGCTGTAGAATTCGGGTGGTGTTGTTAAACCATTATAATAATTGTTGTAATTGTATCCTTGTTGTTCCATTTTTTACCTCCGTTTGGAAACAACGCATACTAAGGATAATCGCTTGTTCTTAGTATAGCACTTGTTGTCCACCATGTCAATTGTATATGGGTGAATAATAAATAGAAATAAAAAAGCCGTCGAGGTCTATTTTTATTCTTTTTACTAGCCTTGCTGTCGACGGTTCGCTGAGGCTCTTTTTTGTGTCACAGCTTTAGCGTAGGAACGATAATTCCTTAGACATAAGAAAAAGGCGGGGGAATCCGCCTTTCTCTGTTTCTCTTATTAACTTGCTTTGTGGTCTGTGTTGGTGTACAGAGGTATCTC
>WQVM01000036.1 GCA_009783985.1 Bacillota bacterium | reverse complement strand
ACTGTTCCGCACGGGTGGGTTGTGGCGTCTTCGGTTGTTGTGAGAGTGCTGACCTTAACGGCGATAGAGTAACGCACCGCAAAGAAGCTCTTGTAGTCAGGGATTTTGCTATTGTTATGTCACCTGATTTTAGAGTAATGACCGAAACGGTTGACGGTATCGAAATCAGATATTATTATATTATCGACCCGACTCCCGAGCTTAGTCTAAAAATCGCTGTGGATTCGGTAAGAACCTTTAACGAGCATATCGGGATGTTCCCGTATCCTACGCTTGCGGTTGTCGAGACGCATTTTTTGCACGGCGGAATGGAATATCCCCGTCTTGTAATGATAAGCAATGAGCTGTCGGGGGATTTGTACCGAGAAGTAATTGTGCATGAAGTGGCTCATCAGTGGTGGTATGCCGTAGTCGGTAATAATCCTGTTTTACACGCTTGGATGGACGAAGGTTTGACAGAATATACAACAACGCTGTTTTATGTTTGGAATCCGCAATACGGGATAACATATCAGGAGCGGATGGCGGACAAATTGACAGGGTTACTCTTGTATCTAGAGTTGTACGGGCGTCAAAGACCCGATACCTCAATGAACCGTCCGCTTAATGAGTTCCGTAACAGTTACGATTATATGTATATGGTGTATGTTAAGGGCGGGTTGATGTTTAGCAGTCTTAGGCGTATGATAGGGAACGATAACTTCTTTGCCGCACTTAAATTGTATTATGAGCAGAATTTCTTTCAAATGGCAAGACCGGAAAATCTTATAGCCGCATTTGAGCAGGCAAGTGGTAAGCCGTTAGAAGCGTATTTTGATAGTTGGCTGTCAGGTCGTGTTCAGATGTTTGCGGAGTAATATTCTAAAGTATGTCCGCATATATATTGATGTGGAAGTCTGCAAAAAAATGTCCAATATATTGTGGATAACTCTGTGGAAATGTTTATAACGATTAAAAAAAAACATATAATTATTGTTCTGGCGGTCATTTTTGGGCTTATTGCAGTGTTTGCGGGGGCTTTTGGTATCCGCGCGGCGACTGCGGTCAGACCGTACCGTGATATGACTATTGTCATTGACGCGGGACACGGCGGGCGTGACGGCGGTGTGACAGGAGTCAATACAGGAATAAAAGAAAGTGAGCTAAATCTAGCAATAGCAAGGTCACTAAGACATTTTTTTGTATTGCACGGATATAATGTTGTAATGACCAGAGAAACGCAGGCGGGATTATACGGCAATGCACCGCAAGGACATCGGAAAGCGGCGGATTTTGAGAGGCGCAGGGAAATTATAGAGAGGGCAAATCCTGACCTTGTAATAAGTATTCATCTTAACTCATTTCCGCTGCCTAGTGTAAGAGGCGCTCATGTATTTTTTGCCCCTAATGCACACGAAGGAACTCAAGCTATAGCCGAATCTATACAGAACAGCCTTAATAACAGTCTCGAAGCAACTAACCGCAGAGCGGCAAGAGGTGATTACTTTATAATACAGTGTACACAGTTTCCGTCCCTGCTTGTTGAGGGTGGATATCTTACCAGTCCTGAGGACGAAGCGTTGCTGGTTACCGCCTCATATCAAGAAAGACTAGCCTTCGCCATTTTCGCAGGAGTACACACAATGGTAGAAAATGGCGAATGGCCGTTTTGAGATAGGGAATAGGGAGTAGGGAGTAGTAGAGAATAGAGATAAAAGAAGGGAGAAGAAAGAAAAAAGCTGTGGTGTGTCCACAGCTTTTTTGGTATGTTCATATTTTTGAGTGTTCAATAGTCGGTCATACCTAGTAAATAGTCAGTTGTTACTTCAAAAAATTTTGCGAGTTTCATCAATGTAGCAAAATCGGTTTCGTTAGTTCCTTTTTCCCAATTTCTAATTGTTGTTTTATCGACACGCAAAATTTGAGCAAGTTTATACTGTGTTAAACTTTCCTCAATTCTTAATTCTTTCAATCTTTCGGCAAATCTCATAATAATATGATATGAGAAACTCTCCCCTAAATGCTTGACAAGGGGAGAGTTTATCCACTATAATATTATATATGAAAAAACAAACACAAAAATGTGAATTACAAATTTGCGGTAATTATAACGAGGGGCAATGTATGCTCAAAGAGATTGAGATTAACAAAAGGGGAAATTGTACTAATCTTTGGATTGGAGTTTCAATTGAGGAAGCTGTCAAGTATATGAATGAACTTCAAGAGAATCTTACAGGGGAATTAATGCGACCCAAGTGTCGATTCCACCAAAATTAGCACTTACATCGCCTGTGTCGCTGTTGGTTGCGGCTACAATTATTACACCTCTATCGGTTAGGGTCATAGCGACTGCGGTATCGGTTCGCTGACCGCCAAAAGTTAGCAGGGGAGTTGCGGATGAGATGCTTAGGCGGGTGAGAAATAGATTGTTATCAAAGTCACTTCCGAAGAGAAGTGTTTCTTGAGGCTGTACGGCACGGCGACTCATAATGCTGTCTGACACAAAGGCGGAGGTGTTTAGTCCGTCAAAAGCCGTACTAGGGGGTGCTAGGGGTGTGCTGCCCTTTGCCATACGGCGTACTGCCGAGCGTGTATTAGATGCGGCAAAGACAAATAGCTCAGGCGGATTGCCGACAATATTGTTATCAACCATCAAAAACTCTGTGCGGATAGCCCCCGATATGCCTAGTGCGGTTGCAAGTGGGGTGTGTGAGCCTGCCATATAGCGGTTGTTTTCGGATTTGACAGCTATCAGATGTGGCGCACCGTTAGCTATGCCAGTCATCATAAATCTAGTTGCACCATCAACAAAAGGCACGACATCGTGTAGCACAAAATCAGGCACGCTACTAAGACTCAAATTATGAACATTGTTCTGCGGATTAAAATACTCGCCAAACTCTACTGCCACGGGGATACGATTAAAAGTATCCATCGCAAAGACAAGATAGTTGCCTTGCCAAGGAAAAATAGAGTTGTAAGCCAAAGAGTGATTGGATATGTTGGTTGTGCGGGTGTGCCACGGAGCGGTGGTGTCAAGAGCTAGATTTTCGTTAAGAACAAAAACCGTCAGTCCCGAATCAAAAGCACCTCGCTCGTGACTGACAACAAGTATGATTCTGCTTCCGTCAATAATAAAGTCAACAGCATGAGAATGCGGACGCTCAAAAGAATGTGTAATTGTGCCGTCGCAAGCGACCCTTGCAATAACGGCTGTATCACTTCGGCTATAAAGAAGTAGAGTCCTATTTTGACCGAAGTTTAGAGCTTTGACTACATTGATTGACGGACCGTTGTCAAGGATAACAAAATTTTGTGTGCGACCTAGTGTAGTCAGAGTAGCCATTGAGAGCTTTTGTCCTGCAATATCTGTTTGGAAGTCAAAGTCTGTACTGGTGGTCATACCAAAGATATGAAAATGCGACCCTTGGTTGACTACAGCGGAAGGAATATCGCTGCCTGTGCCGCCGATGTTTATTTCCCAATCTATTGCAGGGTTGAGCGACATACGGGCATCCCGTAGCCGTTCATAGGGTCTTTGGTCGGATGGTGGGAACCCGCCTGTCGGCAAATATTCTCCTTGCCAAAAGGTGATAACCAATAGGGGAATAGCTATGGCTAAGATGAGTACATTAAGTGCGATTATAATTCGTTTTTGAGTTCGGCTAAATCTGATTTTTCTTTTTGGTGAGATATATTCCATTATTTCTCCAATACGCTTATGGCGTAATTATTAGTTGTATTATAGTATACGGATTTTTAAGTATTCGGGCGGTCGCACTCGACCGCACCTATGACTAGACACCAAACTAGTCCTCGCAATGACAACAAAATCAAGGTGTTTCGTTATTCAACAATTTGTGATTTGCGTACACTTTGTCCACTAAGGTATACATTATATAATATTTAGCAACCTCTTTTTATATGTCCGCAAAAAATGTCAAAAAGCAACCATTTTTTTAATTGACAAAATTTTTATACTGTGTTATTATAATTGCATAGTGCTAGGGGTGCTACGATTGAGTAGCTGAGATGGTGTATCCGCCAGACCCTAAGAACCTGTGAGTTAGCACTCGCGTAGGGAAGCATATAATACTGGGAATTTTTGCCCTGTGTGTGTATGTTTTACCGCACGGGGTTTTTTAGACCTTTTTTAAGAGATAAAAACAGGAGAAACAAAATGGAAGAAACAACAATTATCCAAGATGAAGATGCAGAGGACAAAGTCAACAAAAGAGATGACGGTCAAGCACACAAGCGTAATGTTAGAGCGTTGGTATATGGGGCGGTTTGTTTGGCGATGTCTATCGTACTTGCCAGAGTAATGCCTGTGTATCGTATGCCCAACGGAGGCTCAATAACACTAGCATCATTAGCACCGTTGTTTTTGTATGCGTATATCTTTGGATTTAAGTACGGACTAATTGTCGCAATTGCATATACAGCCGTAATAACGACAACCGCACCAGGGCATCAGCTTATCAATCCGGGTCAAGTAATACTTGACTATATAATCCCTTATATGGCATTGGTCGTAGTAGCCTTAGTGCCAAAAGTCCTCAATCGGAGCGGCAAGGGCGGTCGTCTTATGGAAGTTGGTATTTATACGGGACTAGGGTTATTTGCACTAATAAGATGGGCAAGTCAAACAGCGTCGGGGGTACTATTTTGGTACGCGCCGTTTGGATTTTCGCTATTATATAACAGTGTCGGAGTAATAGATGCAGCAATTGCGGCGATAGTGTTAGTGGCACTATTTAGGTCAAGAGCATTTGTAAGAGAACTCGAAAAAATAAACGGTTCGCAAATATCAACATCGACACGCAAAAAATTCGAATTTAGACTCAACGCAAAGACAATCTTTTTGATGTTTGTGTGGGTAGCGTTTATGTTTGCGATGGTATTTACCAGCACACAGTTTTTGAGAAATATGGATGCACGCATAGCTGAGGTAAATAGACAAAGGGAGCTTTTGATAACTCTTAGATTGACACCGCAAGAGGTTAGGGAGCGTATGGCGGACTTAGAGCAAGATGTTAGGATTGTTGAAGAGGAAATTGCCAGTCGTGAGCAATTGCTTGACACAGCAACGGGGGATAAGAAAGAGGCAATCTTGAGGCAGATTGCTGATAGACAAAGACTAATAGGCGAGTATACTGTTCCTGCACCTACAGATGACGACCCGTACAGAACAATGGTCGGCTCAGGACTAAGGGGCGAAATAGAGGCTTATCGCAGAATGATTCCTGAGATAGAGGCAAGACTCGAAAGAATGGCGACTGATTATGCGACATTGCCTGATTTGCGTGCGAGAGAAAGAGAGTTGAATACTTTAATAAGAAATTCTAGCGGAACGGAACGGAGTGTTTGGAGAAGTGAATTAGAAGATATAGAGGCGGAGATAAGGCGTATAGAGAGGGCACACGACCGAGCAAGACAAGAAAGAGGACTTAATGATGCACGGGCTTCAAGAAATCAAACAGTAGGAGCACACTTATCTCTTAACGCATTTTTACTGCTGGCGTCTATCGGATTTACTATCGTAATAGAAAAGAAAGATAATAAAGAGATTAAGAAAAAAGAAGTGTATTAACCTAATATTTGGACAAAGTTGCGAAATAAAGTATCAGATGGTTAATACAAACAGCTGTTGGTGGCACTCCAACAGCTGTTTGTATTTTTGGGTATGTAATAGCTGTATAATTGCTCCAGTTAGATAATATATCTGTTCTAAACTTGTCCATCTCTCTATATATATAGTTTGTGACCATTACAACATGGATATTAAGCATACTCGGTGTTATTATTCTCGGAATGCTTGCCGATATGCTTATGAGTGAGACACGGCTCCAAAAATATGTGAGGGCTATTGTGTCTATTTTTACCGTGTTTGTGATTATTGCGCCTATTCCGTCGGTTCTTAACAATATTCCTCATTTTGGCAATCATATTGACGGCGGCGGTAGCATAAATATTAATAATGACTTTGCCGAGAGACAAGCAGTAAGGCAATACGAAATGGCTCTTGTTAGGGCTCTTAATGCTGAGGGTTTTGGTAATGTTGGTGTGACAATTACTGGCAGCCGCAACGGTATGTCGGTCGATATTAAGCAAGTTGTGTTAAATGTTCAAAACCTTGTCATAGAATCGGAAAACGAACATATAAATATAAATGAGCGGCTAAGAGAACTGACGGCGGAGTTTCTTAACATAAATGAAGCCTTAGTTATCGTTATATGAGGAAACACCGAATAAATATAGAGAGCAGATTGAAGGCAGATTGAGGCACAGACTTGTCTTATCGGGCGAAGATTGCAACGAGTTGCTGTCAAGCCCGAAAGACAAGAAATGTGTCCAATATGTCGCTCAATCTGTCTCTACCCGTAGGGCGACTGCCAATTTAGGTATCTTTTGACGGGATTTGGGCGGTGACGGCTAGCACGCTATACATAGCAGTGCGTCGCCGTCACTACCCAACTACCGGTCAAAATCTTACCTAATTGGCTAGCCGTATTTATTCGGTGGTTTCCTTAGTAGAGAACATTATGACAAAGCTCAAAGAAAAGTCAAAAGGTATATTTGACCGAATACGCAAGATTAAGCATATTCATTGGATAATCGCCGGAATTGCGATTGCCGTAATGCTTGCTATCTATTTTAGCTCTTTTTTTTCGAGCAGAAGTTCGGTGGGAGCTAGTGATAATAATAATCAACAAAATGTCAGCACTATCGCAGGCGATTATTTAAGACAAAAGGAAGAGCGGTTAGCGTTTATACTCTCACAAATCGACGGCGTCGGGCGTACCGAAGTATTTATATCGTGGGAGAGCGGAATAGAAAGCGTAATAGCTTTTATTACTAATGAAACAAGCGGAGGCAGTTCGTCAGCCCCTGCAATAATCACAGGTCCCGGCGGAAGTCGCCCGATTGTACTTCATGAGATTCTTCCTAAAGCGACAGGCGTAATTGTCGTGGCGCAGGGAGCGGGAGAAATGCGTGTTAGATTGAGTATCATTAATGCCGTAACGGCAACGCTTGATGTGTCAGCTGACAGAATAAGCGTGTTCGCCATGAGACAATAAAATTATAAATTATGAATTATAAATTATAAATGGTTGCTAAAGAAAAAATGTCAAAATAACAATAATTTATCATTTATAATTCATAATTTATAATCAATAAAATTAAACCCGGAGGTTTTTATGTTAACAAAAAAGAAAAAAATCATTGTTCTTGTCGGTATGTTGGGACTGCTTGTAATTACAGGTGTAGTTAATGTTGTACTCAACAACAGGATTGGCGGTAATGCCGATTACACGGGCGGGGGGCAGCAGCTAGGCTTTTTTGCCGAGTACAGGGCTAACCGTACGACAATCCGTCAGCAGACATTTTTGGAGCTGGATGCGATTATCGCTAACGCCAATATGTCTGAGCAAGTGCGTGCCGACGCCGAGACTACAAGATTGGCTCTTGTCCAAAATATGGAGATGGAGTTGGTTTTGGAGGGTCTTATCAGAGCAATGGGTTTTGGTGATGTCGTTGTCAGTTCAAATAACCAAAACATCAATGTCATTGTGCAGACAGACGAGGGAACATCTAATATTGAGGCGTTTCAGGCAGCGCAAATCCTTGACATTATTGTGCGTGAGACAGACAGAACGGCTCAAAATGTACGCATAATACCTGTAGAAGGATAATGAACTTAAAACTTAAAAATAATTGATTATTAGAATAAATATTTTAATAACTAAGACTGACATTTTTAAGTTTTCATTGTCTAATTTGATTGTTTTTTTGTAAAGTATATGATATAATAAGGTAAGCTATAATCTATATGGCTTACCTTTTTTTTATGTCTAAGGAAAAATCGTCTAACGCTAAAGTTGTGACACAAAAAAGAGCATCAGCGATCCGCCACCGAGATTGCCTGAATAAAGAATAAAATGTGTTCGGTGGCGGCTTTTTTATTTTTGAGAGGTCAACTATATGAAATCAACCAAATCCAAAGGCAGAGTATCTTACGGCAAAAATGTTGTCTTGAGTATTGTGACATTGGCTGTCAAAGAAATTAACGGTGTGGCATCGCTTGCGGGCAAGGGAGTACGCACCGAAACTGTCGGCAACAAAATCAATGTCGATGTTTTTGTCAATCTTAATATAGGCTCAAGTGTCAGTGATGTGGCTTTTAAGGTTCAAGAAAATATCAAACGCAGCGTAGAAAGCATGACCGAATACAAGGTCGGCACAGTCAATTTTAATGTGCTTGGGGTTGTCGGACATGACCCTGATACAGAATATTCGGTAAGCTAATGGACAGAAAAGCACAGCGGGATGCCGCTTACAAATTAATATTTGAATTCGTAGTAACCGGCAACGAAAACCCATACGGGTTAGAGGAATTATCTGCCGGATATATTACGAGAGTATTTGCCGGAATAATAGAGCGTAAGGACGAACTTAACGCTGTGATTGATAAGTATGCGGACGGCTTTGAGGGGAGAGTTTTCCCGGCGGATAGGGCAGCTCTTTTGCTTGCAACATACGAAATCCTTTACGAAGATGATATTCCGTCGGTGGTTAGTATAAACGAAGCCGTGGAGTTAGTTAATCTATATTCTACTAAGAAAAGCCCCAGTTATGTCAACGGAATACTAGGGAAAGTAATTAAAAGTGAAAAATGAAAACTTAAAAATGGTTGATATAGATTTAATTACCCCATCAATCATTTTTCACTTTTAAGTTTTCATTTTTCATTGATTTTTATGAAGCATTTTTCCGTATCACAAATTTGCAACTATGTCAAAGGTCTTTTTGACGAACAATTAGTTTTGCAAAATATTCAGATTGCAGGTGAGGTAAGCGAGTACAAAGTAAGCGGTAACCACACCTATTTTTCGCTTACGGACGGGGATAGCAGTCTAGCATGTGCTAGATACGGACAAGTATTAGGATTGACAATCGGGGCAAAATACATTGTATACGGCAGCCTTAAGTTTTTTGCCAAAAATTCACGGGTTAGTTTTTCGGTTTTGTCGGCTCGTCCGTTTGGTGAGGGGGAGTTGTATATCAACTTTCTCAAACTCAAACAAAAGTTGCAAGATGAGGGGCTTTTTGACAATAAGCGACCGCTCCCAAAATTTGTCCGCCGAATTGCAATCGTAACAAGTCCTACGGGGGCGGTTATAAGTGACTTTGCAGAGGTTGTCACGAGGCTTAACAAATGTATTGACATTGTGGTGATTCCTACCCGTGTACAAGGTGACGGGGCAGAGAGTGAGATAGTATCTGCTCTGGAGTGTGTGTCAAAAATTGACGGGATAGATGTAGCTGTTATTGCAAGGGGCGGCGGGTCGGCATCTGATTTGGCGGTGTTTAATACCGAGAGGGCAGCCCGTGCTTTGGCGGTTTGCCCTGTTCCTACAGTTAGTGCGATAGGGCATGAGACGGACTATACGCTGTGTGACTTTGCGGCGGATATAAGAGCGGGTACGCCGAGTATCGCCGCCGAGCTTATTGTACCTCCGTACTGCGATATGCAGGAGGCGGTGCTAAGTAATATTTTGAGTATCGAAAGACGGCTAACCGAGCTGTATTGCAACTCTGCCTCTAAGACCCGTCTTTTTGCCAGTCAAATGATTAGTGCGAGCCGCCTTAGACTTGATGCTTGCGAGAATGCCGCCAAAAGGCATATCACGGTTTGTTCGCATAGGGTTGACAGGTTGTACGAAAGCGCAAAAAGCAGCTTTGATACAGCGGCGATTAGGCTAAACAAATCCAATCCTCTGGCACTCCTTGACCAAGGGTATGCTAGAGTAAGTAAAGACGGCAAAGCCGTACTCAAAGCTACAGAGTTAAGCAAAGGTGACGATATAGATATAATTATGAGCGGCGGCAAAGTCGGCGCACAGGTTAAATAGGTAATCAAAATTATGGTAAAAAATGTTATTATACGAGAAATTATGCAAAGTGATATTCATGTTATAAAATCGCTTATAATTGATGCTTTTGGCGATGGTTGGAACCTTAGACGGTATAATCAAGATTCAAGCTTTTTTCAGGCGGCGATGGAGGTATACCTTAGTATATTTTTAAGTTCTGCGACTTTTGGTAAAGTTGCGGTTTTGAATGAAAAAGTTATTGGTGCTATTATTTGCGGTGTGAAAAACGACACAAAAAGGCTTATTCATTTGCAAGGAGATATGGCATCTAATGCTCTTGCTTTATTGACTGCCGCCGAAGCCGAACGAAAAGATTTTTCAGAACATCTTTCAAATTCATTTCAAGCAATAGGTCAACTTTTAGAGGGGACTTCCGGACATGACGGAAGTTTGGATTTTATAGCAGTTACAAAGGAAGCACGCGGTTTGAAGATTGGAAAATTGTTATGGGACGAGGCGGTAAAGTATTTCAAATCAAAAAAATGCAAATCAATATATCTTATATCGGATTCGGCGTGTAATGTTGGGTTTTACGACCATAACGGATTTGATAAAATTGACAAAACAGAGGCAAGATATAATTATTCTAACGGCAAAAAGAAATTTGATATTTTTTTGTACGAGTATAATTTTTGACGGAAAGGCAAGGCAATACTTAAAGAGGTGAACAATATGTCAAAACCGAGATTAATCCTACTTTGTGACTACGGCTTAGATGATGCTGTGGCGACTGTGTATCTTCTTAATCGTAAAGAGATGTTTGACGGTATAGATATTTTGGCTGTGGCAGGAAATACTCCCGAAAGCCACTGCTACAAAAATGCTAAAATTTTGTTAAGTAATTTTTTTGAGGGGATTGATATTCCCGAATCAATACGCTTAGTGGACACCTCTTGTATCAAGCAAGAATGTGCTATGTTGCCTAGCGTACACGGCAATGACGGTATGGGGGATTTGTTATCCCTCAAGCCTTGTGCGGTTACAGAGCTAAAGTATAACGACTGGCTAAAGGATATCAAGGCATACAAGGGTCAAATAACGCTAGTTTCGCTTGGACCATGTACGGTGACTAAGATTTTGTTAGAGGCGATTACTCCGACAACTTTTCTTATAATGGGCGGCTTAGCTAAAGCTAAACCTAACCACGAGGGGTACGAGTTCAACCACTATTTAGACAAACCTGCTTTTGAATATTGTGCAGGCAGGTCCGATGCTATAACAGCAACTCTTGACACCTGCCGTCACGATAGATTTAATCTTGCCGAATATCCAAAGCCTGAAACCAGCCTTATCAATAGCCTAATTAACCGTGCAATTAAACTTGCCGTAGCCCGCCACCCCGACAACTGTTATATCTACGACTACATCACCGTTCACTACCTAACACACCCAAAATGCTTTGATATAGTCAAAACAAAGGCACAGGATGTAACCCTTAATCAACTGGAGCTTAAAGAGAGCTCTCCGCTAGAGATTTGATTAGGGAATAGTGGTTAGGGAGTAGGATGTAGTGGATAGTTGGTGCTCTATCCGTAGGGGTGTCGTCCTCGACCGCCCAACAATTATTCTACTCAGAAAAAGAGGATGATTTACTGCCACCTAATAGTGATGACAGCAATAACAATCCAAACAAAGAAAAATCCCCAAACGATTTACCCATAATAGGGTGTTCGTCTGGGGATGCTCTTGGCGGAACAGCTGGTGCAATATGCGAACTGCGAAGTTGTGAGAATTGGTTCGGATTTGGCTTTGCAGTTTAAGATTGGAAGACTAAACCTACGAAATTAAATCTATTAAATAACATTGTTAAATAATTAATTTATATCAAATTTAGCTGCTATTTATTTGCGATATTTCTATAAATATGGTACAATTTGTATATTATTGAAAATGTTTAAACTATTTAAGGAGATTTTTAAATGTCTGTTATTATGCATATTTCAGATTTGCATTTTGGTCGTAATGACATCTCTAATAAAAATTATGTAGCTAATAGAAATATGGTGATTGAATCATTTTTCGAAAGTTTTTTGAAAATTCCTGAAAATTGGAAACCCGACATTTTAGTGGTTACTGGCGACATAGCTTATTCAGGGAAATCGGAAGAGTATGAATTGGCAAAAGATTTCTTTAATAAATTTTTAAATTTAAAAAAACAAAAAATCACTAAAAATGATTTGATAATTTGCCCGGGTAATCATGATGTTTTTATTCCCGATGATCGTCGTCGTGAATCAAGACCAAAAAAAGATAATATGGATTTATTAGATGTTGATGATTTAACTCGCGATAATATTCAATCTTCAAAATATAAATTTAAGGCTTATGTCAACTTTATGAAAAATTTCGGCACAGGGCAAATGACAAATACAAATAGCGATAATGATATAAGTTATCTCTATGGCTTTAGAAAATGTAAAGGTGTTAATTTTATTGTTTTAAATACTGAGTGGGATTTTGGAGGTAAAAGTGATAAAAATGCAGTCGGTTGTCTTCGTATTGGAGCAGATCTTGTGGCTGATGCATTTGAAATGCTGTATAACGAAGATGAAGCAGAATGCGATCCTATAATTGCATTATTCCATAGACCAATTGAAGAAATGCATATTAGTGAGAGAAATAATCATATAGTCGATAGTCAAAATAACCTAAAATCGCATACAAATATTGAGGAACGATTGAATAATCACTCAGATATTATCCTACATGGACATGCTCATATAAGTGCTGTCAAATCTAACATGATTCGTGCCATAACTTATACATGTGGAACTATTCACGATCCCACAACTGGAGAACCATCTTTTTGGTTGTTTAATATTCGTAATAAAGGTGATGGAAGTTCTCGTAAATATAAATGGATCAAGCCTTCGCATAAAAAGAGGAATGGTGAGTGGCTGGTAGACAGTACTAGTCATTATAATGATAAACCAATATTTATTGAAGATGTTGAAAAAGTAGAGACTAAACAAAAAGAGCTTGCGGTTATCATCAAAAAAATTATAGGAAGCGATTTGTCTCAAGGAGATATGTTCTCTCAAGCAGAAAAAGCTATAAAAGAAGCAGAAATAAAAGATAGTGCAAAAATAATATTTAGTGTGATTGTCAAAGAGCTAATCGAAAAATCAAAAAAGGTAACTAAGACAGATTCTACTGTGACAAATCGATATGTTGGAGATGAAAAAAAACTCACATTAGGTTTAGGAGAAACTAGAACACAAAATACAGAAAAAGATGAGAAGTCTCGCATCGATGAGGAGGTTGAAAAATAGTTACATGGGTGAAGTGTATTTGAAATCTATAAACCCAATTTATGCGAAACATTTTTCTCAACAAAACAATTTTGAGAAAAAATTAGCAAAGTATGATCTTAAAAATCGTATGATAACAGGGTCAAAAATGATAGGCGCACCCTTTGCTGGAGGAGTTCCCCTATCTTATAACAAAACAAGTGGAACTATTTTTGTCGACGATTCTGACTCACATTCCTTAATTATTGGCGCTACTGGTTCGAAAAAAAGTCGCTTAATTGCTTTACCTATGGTAAAGATTATTGAGGCAGCGAAAGAATCTATGATTATTTCTGATCCAAAGGCTGAAATATTTCAACGGACTGCCAAAAGTTTGAAGTCATCAGGATATGAAATTGTTACTATTAATCTTAGAGAACCAAACAACGGCAATGCATGGAATCCATTGTCTATTCCATATGAATACTACAATATAAAAAATTATGATAGAGCATTCGAATTTGCAAATGATATAGCGGTTAATTTATCAGGAATACATGAAGATTCAAGAGATCCGTTTTGGAATCAAAGCGCATCAACATTTTTTTTCGGACTTATAATGTTATTATTTCGGTTTTGTAGAGATACAAAATTATCTCCAGAATATGTTAGCATAGAAAATATTCTAAGGCTTAGAGCACTTTTATGTCAAGATGATTCAATTTCAAAAGCGTTGAAAGAATATGCAAAAAAAGATCCTTTTATTTATTCATTATTGATAGGCACAGTTGATACTTATGAGTCTACTCGTGCGGGTATTTTATCTCATTTTGATCAAAAGATGAGAACTTTTTCAATACAACCAAGTTTGCGTTCAATGTTGGCCGGTAATACTCAAATATTAGATTCAATTCAAAAAAAGCCCACAGCTATATTCTTAATTTTACCTGATGAAAAAACGAGTTATCATAATTTAGTTTCTTTATTCATAAAACAAAGTTATGAAAGGCTTATTTTTTACGCTCAACAAAGAACAAGCTCACCTGAAAGTATTCCGTTGCGAGTAAACTATATTCTTGATGAATTTTCATCATTGCCAAGCATTCACGATTTTCCTGCAATGATTACAGCAGCGCGAAGTCGCAATATTAGGTTTAATTTATTTGTCCAAAGCAAACACCAGCTTGACCTTCGTTATGGTCCAGAGGCAAATACTATTAGAGCAAATTGTAACAATTGGATTTTTTTAGTGAGTCGTGAAATATCATTATTACAAGAAGTTTCGGAGCTTTGTGGTAAGAAAACGAAAGATGGTAATGCTAGATCTATACTTTCTGTAACAGATTTACAACGCCTAGATAAGGAACAAGGAGAAGTCCTAATCTTAAGTGGTAGAAAAAAACCTTACATCGCCTTGTTGCCAGACATTAATATGTATGACAATGAAGAATATGAGATTTTAGAAATTGTAAAGAGATCCAAAAGCAATACTAAGTATGACCTTATAAGCAAAGTAGAATCTTACTTTGAAATTAAAACAACTGTAAATAGTATTTTTGATTTTGATTTTTAAATATTTGGAGGACGAAAATGCAAGATATAAACGAATTTATTAATATCGTTAATAAAACTGGAAAAGTTTCCATTCAAGAAGCACATGAACAAACCGATAAATTACTCAATGATTTTGATGATGAGGGTGAAAATAATATGCGAATCAAGGCATATGAATTGTTAGATATTGTTCTTGCTGCTAAACAAAGCGGAGATGCTGACGATTACTATAGTTACGCTGTGCTATTTGCACGGATTAATGACTATGACGCAGCATGTGACATACTTGAAAGAGGATTGCTACGCAATCCTCAAAATGTTGATTTGCTAGCAACATATATCGTTTATGCTCCAGATAATAGTGACGAATTCCGCTATGAAAAATGTCAAAAATATTTTTCTAAATTACAAAACATTCCTCGCGAAAAATGGACTTGGCGAGCCTATGATTTTTCTATAGAATATCTATGTAAACTTGCGGAACAAGACGACCAAGATATGTATGCAGTTAAAGAAAAAACATATAAACTTGTCTCTCAATATCTTGAAGCATTTCCATTGGACGAAAGAGCACACTATGCAAAATATAATTGTCTCTTTAGTTTTGGAGAAAGTTTAGATAAACAAATAGAAACACTAGAAGTTGCATTAAAAGATACATTTCGTGCAGCAAGATGTGCTATGCGCTTGGCTGACTTAAAATTTGAAAGGAAAGACTATGAAAACACTATAGAGTTATTAAATAAGACCAGTCAAGATGCTATAGATTTAAAGATAGGAATTAGTATGGCAAATGTTTATTTATTGAGATTCGTAGCTAGAGCAGCTCAATTATTAGAGAAGTCGGATGGAGGAAAAAATTTAAACAAACAAAGCAATAAAGAAATAAAAGAAGCATATATTGATTATAATCTCGCTAGGAAATTAAAAGCAACTCAATCAAAAATAAAATTGGCAGGAAGTTATGTAAAAATTTTGGAAGAATATAGCGGAATAGAAAATCCAGAAGAATATGATGATTAAATAACGAGTATCATTTAAAAGAAGCAAATCAGTTTAGTGATTTGCTTCTTTTATCTTTTAAGTTATTATAAATAGTTTTGACAAGAAAATTTTGATATAATACATATTAAGCTACTTCTTTTATCTCTAAAGCGTATTGCTTACCGTTTTGCATTGTGATTGCAAAGGCGGTCAGTTTGCCATTTGCTTTTGTGTATTCAAGATTATCTACTTCACTTATTTCAGATACAATAAGTTCGCCTATAAGTGTTGTAAGTATTTCGATTTCTGACATTTGTATTAACACCTCCTTTTGTTATTGGTTGTGATCACATTTATATTGTATGTCAATTTTACCTGTTATGTCTAGTGAATTACAGGAGTAATTGACATATTGTTTGTCGAATAAACGCTTATTATGTCAAAAGAGCATTGCTTGTCAAGTTCACCTGTAGTTGCTTATTTATACAGGTAGATTTGACATAATGTATGTATTAAATATGGCTACTTTTT
>WQVM01000035.1 GCA_009783985.1 Bacillota bacterium | reverse complement strand
ACACCGAAAGCGTCGTTGATATCCCTGTCAATCCCCGTCCTGTCGCCGATAAGCATACCGTACGCTACGGCGGCGTACCGCTCAGGCATTCCACGATTAAGGCGGTTCCACATCATACCCCGTATACGCTCGCCAAGATTGGGACTACCAACGATAGGCTCAATATCCGCCTCTCTTATTATTGCCCTGTATCTAATATTTCGGCGGTAAGCAAAATTATTAACCCGCTCCTCATCCTCTATTATGAGGTCGCTTGTTCTTATAGCCGTCTCAAATCGTAGTACATCTCCAGGACGCAACCGCTCGGATACCCCCTCCATTTGCGTCACGGTAAGTTGCAGTCTTCCGTTTAGTCGTCTTCCGTCCACTCTCACATCCCGCAAAGTTATACTTGCCCTGTTATTGCGAAAATCAACATCTACCCGTTCAGTAACCACCCCCGAAACAAAAACAACCGCACCGCCCGTGTCACCCCTAGAGTCTACCCCTAGCTCGTCCCATGTCCGCACCGCCGTCACAGCCGAAATAATTGCTATGACAAAAATTATGATAGCAACCAAAATAGCAAATAATTTGATTATGTATTGTCTGAACTGTTTTGCATCCTGTTCCGATGCCGAATTAGTTTTTCTCAGTCTTAAAAAATTTATCGAGTCCCAAAAGCCACTCTTAACTGTCCACACCAACGCTACTACAATTATCCCCGCTCCGCCAACTAATGCCGCTACTCCCCAAAACATTATCCCCATATATATACGGCTGACACCGAATATCCCCAACGCCGCACAAACCCCCGCCAAAACAAAACACCTAAAATTGATAAGCCGCCCCTCTCTATGCTGATTATTCTTAGGTTGGTTATCCATATAAGTGTGTAATCCCTCTTTAGTATTTATTGCCTGCAAGCATAACATATTTAACATAATATGTCAAGCAATACTGTTGTATTATCTGACACTTACTTCTCGACTACTTCGTTGATTTTTTTGATGGCCTTTTTTTCTATGCGGGAGATGTAGGAGCGGCTGATGCCTAGTTTTGACGCAACTTCTAGCTGTGTATGTATGCGTGTGCCTATGCCGTAACGCATATTGATTATTTCTTGCTCACGCTCATTAAGACAACTGCAAACAGCTTTGTAAATCTGATTTGCCACCATGCCTGACTCTACTTTGCCAAAAACATTGTCGTCTTTATGCGGGATAATATCAAGCAAACTGATTTCGTTACCTTCTTTATCTACACCGACTTTTTCGTAGATGGATACGGTACTCTTGTGCTTTTTGTTGGCTCGTATGTACATCAAAATCTCATTGTCAATACAACGAGCTGCATATGTGGCAAGTGCCGAGCCTTTGTCAAACTCATAACTCTCTATCGCCTTGATTAGCCCGATACTGCCCACAGATATCAAATCCTCCGCCTCGCCTACATTACTGTATTTTTTGACAATGTGCGCCACAAGCCTAAGATTGTGCCTTATAAGGATTTCGCGCGCTTCGGCGTCCCCGTCTTTCATTTTTTGAATTGTCTTTTTTTCTTCCTCAGCCGTAAGCGGTTTAGGAAAAGAAGTGTTATTATTTATGTAACCCGTAAAAAATAGCACCTTAGACAAAAAGGTCATTAAACTTTCAAAAATCATAAATCACCACAGCGGATAATTTTTCCGCATTCCTCAAATTCTTCAGGCTCTAAAAAGAGCCACAAGTCAGTATATGAGGAGATTATGATTTGCTTGCCTGTCCTATGTTCTTTTTTCGACAAATTTTGCGTAATTATAATTTGAGGAGTTGACTGCCCTTGCTTGTGTTGCGAACTAATCAGCAAATTGTCGCCCCACCCCTGCCCCTCCCACGGAGGGGAATAGTGGACTAGAATCCTAGTATATATTCCCCTCCGTGGGAGGGGTAGGGGTGGGGCGACTTCTGTTAAAAAATAAGAGTTTCGTAAACAGGTCTAATGACCTATAGTGGGACAATTGTACATATGTGCACCCAACATTGAGCATTGAGCATTGTAATAGTTATGCGAAAATCTATTCTCAAAGCAATATTTACAATTTCATTTTTTGCGGTGCTTACAAGAGCCGCCTCTTTTGGGTTTAAGGTAATTCTTTCCCGAACTTTGGGTGCGGAGCTACTGGGCATCTATCAGGTCGGCGTGTCGGTCTTTTTTGTGTTACTTGCCGTTACCGCAAGCGGAATCCCCCTTGTCGTCAGCAAGATGACCGCCAAACACCGTGTGCAAAAAGACATCAAGTCCGAACACGGGGTTTTTACGGGGGCACTCATTATCAATATCGTGTGTGCGGCGGCTATCTGTCTTTTTATACTTGTCTTGAGAGAACCTCTTTCGAGGCGGTTTACTTCACCCCAAAGTTTTATTGTTCTCTTACTACTGCTCCCTTGTATTGCCGCATCAAGCGTTCAGATGGCGGCACGGGGCAATCTTTGGGGGCGGCAACTATTTAGAGATGTCTGTCTCATTGACTTTGTAGAAACAACGCTCCGCATAGTCGTATGTATATTGCTTTTTGTCTTTTTTGACAACCATTTGTATTCGGCGGCGGCATCGCTCTCTATCGCCTATTTTGTTAGTGCAATAATCGGTGCGATAGTGTATTTTAAGCGTAAAGGTCGCTTTGCAAGCCCCAAAGGACATATCAAGCCGCTTATCAAGTCAAGTGTGCCGATTACGATGGTGCGTGCGTCTACCACTATCACCGCCTCTCTTATTGCTATTTTTATACCGTTTATCCTTACGACTTTTCAAGGCTCGACAACGCCTGAGGCACTATACTTCCTCGGTGCGACAATCGGAATGGCTTTGCCTATCCTCTATGTCCCTAACACCGTAATCGGTGCAATGGCTTTTGTGCTGGTACCAACTTTATCGGAAAGCAGCGAAGGAGGTCAAGGAGCAAAAGACCGCCTCAAAGTACAAATAGAACAAGCGGTGATTTTTTCGGTAGTTATAAGTGCGATATTTATACCTGCGTTACTTATAATGGGTCGCTCGGCAACAATGTTTTTGTTCGGCAACGAACTTGCGGGGCAGTTCTTAACCTTTGCCGCTCTGCTCCTTATCCCTATAGGCATAGAGAGTATTACCTCGTCGATAATGAACTCCCTCGGACTCGAAATTCAAGGTTTTGTCAACTATATCCTCGGCGCAATACTAATGTTCGGATATATGTTTTTAGTGCGTCATAGTTTTAATGCTCTGCACCTTACAGTCGCATTAGGTATAATGCTTACCTTTAGTTCAATACTTGATGTACTTGCAATCAAGCGAAAAACAGGAGCAGGATATAAATTCCTTATCCCGCTCGGCATAACAATCGCTATCCTCATCCCCTCGACTATATTCACTTACTTTATGTACAATATTATGGCTCTCCCTGCATTCTTACAGCTTGCCGTAACAGGAATATTGAGTGTCGCCTTTGTCGTAACGCTTATGATAATATTCGGTGTTATTAAGTTGTCAGTATTTACTAACGAACGAGTCAAAGGCAACAAAAAAGACAGACCTATGCCTGTCAAGTTAGCCTCAAAAAAAAGATGAGGGATTGTTTGATGTTGACCACCTTGTCTTGATATACGAAGTAAAAACTGATTCTAAATATCGTCATTGCGAGGAGCGTCAGCGACGAAGCAATCCCATGTAAAGTGTTCTTCCCATAGGATTGCTTCGTCGCTGACGCTCCTCGCAATGACGATTGACCGATAGATTTCCGCACTAATTAGCCAACTTTAAGAGGCTTATGACAATGGGCGTCCTTTGCCGTCAACCTTAATAGCGCCGCAAAGTATCATTATACCCTCTATAAAACCCCATATGCCTACAGCTAAAGACAAAACTACACCTATGCCCATTAAAGCAATGCCTGCAACAAACATTGCACTAAATTCATTATAGATTTCCAGATGTATTGACCCCACTATCATAAACACCGTCCCGACCATCACCGTTATAAAAACTCCAATATAAAGCATAAGCTGTGCAACGGCTTTTCCTATATAGCCCAGATAAAAATTATGAATTCCGTAGCCAAGCAAAAGAGCCAAAAGACCGGCAGCAACTTTGCTTTTGCCTTTTGGTTGTGCCATATAGCCTTGCCCTGCCATATAATTTGCCTGATTGACTTGCTCATTTGGAAGGCTACCTGCAACAGTACCGCACCCCGCACAAAATTGTCCGCCCAATTCCTTACCGCAATTTCTACAAAACATTTTTATTCCTCCATATATAAACTACATAATAGATACAAAATAAAATATGAATACTAGCCAGTAATATATTTACGATATTTCCTATTCTAAGTGCATTTTCTACTATATCATTTCTAAAATTACCAATATTAAGATAATTATTAAAATTTAATAAAAGCAATATACTAGATATTAGATATGTTATTGTCAATGCTAAAATTATAAATGAAGCAACAAACAAAATCAAAGACCTATTTTTTGATTTGTTTTTAATAGACCTACTAACTATTACAATGACAAAAAATATTATAACTGCTAAGAAAGTTAAACCCAAGATAAATGCATTAAAATAAGCAGTATTTACTAATCTGTCAAGTACGCTTAAAGTAAACGGGTAAATCTCTCTTTGAGCTGCTTGATATTCTAGAACATTAACAAAGATAACAAAAAAAACTATTGCAAAAATTATAACAAATACTAAACCGCTTATAAATATACTTTTATATGGTTTTGAATTTTTGTTTGTTATTTTTTCCATTACACTAAAATATTACCACATCATCAGTAAGATGTCAAGTCTATTATGTGCTTATATTGCAAGTCAAAGCACCGCAATTGCGGCAATCCTTAGCATTGGCTTTGACTTTAGACTCACAATATAGACATCTTATGATAGGCGGCATCGGGGCGTTGCGGTCAAGAAAACCCTCTCTTACCGCACGGGAATTCATTCTTACCAGCATTCTTATATCCTCGTCAATCACAGCTCTTTTTCCGTGCCACTTGATAGCAAACCTTCGTGTCCTTTGTAGTGCCGCAATTTCAACAAAGGAATATGTTCTCAAGGATTTTACTGTACGCCTTCTTGGAGCGGCTATAAAGCTAAACTTGAGTTTGTATCTTTTTTCTGTCGAAAACAACGGACACAAGGACTTGCCAACATACTCGCCCCTGCCATTTTGCCCGATTGCAATTATTCTTCTGATAGTTCTGATACGCAAAACCTTCTTGACAAATAGTACAATCAGGGCTACAAGTGCCGCTACTCCTATCACTAGCAAAATCATTGACGAGGCAATCATACCGTTATCGCCAGTGCGTATGCCCTCAACGAATAGCGTTGTGCCTCCTACCCCAAAAATAAATGCTACAAAAAATAATATGGCTATTATAAGTGTCATTATAGCACACCCCCACAATTATTACAGTTGATATTAGTAACAGGTGACTCTGTACCGCAAAAAGCACATAGGCAAAAATCATCCGCCCTTGCCTTTATCCTTGGGTCTGCCACATCTAGTGCTCTTAGATTGATTGCGGCACGCCCCTTGTATATTTTTATACCAAACATACCCCTCTGCTGCAGTTCTCTGATTTGCCATAAGGAATACGACCGTAATGTCCTTGTAACATGCGGGATACCGTCCTCGTCCCCATAAGAAAAATCTATTATATATCTAGGGTTGCCACTAGTTCCTCCACTCTCTGAATTTTCAAAATATCCTATGCCGTCTTTACCTTTTTTGATTATGACTAGATTAAGTATTCTTTTGTATAGTACTAATCCAACAACAGCTATTAATATAAGCCCTATCATTGCAGGAGCCATCGCAATCGCCGCCACAGCGTAATCACCATCTATAAGCTGTGTAACAGCCATAGCAATCCCTGCAAAAGCAAAGAGTGACCCAAAAATAAACAAAAATATAAAAACACTTATCATACTATTATTATAACAACTCCTTCTTATTTTGTCAAGACTTAGGATTAAATTTATTCAATTTCCATTAATCGTAAAAATATCTTGGCGGTGACCATTGCATCGCTTAATGCACGGTGAGCGTGTTGATTGACAAACTCAAAATATTGACACAAGGCTCCCAAATTGTACTTTTGCAATTTGGGAAGTTTTTGATGTGCCAGCTTAAGTGTATCAATTTTTTGGTGGTCAAAAATAAAGTGCATTGACTCCCCCGCTTTTTTGATAAAACCAAAGTCAAAGCCAATTAGGTTGTGGGCTATAATTGTTGCACCTTCGCAAAACTTAAAAAAGTCGGGCAGTACCTGCTCTATACTTAATTTGCCTATAAGGTCGTCATCAGTAAGACCCGTAATCTCGGTAATTTTTGCAGTAAGCGGCTCAAAGGGATTGACAAGCGTTGTAAAAGCCTCTACGATTTCGCCGCCTTTAATTTTGACCGCACCTATCTCAATTATTTTACAGGTCATAGGGTCAAGCCCTGTTGTCTCTAAGTCAAATACTACATAATCCGTATCAACAACATCCTTAGGAAGTTTGCTTTTTTTCTCAAAGAGAGTTGTTTGGACTGTGTCGACTATATAGTAAGGCTTGACATAGATATATTCGGGAGGTGCTGCACGACGCAGAATATTAGGCTTAAAGTCTGACGGGATTACGCACTTGGATACACTCCTTGCTATGTAGCTTAGTCGTCCGCCACCACGGAACTCGTCAGGCTCTACTACACCCTCCGTTGCGACCACTTCGCCGTTAGCAAGCTCTTCTAAGCGTGCTTGCCCTTGTTTAGTCTTAGGAAAAATCACGCACTCAATTGTGCCTGTAGGGTCTTCTAATACAAACTTAAAATATTTTTTGAGATACTTGTCGGTAGACTTAGGCTTGCGTGCAAATGAGCGGTAATTAGATATTACTCCCGCCATTATAACACCGGCACGGGGTGACTTGATGTCACAAATATAAGCCGAGGGCCCTTTGATAGGGTCGCCCATAATATGTTCTATATCAGTAAGCGGTATAGACCGTCCGCCCTCAAACTCAAATTGCGGCTCTTGCTTTTCGTATTCTTTTGCCTTATCTACCCGTTCGGTTATAACGCTGTCAGAAGCCTCCGCTATCTCAAAAACAATCTTATCCGTATAGTTGGATTTGACATAATGTTCAAGGTCGGCGATTACTTTTTCGGCTATGTAGTCGGCGGATGATTTTGGGGCAGAAATCTCCACCACAATGTGTCCGCTCTCTTGACTTTTAACCTTGATGCCTGACTTGTCCACAACGCTATGTACAAAGGGGTGTTTTTTGAGAATTTGGGTAATTCCTTGAATAAAAAAGTGCTTATCAAAATGGTTGCGGATTAAGTTGACCTTAACTTGGGCGTCAACATCCAAAGCCTTAGCTATAGCGGCGGTAATTTTGTCTACACTACCTAATGCTTCATTCTCCTTATCTTCAGGATAGACAAAATTGACCTCCACAAGACCTGCCTTTAGCCTTATGTCGATTGACTTGAGCCTAAGATAGCTGTATTGGCTATCCGTTAAAATATTGAATTGTAGTAATAATTGATTATCCATAAATCCTTATAAAGTAAAAAGTAAGAAGTAAAAGGTAAAAAGTGTTGATGAGTAATATTGGCTGGATTGTCATTGCGAGGAGCCAAAGCGACGAAGCAATCCCAAGTAAAGTGTTCTATTCGTGGGATTGCGGAGCCTGCCCTGAGCTTGCCGAATGGGTCGCTAACACTCCTCGCAATGACATCTATAGACAGGTGTTTATTCGGATAGTCGATACTAAGTCCGCACTTTTTACTTTTTACCTTTTACTTCTTACTTGATTTTTTGTATCTCATTTGTAATCACAGCAAAAAATTCCTTTTCCGCAACATCCATAGGTACCGTCTTAATAATTTCTCCCTTGCAAAAAATCACCGCTTTGTCTTTACTTCCTGCTATGCCTAAATCAGCGTGTTTACCCTCGCCTATGCCGTTGACGGCACAGCCCATAACGGCGATTTTGAGAGGGTTTTTGATATGCTGTGTCATATCCTCAACTTTGACGGCTAATGCCGCCAAATCAAAACTGCACCGCCCGCAAGTAGGGCAGCTTATAACTTCGCAAAAATTGACATCACGACCGCTAGCTCTAAGCAAACGCCTCGCAATATCTATCTCGTCTACAGGGTCACCCGAAAGACTGACCCGCACCGTATCCCCTAATCCGTCAAGTAAAAGTGCGCCTAACCCCACAGATGACTTGATTATTCCGCTAAGACCCACACCACTCTCGGTTATTCCGATATGTAACGGATAATTACATTTTTTTGCAAGTAAGCGGTATGCGTCTACAGTCACCTTAGCGTTGCTTGACTTGACCGAAACTACCAAATCATCAAAACCGCAATCCTCTAGCAGTTTAAGATTAGCTAATCCGCTTTTTGCAAGTGCAGCGGCGATTCCGCCTTTTGTGCTTACTCCTTTTTCCAAAGACCCTGCATTGACACCTACTCTTATAGGTACGCCGTTTCGCTTGCAGGCTGTAGCGACCTCTTTTAGCTTGTCCGCTCCGCCTAGATTACCCGGATTAATCCTAATCTTTGCCATTCCGCCGTCCGCACACGCAACGGCTAATTTGTAATCGTACTGAATATCAGCAACTAGCGGAACGGTTACTTCCTTAGCGATTTTGCAAGCAACCTTAACCTCATCCATATCAACAACAGCAAGCCTTACAATATCGCATCCTACAGCCTCTAACCGCCTTACTTGCTCTATCGTAGCCGAATAATCTCTCGTATGCGTATTCGTCATAGACTGAATAGTTACGGGAGCTGTACCGCCGATTATTGTGTTCTTAACCTTAACTTGTTTTGTTATGTGCTTCATTCGTTTATCCTTGTGAACAATTAGGAATTGTTGACTTAGTTATTAAAATAATTTTAGCAATAATTCCTAATTCCTCACTTCTAATTCCTAATTGTTTATATTTATCTTATCAGTCTAATAATGTCCATCGGCGTAACTATCAGTATCATAAGTCCAAATATTACCAAAAATCCTACTACATGAATCCAATTTTCGATTTTGCGGTTGACAGGTTTGCCACGCACCCACTCAATTGTAGCGAATACGATTTTTGACCCGTCAAGTGCAGGTATAGGCAAGAGATTAAACACCGCAAAGTTAATTGCCAAGAAAGCCATTAGGAATAATACATTCTCAATTGACACCATAGTCAGCATTGCCATTGTACCTACGGCTCCCACAGGACCCGAAACAACATCTGTTACCGGAACATCACCGGTAAAAACCATCCCGAACACTCTGAATATTGACCCTGCAAGTTCTCCCGTAAAAGGCACTGTATAGAGGAGCGACCGACCAAAGCCTAAGCTACGCCGTGCCGAACCGCTTCTAAAGCCTACGCCCTCAAATGAATCCGCACCGCTCCCAACCGCAATTTGTTCCCACACTAAGTTGCCGTCCTCATCTAACCTATGAACGGTAAAATACCCGTCCTCACTATAAATGCGTTGCCTCTTAAATCCGCTTATTACTATTGTTTCTCCGTCTCTGACAAGAGTCAGTTCAAAATTTTGACCAACTACAAAATCTCTTGTCATAGACTCCATTGACCTAAATAGAGTGATATTCTGACCGTTGACAGCAATTATCTCGTCACCTACACGGAGTTCGCTATAATGAGTTTCTGTATTAGGCTGTGCAAAAACTTCGGTAACCGCAGGCACGCTATATCCCGCTACAAGCAAAAACATAAACGAGAATATAAAAGCCGATATGATATTGAAACCAGCACCAGCGACAAAAACGATTATGCGTTTCCACGGTTTTTGGTCAGTGAAGTTTTTTAAGTTACGACTCTTGGGGTTTTCTGTAGGGGCGACATTCTGTCGCCCGACTTCTTGCGGGCGACATTCTGTCGCCCCTACACCTGCTTTACTTTCAGCAAGTTCTTCAAAAACCTCGTCATTAGGTGGCTCTTTCTTTTGCTCTTCACCAGACTCATCTTCAAAAGCACAATAACCGCCTAACGGGATAGCCCTAAGACTAAACTTCTCACCGCTTTTAAGTTTTTTTTGCAAAACTTTAGGTCCTAAACCTACGGCAAATTCGTTGATTTTGAATTTCAAAATCTTACCTGCGACATAATGTCCGAGTTCGTGTATCGTCACCATAAGTAGTAGCACCACTAAGGCGAGTAATATGTGTAAGAGTACTGTTAAAACTTGTTGCATAAAATCAATGTTAAATTATAAAGTATAAATTATAAATTGTTGTTTGTCGTCATTTTTCAGTTCTTACCCTAGTCCTCAATTTATAATTTATACTTTATAATTCATAATTATTTCCTTATAGACTTCATCATTAACCTCATATATATTTTCAAGCGTTGGCTTATCCACTATCTTAAAATATGAAACGGCACGCTCCACTATGCTCATAATGTCAAGAAAAGTTATTTTGCCGTTACGGAAAAGCTCGTTAGCCGCCTCATTAGCCGCATTAAATATTGCGGGTGCGGTGCCGCCTTTTTTGAGACATTCCTTAGCAAGACGAGGCATTATAAAAACATCCTCATTAGGTTTGACAAATGTAAGTTTTCCCATTTGAGCCAAATCTAGCCTCTTGATTGCTGTATCAAATCTCTTAGGGTATGTTATGGCAAGTTGTATGGGGATTTCCATAGTCGGATGTGACATTTGGGCGATTACGCTACCGTCCTTAAATTCTACCGTAGAATGAATAATACTTTCGGGGTGAATAACATAATCAATATTAGTTGTGCCGAATAACCAGCGAGCCTCAATTATCTCTAGTGCCTTGTTAGCCATAGTAGCACTATCTATCGTTATCTTAGCACCCATTGCCCATGTGGGATGTTTGAGGGCATCTTGAAGCGTAACTTGACGCAATTGCTCTTTAGTATAAGTCCTAAAGGGTCCGCCAGATGCTGTAAGAGTAATGCTCTTTAAGTCGCTCTTTCGTCCGCTTTTTAGACATTGCCATACCGCACTGTGTTCGCTGTCAATCGGTGTGATTTTGACTTTGTTACGGCGGGCGAGTTCCATTACAAGCCCGCCGCCTGCGACAAGGCTCTCCTTATTGGCAAGTGCAACATCTACACCCGCCTCAATTGCTGCAATTACGCTGCTAAGCCCTTGCATACCCACTACAGAGGCAACACAAGTATCCGCACCCTGCACGGTCATCGTTAGGGCATCTTGTTCTGCGACTACCGCTATAGACTTAGGTAATGCCGCCCTAACAAAATCATACTTGCTCTCGTCAAATATCCCTACAACCTTAGGCAAAAACTCTAGTGCTTGTCCGACAAGTTTATCCGCACTACTATGCGCCACCAAAGAATGCACTCCAAAAAGTTTTGGGTGTCTCCTTACAATATCCAATGTCTGCGTACCGATACTGCCGGTACTGCCGATTATGGCTAGGGTTTTGTGTTGTTGTTGTTTAATCATAGTTTTTTTAATGCAAAACGCATAACGCATAACGCATAACGCAAAATGATTGACGAGTTTTTTAATTGATAATATAACTAGATTA
This sequence comes from Bacillota bacterium, assembly GCA_009783985.1. Lineage (GTDB taxonomy): Bacteria > Bacillota > Clostridia > Christensenellales > Pumilibacteraceae > WQVM01. Next base: position 4,688 of record WQVM01000035.1, on the reverse strand, counting down.
CTTCTTGTCATTCATTATGCATTTTGCGTTTTGCGTTTTGCATTATCCTACTCCCTGCTCTTATGACAAGTAAAGTAAATAATCTGATATATCTCCGATAACCGCTTTAGCGCATCCATTGCCGAGGATATTTTGTCCTCGTCTAAATTAACAAAAGGGTCGTCCATTATTATAAAAGGTTTTTCGTCTTTGTATAATGCATCAATAAGCGATAGCCGCACGCATATATCCACAATATCTCTATGCCCTGCATTAAAAAAGTCAACCGATTTTGTTTCGCCGTGTCTTTCGAATTTTAGGTCTAAGTCACTATCCATTACATAACCGCCTAAATCACCGTCCGCCATAATCTCGGCATAACTGCCAAAACTTTCTTTCATAGGGTCTACATAATTTAGGTTGATGTTTTGCTTAGCCTGTTCCAAAAATTTTATACATAACTTAACATTGTCTAGCTTATATTCGGCGTCAATCTTTTTTTCTTTTAGTGCTTCTAACGATGCTTCAAATTCGGTTAGCTCGCCTGCCCTCTCTTGCTTAGCCTGTGCATCAGCCCTAAGTGTTGCTGTTTCGTCTTTGAGCCTGTCGTACTCTTTTTGTAAGACTACCTCTCTCTGTCTTAGCGTATCCAAGTCAAGCGCCGTTGCCTCTGCTACTGTAAATCCACTAACATTATCCTGCGCTCTGCAAAACTCCTCATAGTCCCTAGTACGCATATCTAAAGTGATTTTTAGCTGTGTGATTACAGGATTTTCTTTTCGTCCTCTTAGGTATACAACAAGTGCGGCAATCCCTAGTGTTATTATAGCAAGCAAGATAAATGACGGCTTGATTTTGTTTTTTTGCTTGATAGCCTCATCATACTCGGTCTGTGCTTGCTCCTTAGACTTTTTGAGAGTGTTATACCTGTCAACCATTGCGACTTTTTGCACATTTTTTTCTCTAAGTTCGATTGCCTTGCTTATCTCGGTTTTGACTTTCTTTAACTCCGCCGCAACCTCTGTTCCACGGACAATCTTTTGCTCAGTCATTACCTTAGCCGCATCAACACCTCTATAAGCATCCTTACAAGCGGTTATCTTACGCTCTGTATCAAGTATAGCTGATTCAAGTTCTGCAATCTCTCCTCTGCCACCTGTTCTCTTAAAACGCTGGCGCACTTTATCTAACCTATCTATAGCCGTGTTATAATTATTGATATCATCGGTGTTTTCAACGAGGTTAGAAAGCTTAGCGCTGATACTATCATTAAGTCCGAATCTTATCTCATTTTGAGGAAAAAACACACTCCTCTCAAAGGCCTCAACATCAAGGTCAAAAAACCTTTTAACAATTACTTCGGGGTCGGCATTATATTTTTTACTTGTTTCCGTATCGTACATTACAAATGTATCTTCGGCTTCCTTGTTTCCAAAAAATCTTTCTATCCTGTACCCTTTGCCCTTATGCTCAAACTCCAAATTACCGCCAAATCTGCCGCCGCCCCACGGAGTATGCTTTTTGCGTTCATTATTAACTATATCTCTTTTGCCTGTACCCGTAAGCCCATAAAACATTGCTTTGACAAAAGAAGCAAGCGTACTCTTACCCCACCCGTTAGGCTTGTTGATGACATTAAGCCCCGACTCAAAGTCGTACGAAAACTTGCTCAAATTGCCAAAGTTCTCTATATAAAGTCTGTTTAATTTCATAAGTACGAATTATAAATTATAAATTATAAATTATAAATTGTTGCTTGTTGTTTTTTCTAGTTCTTATCCCAAGTCCTCAATTTATAATTTATAATTTATAATTCATAATTACTCTATTTCTTCCCCTTTAAGAGCATTTATCCCATAACATATAACCGCATCTCTTTGGAGCGGAGCAAGTCCCGCTTTAAGCACAAGTCTTATAAATTCGCCTTTGAGCGAAATATCGTTAGCATAATCTTCTACGCTGATTGTTAGGCGGCTGCGGTCAGCCCCTGCTTTTGCAAAATAAAACCTGCCGTTAAGTCCGCTTATATAATGCCTCAAATCCTTATTGGTGTCTTCGGTGTATTGTCCTGTAAGACATAACTTAATCAAGCTGTTTTTGTCAATATCTCTTAACGCATCTTCGGCTTTTGCCTCCACTTGACTTAATGCGGTCAAGCCTGTTATATCGACCTCTATCTCATATAATTTACGGTGTGCAAAAGGCACAAACTCATGCTTGATAGTTTTTCCCGTTACCTCAACTATAACAAAACCCTTGTCGCCGCACTCGTCAAAGCCTCGCCCTTCTAAGCAACCGCTATAGCACCAAATACCACGCTTGTCTAGCACACCTGTCTTATATGAATGTACATGACCTAATGCAAGATAATCTACAAAACGGCTTTGGAGGCTAGTTAGGTTGACTATCTCTGCATTGTCACGACGACCATAATTACTCTCCTGTCCGTGCATTGTAACAATGTTGACTCTATCAGGATTAAGTTTTAGTCTATCATATATACCATAGTCGTTAGGCAGTAATCTTGCTCCTGCAATAGTCACATTGCCGTAATCAAAATATTCCCAGCCGTTACCAAACTGCTTAAAGTTTGTCGGTAGTTCTCCCTCAAAAACACCCTCATCGTGATTACCTGCAAGATACAAAAAATCAACATTAGGAGTATTGGCGATAACATCAAGCACATAATTGCGTGCTTTTTGAGTCACTCTCGGAGAGTCAAACATATCACCGGCGACTATCACGGCGGTAATATTATTTTCCGCCGCATACGCCGCCAATCTCTTAAAGGTATTCAAAAGTTCGGTCTTGCGCTCTTTAGCTTGCAAACCCGTAAGGTTGGATTCCATCTTAGAATCTAAATGTAAGTCAGCTGTATGAATAAATTTCATAAGAATATGGTTTAGGTAATAGAGATTAGATATTGATAAAATCCCCAAAAAATACTTGCCTAAAACACAAATATAGTATATACTATATTTGTGTATAAAAGCAAGTAATTTGTGGCACTATTCCCTATCCCTAATCTCTATTTCCTAATTTTATGTTTTGTAAATTAGCATCAGAAAACGCGATAGATACCAAAATAGGCGTTGATACACTATTTGTTGTCGAGTATATGCCCCATGCACCTGATAATTATGTTAAGGTTTATTTGTATGGGTTAAGTCTGGCAAGCCGTAGCGACAGTATGGATAATGACCTAGAGCGTATGGCTCGTTGTCTAAAAATCGAAATAGACGAGGTTATCAAGGCATACGGTTATTGGCAAGAACAGGGCTTGTGTAGCCTAAGTATGACAACACCTCCCACTGTAGAATATCGAGCTGTGCGTCCTGCAGGTAGCAAAGTTAAGATATTTAAGGTCGAAAAATTTAAGAGTTTTAATGACCAACTTAACAAAATGCTCCCCCGCCGTGTTATTCTGCCAAATGAATACAACGAGTACTATACGGCAATGGACGCACTTCAAATAGAGCAAAACGCTATGCTTGCTATAGTCGGCTACTGTGTACGGCTCAAAGGTGAGGATATTAGCTGGCATTACATTGTCGCCGTTGCACGCAACCTTGCAAGCGAGGGCTATAGGACATTTGACCAAATCAGCGAAAAGTTATCCGACCTAGACTACTCTCACGGTGAGCTTGTCGCTATACTCAAAGCACTCAAACTCAAGCGAGCCCCAGACCACGAGGATAAGACCTTATATCTTAAATGGACACGGCAAATGGGTTTTACCTCCGATGCGATTATTCATGTCGCTAAAAAAATCAAAAAGGGCGGCATTACCCGCTTAGATTCGCTTATAAGCCGTTATTACGATGCCCGTCTCTTTGCGACTACCGAAATTGACGCTTACGAGGAACGCAAGGACAAGTTATACGGATTAGCCAAAAAAATCAATGCAACTATCGGCGTCTATTACGAGCAGTTAGATATGACTGTTGAGACTTATATTGTCGGCTGGTTAGCGTGCGGATTTGAAGAGCAAGCACTCTTAGATATTGCCACTTACTGTTATCGCAAAAGTATCCGCACCTTAGAGGGTATGGATGATGCGGTCAACAAGTTTTATAGAGCAGGTCTTATTACCGCCGCCGCAATTGCAGGTCATGTGAGCCAAATAGCCGGGGTTGACAAAGAAATCGCAGAGGTCTTAAAAACAGCGGGACTTGAACGCATTGTTACCTCTCGTGATAGGGACAGTTACCGCATATGGACATACACATGGCAGTTCGGGCGTGACTTAATACTGTATGCGGCGGAACAATCTCAAGGCAAAACCAATCCAATGTCATACATCAATGCTATACTAAGTAATTGGCGTGAGAAAAAAATCACTACTCTTGACGAAGCAAAAAAGACTTCTTCTATCCCCTCTCAAGCTATGGCGGAAATCGCCGCTACCTCAAAACCCAATACTATTTCGGAATATACTGTTCAGCAAATAGACGCATTGTTTGACACACTAGAGCATGATGAGATTTTTTAGACTATGAGCTATCAAAAAGCAAGTGACATAATTAAGGCAAGACGGCAGAGAGCCGAAGCCCAAGCAGCTATGCGTCGTGAAATAGCACTCAATGACTCTAGATTTTATCAAGCCGAAAAAAAATTGCGTGCTTCAAATTTAGCATTACTCAAATCTAATACAAAAGCAAATGAGAACAATGTTAAGAAGTGCCAAAAAGAGCGTGATGTTGCTCTTT
>WQVM01000034.1 GCA_009783985.1 Bacillota bacterium | reverse complement strand
TATCGTATAAAGTAAGGTTGATTGTCAATCCGCCGTAATCTTTCCAATACCTAGCGGGCGTCAAAAAGTACCGCATGGTCGTGCGGTTACCCCGTCTAAAATTGACATTAACGCTATAATTATAACTAACTGCAACATCTATCGTTTGTCCCGCACCAAACTCAACCTCAAAAGTCACCGCACTGATATACGCCCAGTCCAAAAGCCTCTCATCATAGTCGTACTGATTAGCATCAGCATTAGCCAAAACATCCTCCCAATTAAGAAGGTCATCCGCCGACCACCAATAAAACGCAAAAAATTCACTTACATACTCTAACCTAGCACCGTCCGCAGTAATATTATATCGCCTTTGCTCACGGTTATATATCGGTGACAAAAACATCGTCCGTATCGTTACCGCCTGACTAGAGGTGTTAGTCATCGTATAAACAGCCGTAATATCCGCATCTTTATCGTTATTAAAAACTATGTCCAAAATTTGTGAGTCAACTCTTACATAATCGTGCCTATCAAAAACAATCCCGCTGCCTCTATCCTCTCGGGGCTGTGCCATATTTGCACTCGCCGTCACCGTATGCCCAAAATTAGCTATGCCAAAAAGCAGTATGGTTATAATAAGCACACAAAACAATCCTGTTCTTTTTGACTTTGTCACAAGCATAAAACACCCTCTACTAATTATAGTACAAGTATAGCATAATTATATCGTGATGTCAAGTCTTGTTAAAAAATATTGTATACGGATAATTATTATTCGGGCGGTCAGTCGAAGACCAAGCGAAGCGTCTGCCCGCCCCTACACTTGGTTTTTCTAGTGCAATTGATTGTCTAGTCGTAGGGGCGGGCATCGACCGCCTGAATACTTAAAACACTTCTGGACACCTAAGACACTAGATTTGCGTACTTTGACCAAAATCACCCCATTTCGGAGCGATTCTGGTCAAAAATCATCGTTCCTACTGCCTTTATCCCTCAATTCCTTTGACCTTTTTGCATAAATAGGGGTATCTTACTTGACCCGCTATACAATATAGGGTATAATAATAAGGTTGCTTAAAAAGCGACCTTTAATTTATTTTAGTTTACAAAAAAAGGAGATATAAAAAGAAATGACAAAAATGACTATCGACGGCAACGCAGCGGCGTCTCACATCGCTTACGCATTTGCCGAAGTGGCGGCAATCTATCCAATCACGCCGTCAAGCACAATGGCGGAGTACGCCGATGAGTGGGCAGCGGAGGGCCGCAAAAATCTTTTTGGCGAAGTCTTACGCATATCAGAAATGCAATCCGAGGCAGGCGCGGCAGCGGCTGTACACGGTTCTTTGGCGGCGGGTGCGCTTACGACAACTTACACAGCCAGCCAAGGACTCCTTCTTATGATTCCTAATATGTACAAAATCTCGGGCGAATTGCTCCCGACGGTTTTCCATGTATCAGCCCGTGCTTTAGCGGCACACGCTCTATCAATCTTCGGTGACCACCAAGATGTTATGGCTTGCCGTCAAACAGGCTTTGCGATGCTTGCAAGCAACAGCGTCCAAGAAAATATGGACATTGCACTTGTGGCTCACTTAGCTACACTCAAAGCTAAAGTGCCTTTCCTTCATTTCTTTGACGGATTCCGCACAAGTACCGAAATGCAAAAAATCGACGGTATCGACTATGACGAAATCAAGCCTCTTGTCGATATGAAAGATATCGAGGATTTCCGTAAGCGCTCAATGAACCCTGAGCATCCTCAAATGCGCGGTACAGCTCAAAATCCCGATGTATACTTCCAAAACCGTGAAGCGGCTAACAAGTTATACGACGCTACTCCTGCTATTGTTCAAACAATGATGGACAAGGTGTACAAGCTAACAGGACGCCGTTATAACCTATTTGATTACTACGGTGACCCAAATGCCGAGCAAATCATCATCATGATGGGTAGCGGAGCCGAAACAGCCGAAGAAACAGTTGATTTCCTTAACAAACAAGGCAAAAAAGTCGGTCTTATCAAAGTTAGACTTTATCGCCCTTTCAGCGTCAAAGATTTTGTAGGTGCTATCCCCTCCTCTGTTAAGCGTATCTCTGTACTTGACAGAACTAAAGAACCAGGCTCTCTTGGTGAGCCTTTGTATCTTGATGTTGTTACCGCACTTGCCGAAGCAGGCCGCACAGGCATCAAAGTTATCGGCGGAAGATACGGACTGGGCAGCAAAGAGTTTAACCCGTCAACTGTTAATGCAGTTTTCAAAAATCTTGCAGGCGAAGCCAAAAACAAATTTACAGTAGGTATCAACGACGATGTAACTAACACATCTTTAGATACAAGCGAATTTATCAATGCAAGCCCCGAAGGCACAGTCCGTTGCAAATTCTTCGGACTGGGTGCGGACGGAACTGTAGGAGCTAACAAAAACAGCGTAAAAATCATCGGTGACAATATTGCGGATATGTTTGCTCAAGCGTACTTCGTGTACGACAGCAAAAAGTCAGGCGGTTTTACCGTGAGCCACTTGAGATTTGGCAAAAAGCCTATTAAGTCTACTTACCTTATTGACGAAGCTGACTTTATCGCTTGCCACAACGCATCTTATATGACCCGTTATGATATCCTCAAAGGTATCAAAGAGGGCGGAACTTTCCTTCTTAACAGCTCTTGGGACGCTAAACAGCTTGACAAAGAATTGCCTGCCGAAGTCAAAAACATTATCGCTCAAAAGAAACTTAAATTCTACAACATTGATGCTCAAAAGGTTGCTATCAAGTCAGGTCTAAAGGCAACTCTTATCAACGGCGTTATGCAAGCGGCTTTCTTTAAGGTCAACACAAGCATAATGGCTTACGAAAAAGCCGAAAAACTTATCAAGGAAGCTATCAAAAAGACTTATAAGAGATTTGTTGACGAGAATATCGCTGCGGTTGACAACGCTATTGCAGGTCTTGTAGAGGTTAAAGTTCCTGCCGAGTGGGCAACTACAAAAACAGGCGGTTCTGCTCCTAAAACTTCTAACGATAAGTTCTTTACAAGCGTTATTAAACCTATCCTCTCTCAAAAGGGTGATACTCTTCCTGTTAGTGCGTTCCCTCTTGACGGTGTATTCCCTACCGGAACAACCAAACTTGAAAAACGCGGCGTTGCTCCTTTCTTACCCGCTTATATTCACCAAAATTGTATTCAATGTAACCAATGCGCACTTGTTTGCCCGCACGGTTGTATCCGTCCTTACCTTATCGAAGACAAAAAAGTCTCTAAGGCTCCTAAGTCTTGCGCCGTTCTAAAAGCAACAGGCTTGCCCGACTACAGCTACCGTATCCAAGTTAGTCCTCTTGATTGTATGGGTTGCGGAAGCTGCGCCAATGTCTGCCCTTCTAAAGAAAAATCTCTTGTTATGAAACCTTACGGCGAAATCGTTGATGTTGAAGTAGCTAACTACACTTACTGCGAAACCAATCCTCAACCTGATGTATCCGATAAGTTTAAGCTTAACACAGTAAAAGGCAGCCAATTCAGACAACCGCTATTCGAATTCTCCGGCGCATGTACAGGTTGCGGCGAAACACCTTATATTAAGCTAATTACTCAACTATTCGGCGACCGTATGGTTATCGCCAACTCAACAGGTTGCTCAAGTATCTACGGCGGAACAACACCTACAAGTCCTTATACTGTCAACAAAGACGGTCACGGACCTGCGTGGGCTAACTCATTGTTCGAAGATACTGCGGAATTCGGTTACGGATTTAACCTTGCTTACCTTAGCCGTCGTCAACTACTCAAATCAAAAGTAGCCGAGGCTCTTAAAGATGCCAGCGTAACAGGCAAACTCAAAACAGCTCTTAACGAGTGGTTAATGAACATCAAAGACGCCGAAATCAGCAAGAGTACAGCAAAAGTTATCAAAGCAGAACTTCCTGCCGCTATCAAAGCCGCAAAGGGAAATCTCAAGACAGTTCTTACCGAAATTCAAAAAGCCGAAGATTGCCTAATCAAAAAGTCTATTTGGATATTTGGTGGTGACGGTTGGGCATATGACATCGGCTTTGGCGGTGTTGACCATGTGCTTGCTATGGGCGAAGATGTTAATATGCTTGTTATGGACACCGAGGTTTATTCAAACACCGGCGGACAAAGCAGTAAGGCAACTCCGACAGGTTCTGTAGCTAAGTTTGCCGCACAAGGTAAGCGTACACGCAAAAAAGACTTGGGTCTAATGGCTATGAGCTACGGTTACGCTTATGTTGCTCAAATCGCTATGGGCGCTAATATGCAACAAACCGTTAATGCGATTATCGAGGCAGAAAAATTTGACGGACCGTCAATCATTATCGCCTATTCAACCTGTATCGCACACGGTATCGATATGAGCCAAGGTCAAAAGATTACTAAGAATGCAGTTGAGAGCGGATACTGGTCACTTTACCGTTACAATCCAGACCTCAAGGAAGAAGGCAAAAATCCTTTTATGCTTGAGAGCAAAGAGCCGACCGGCAACTACCAAGACTTTGTACGCAACGAAGGTCGCTACACTACACTCCTCAAAGCCGACGAAGCAGTAGCAACCGAACTCTTCAAACAAGCCGAAGTCGAAGCAAAAGAAAAAATCGCTATGTACAAAATGCTGGCTAATGCAGGTAAGTAATACTAGGGAATAGTGGTTAGGTATTAGGGAATAGTGATTGACTTGTTTGTAATACGACCTAATATCCAACTCTCACCTAAACAATAACAAAAAAAGGTCTTAGCCAACCGAACAGGCTAAGACCTTTTTTATATGTAATGGATTGCGACTATTCGGGGTGCCGAGGGCGGCGTCCCCTACAACTTTATCCACGCTACACCTGACCTGCCCTTACAAATGTAATTGGTTTTTCCATTCGTAGGGGCGGTCGCCCCGACCCCTACGATGTACAAAGGGCATACCTAAGTTACTGGTTATAGTGTTGATTTAATAAAGTTGTAGATTATGCTGATTTCTTGGGTTATTTTGCCGTCTTGCTTTTTGGGGTAGCCTATCTCTATGCGAGAGATGAGTTTGTATATTAGCGTAACCATCCACTATTGACTTTAGTTGCTTTATACCACTTTCGTAATCTGTGACCTTATCTAGTTCGGCAGTGATAACAGAGAGCTTGGTTAAATCTTTCTGCTCCGCTTGGTAGCCTCTCAACAACTCTTGGTAATTATCATTACTTAGCAAGCCCTGTTACATAATCCTCATAGAGTTTTCTTATAACAGCCGTTAAAGTAACTAATCTTTTCTCTATCTTGCTTTTGTCGATGAGTTGTTTGCCTCGGTTATTATCTTTAGCTATCTTTTTTCTTGCTATTTCAATAACCTTGTCATCGTCCTTTACAAGATTAAACACTCTACAAAGTGCAACTAAGATGCTTTTGAATGCGGGACGGTCGAAGTTTAAGCCTGTATATCCGTCATCGACATAGGTGTCATAGATTTTGTAGCCATTGTCTTTGCAGTATTTTTCTAACATCATTTTTTGAGTTTCGATGCTTGAATTGTTTGCATTTTGTCCGTCATCTCGCCCACTACCTCGCAATAGCCAGTAGCTTGGGGTTCACTAGTAGTTGGCTGTGGGCTGCTCCCTCAGCTGACTTGCACCGCCTAAATTAGAGCCATACTTGCCTCACTAAAAAAAGGTGTAAGTGTTCTTTAGCGACCGCACCTTTTTTATTCCTCTACATCTTACATTCGACAACTACAATTACACTGTTCTTACCAAAGGGAACAATCGCTCCGCTTAATCTTTTGCCATCTACTGTTAGTTGTGCTTTTTTGAGTCCCGAATTTATGATTGTAATGTCATATGTCACACCACGAAACTTTCTAATTATGTTGATTTTTTTGAGTGATTTGGGTAGACATGGAGCTATTTTAAGTCCGTCATAATCAGGATATATTCCTAGTATCGCTTGAGATGCCGCAAGCATTGTCCACGATGCCGTGCCTGTAAGCCAACTATTCTTCGCCTCGCCATAATTAGGGGCAGCTCTACCTGCAATCATTTGACTATATACATACGGCTCGGTTCTATGAATCTCACTCTTGTCCTCTATAAAAGCTGGACTATTACGCACATACAAATCATAAGCGCCGTCCCCATCTCCTATCGCTGCACAAGCAAAAACCACCCACGGATTATTGTGACAAAACACCGCGCCATTCTCCTTATACCCTGGTGGATAACTCGACACCTCGCCTAAGCGCTCATGATATTCCGAAAAACACGGCGTAAGAATTTCGCACCCAAAATCATTAAGAAGATGCTTGCGAACAGACGCAATAGCTTTTTTGCCGTATTTGTCGCCACCAATTTTTGCCATTGTGCAAATGCCTTGTGACTCTATAAAAATCTTGCCTTCTTCATTAGCTTTACTTCCAATAGGTGTGCCAAAAGCATCATATGCTCGCAAAAACCATTCGCCGTCCCACCCATGTTCTAGGACGGCTTTTTCCATTTTTGATATAGCCTCTTCTATAATGGGCGCTTCCTTAGCGTATCCAAATCGTCTGCATAACTCTGCATATTCTTTGCCATACAAAACAAATTGCCCTGCGATAAACAAACTCTCCGCCACTCCACTCTCAAAATTCGCACAAGTCTGAAAACTCTCCCCCGGCTCAGTTGAGAAACAATTAAGATTAAGACAATCATTCCAATCAGCTCTCCCAATAAGAGGCAAGCCATGAGGTCCTAACCGCGCTGTAGTGTGATTGAAGCTACGTCTAAGATGCTCCATAAGCGGCTTTTCGCTACCTGGGGCATTATCGAACGGAACAAGCTCATCAAGAATAGTCTTGTCGCCGGTTTCTTTAATGTATGCCGAAGTCGCGGCAATTAGCCATAATGGGTCGTCATTAAATCCACCACCAACATCTGCATTACCGCGTTTAGTAAGTGGCTGATATTGGTGATAGGTGCTACCATCCTCAAATTGTATAGAGGCTATGTCTATTATTCTTTGGCGCGTTCTATCATTAGGTATTAGGTGAATACCGCCTAACAAATCTTGACAGCTATCCCTAAAACCCATTCCACGCCCCATACCACTCTCAAAATAACTAGCACTGCGGCTCATGTTGAAAGTTACCATACATTGATACTGGTTCCAAATATTCACCATCCTATCGAGCTTTGGCTCATCACTAGTTACTTTATAATTACTTAGTAGCTTATCCCAATATGCCTTAAGGATTTGCACTTGTGCATCAACCTTACTCGCCGTATCGAATCTAGCTAGCATTTCATGTGCTTGTTTCTTGTTGATAATACCTTTTGATTCCCACTTATTATCTTTTGCGTTTTCGATATATCCTAACACAAATACAATTGTTTTTTCTTCACCTGCTTTTAATTCTATATCATACCTATGGCACGCTATGGGTGACCAGCCACTTGCTTTGTTGTTATTGCTTTTGCCACTTGCTACAATTTCTGCATTTTGCCATGACCTAAATTTACCCAAGAATTTGGCTCTATCTGTATCGTAGCCATCATGCTTGACATTAGCGCCAAAAAACGCAAAGTGATTTCGTCTTTCACGATATTCAGTTTTGTGATATATCGTCTTGTCCTCGATTTCGACTTCACCGATGCTGAAATTCCGCTGAAAATTTGATGCGTCATCAACAGCATTCCATAAACAAAATTCTACCGCACCATATAACGATATTTTTTTTGTGACACTGCTTGTGTTTTTGATAGTGAGTTTGTTTATCTCACAATTTTCGCCATTAGGCACAAAACACATTAGCTCTGACTTGATACCATTCTTAGCACTCTCAAGAATAGTGTACCCCATTCCGTGCCTACACTTATATTCGTCTAGCTCCGTCATGCTCGGCAAAAATGCTGGCGACCAAATTGTTTCACCGTCTTTGATATAATACATTCTGCCACCACCGTCGTCAGGCACATTATTATACCTAAAACGACTTATTCGCCGAAGCTTAGCATCTCTATGGAATGAGTACCCTCCACCAGTATTTGATACCAAGCTAAAGAAAGCCTCGTTGCCAAGATAATTTATCCATGGCAGAGGTGTATTAGGAGTTGTAATAACATACTCCTTGTTCTTGTCATCAAAAAATCCATATTGCATAATTGTTTATTTTCTCCTGTGTCGCATTGGCAACATTTCAAAATCCTTTTAATGTCGGAAAATTGTCTTCTCTTAATTGCCATATGTTATCAAAATCCCAATTAAGATTTTGTTCTTGCCAAAAATTAAGTGTCAAATATTCTCTCTCTACCGAAGTCCCTTGTCTTGCTAAGTTGCTAGGGCCACTAATGTCATAGGCAAAAAATGTATTAATTATCTCGCCTACGACACTTGTATTAGCGGCATTAGTGCCTCTGATTGTCGAGGCGCTTGCACCATGGACGACCATGATATTAGATGTAGTGAACGAATTTTCGATAACTATATACGATGTATTAAGCCATTGGATTCGCCCCACTAGACCACTAGCGAATCTATTACTCCCTGTCGAGTCCATTGTGACTGTACCAATAGAAAAAGTATTAAGAACAATTATTACCGCCGCATAACCTGCGTTTTCTATCCTTGCGACAAGTCCTGCCGCATATGCATTCCCTCCTGTTATCGCATGAGTGTCTCCTGTTGAATAGCTATCTCTTACCATAAAATCAGGACGACCAACAACATCCGTTGCGTCAATATTACCTACAAGTCCGCCTGCATACACTATAGCAGTAATACCAATAGAAGTCACATCACCGCTTGCAACACTCTTATCAATAATAACATCATCTTCTTCAAGTAGCCCCACAAGTCCACCTGCAACAATATTCCCATCGCGAGAACTTGTCAAAATATCCACATTAGCTATACATCTAATTAGCGCCCCGCCATCACTAAGACCAGCTATTCCTCCTAGTCTAGAATTACCATCTATAAGTTCTGCCTCAATATTTCCATTAGCCACAACATAACTTATCACTCCATCATTCCTGCCAGCAATTAATCCAGCACGCAGTCTTGTGTCTGCACCAGTAGCCTCGAAATTAATTTCGCCGTCCACCTCTACATAGTGTATATAACCTCGATTGCGCCCCGCTATAGCACCAACAAAAACTGTGACTCTAATACCACTTGTAGCATTAGTTCCAAATATCAAAATATTCTCAATAATCAGGTCACCAATCACACCTCTATTAACCGCAAAAATCCCTACAAAAACATTGCCTGACGAATCTATATCCAAAGCACCAATATCTATTGTAAGTGAAGTAATAGTGTGACCGTTACCATCAAAAAACCCTCTAAAAGGATTTTCATTGCAACCAAGTGGCACAAAGTCCGTCAAATCCAAATCCGCACCCAAAATATAATGTCCATCAAAAGTAATTTCTTCTAGCTGCTGTCTTGTCATGATTTTTGTCGGTTGATTATCTTCTATTAGCACTAAATTCTCATACGCATAAGTTAGTGCCGCATAAGCTGCATCCACTTCTTGCTGTGTAGCTTCTGCATTCGCTAGCACAGTCCTAGCCACAGTAAGCGAATTTTCAAAATCACTCCACGACTCAGCCGTAAAGTCACTATAATCCAAATTACTTACACTAGTGTACAGTACTTGCAAGGCTATCTTGCTAACAGGTGTCACACCATTATCCGCACCTCTACTGCATGCGACAAAAAGCATTATACACGCTACTAATATTGCAATAATTTTTATTTTTCTATTTTTCATAATTTTGAATTACTTTCCTATATAAAATTTACTGGGTTATTAATCCATGGAACTAATACTGATCTAACAAAATTAGGTCTGTTTTGATAAAATATATTAAGCTCGTTTCTTCTAACTGTAGGAGGTCCCATAGTGCCATACCAAGACGATACTGGAAATCTTCTAAAACTCCTCTCTAACTCTGCACGGCTATATAATTCGGCAAACCTATCAAATTCTGAACTTACATGACTCCACGCTAATTCATAATTCGCATATTCTAATAGCGTATTAGCCAATCTTTCTCTAAAGTATTGATTATGCATAAAAGCTCTAAAAAATCTCGTCAAATGATTTGTATGTGCTTGATTTCCATTCCCCCATAGGTCGGCGACTCTATTGCTATAGTACGGTCTTATTCCCCATGGATTGCCTGCCAAATCAAAATCAATCGTTGCCCATCTCCATCTTGCGTCACCAAATTCACTACCACTTTCGACTTCTCTTGTTCGCCATATTACATAGTTTTTCCCAGGCCAATCGACATTCTCGTTATATATTAGTGCCGCAAAATAATCCACAAAAGAATCAAGACAAAAATACCTCGTAGCACGCTCAAAATCCGCCGCTGTAGCAAGATTAGCTGTCCTAAACCATTCATGCATTTGGTTATATAATTCTATGTCCTCAGGGCGTCCATCATCAACATCAGGTACATAATGACATGTTCCCTTAACGACAATTACATTATTTGCATTTACTAAATAATGGTCAGCAAAAAAATCCGCTGTGTAATCCTCTTGCAAAACATAAAGCCCCCAATACTCGCCTAACAAAAACACCATAACAGGTCTTGTGGCTTTTGTACTAATTGCGCGATTGTCAAAAAACGATTGTTGTGCCGTGTCTTCCCATTTGTTCCAAAATGTACCATTCCCACCGGCTCTTGCGATAATCCGTCTGTAGCTAGTTATGGGGTCCCCATTGACATTTGTACTATGAGGAAAAAACTCATGATGAAAGCGATTGTCTACACCTGCTTGGTATTCATTTCGAGGAAAAAACCGCAAGCCTTTTTGGATTTGGCTACGCGAATATCCACCCTGAATTCGCATTCCGCATCTTTGCGAAAAAATATGCTCGCCACCGGATTCAAAGAAATCAATATGCACGGGTCTTTCCCATGCGCGTCCTTTTTGTCTAAAATTACCATTCGCCCAGCCTTGTCCAAACTCATTAGGCGGAGGATTGTTTGTATCAGTTGGACCACCATGCTCAAACCACCAACCATTCACATATATCCCTGCATAGTGGTCAAAAAGATTTTCGGGGTCTGTAATAATCGAGATAATCGCCATGTTGCTTTCTCTCATTTGTCTAGCTGTCTCGCCTACAAAAAACGAGGCATTTACTTCTTGAGACACCTCTCCACTCTCTCTAGCAATCGCCACAGCTCTTAGAGGGAATAATTTTTCTACCAAAGGATTGCGTGCAGTAGGCGAAACATTAACATGATAATTAGGTCCTCTATACATTCTAGGCGTCTGCAATCTACTATCCACCGCACTCCAAATATTGTCATCATTTGTCCTGTCGTGGACTGTTATGCTATTACTAAACCTAACCCGTGTATCTGATGTTCGTGGATTAGTGCTATCAAAAGTAAAGTATATATCATACTCTATGTCTTGCGTATTTGTCGCAGTGATTGTCAGGTCAAATGCCGTATCATACATTCCACTTGGGTGCGATAATTGTAGAGTAGGATTAAACCTTGTGTGCCTTTCAGGAATACTTGGGATAGTAGGAATGTTAGGCACATTGGGTCTAGCAAATGTCACCACATAAGCACCATCATTCGAGTACATAGTCCGAGCAATGTACTCAAAAAGATTTGCCTCTTCTACCGCACAAAATCCATCGCTAGACACATTTGACCTCTCATGGATGTTGTCTTCATAGAGCCTACTATAATAGCAACTTATCACAAAAGTCAAACAAAAACAAATCGCTAGTATAGCTATAATGATTTTATATATTTTTTTGGGACTCATATATAATTTCTCCTACAAAATAATTACTTTGGATTCAAAGGGTTTGAAAGTCATTCTTTTGTATTCACATTCGGTGTAGCTATTATTGAAAATGAATGTATATTTTGTTTTACCCTTATTCCTTGTGATAACATCAAGACCCTTTGGGATAGTTATATCATGCGTGATTTTAGTATCACTGGATATTTCTATGGCTAAGTCACGATAGAATGCCATATCACCGACAGTTCCTAGGTAGTATGCTGTACCCTTCCCAAAAAAGTTCTTAGAAGCGGCAACTTGACCCTTATAATATTCACCGTCATAAATAGCATATGCCTTAGCACCGCATAGCTCCAAAATATCATTCCATGTGCTAGCTGTATATTTTTTGTCTCCTACAATTAGCGGCACTGTATCCTCACCTATCGCATCATATTCAGCGACTGTTACGCAACAAATTTTAGCAAAATCACCTGGCAACTTATGCATAAGACATGCACCATGTTTATCCTTAACACCACTTCTATTTGTAATTACAACTGTACCACCATCGCTAACAAACTTTTCTAACTTTGTGGCTACTAAATCATCGCTAACAAAATGTGTCGGCAAAAGTACAACTTTGTATTTACCAATATCGGCACTTTCATTAATCACATCGACATTGACACCAATTCCACGAAAAGCACTGTGCAATAATTCTACTTGCTTGCGATAAGTAAATCCCGCACTCATCTCTTGCACCCTAAAAGCAAAATCTTGCTCTGATGAATATAATAGTGCTACATCACTTTTTATTACGGTATCTGTAGGAATCTCAAGCGCATTTAACTCCGTGCAAAATTTTGCAAATTCATTAAATCTTCTGCCGGGTATTCCATGATGTTCAAGCAGTCCATGACAAAACATTTCGGCACCCTTTGTCGCCGTGCGCCACCTAAAGAACATTATTAGATTTGCACCGTGCCCCACAGCTTGCCATGCGTAGCCGTCCATCATGCTAGGTTTTGGGGCAGGCGAAATAGGCGCCCAACAACCAAACGAACCGCCAACTTGTTCTAGCAACCAAAAATTGTCGTCCTTTAGGCCGCGCACCCAATCAAGTATAAAACCCCTGTCGGCATTAGGATAGCCGTCCTCTGCCTTATAAAGCGAAGGATAATTATCATATGCTGCGACATTAAGTCTATCAAATATTTTGTGGAAGTCAGGTGTATGTGCCGTAAAACAAGAATTAGTAGTAATAAATGCTTTTGGAATTTCTTTGCGGATTGTCGCAATTTGAAAATCAACAAATTTTGCTGTAGACTCTGATGCCCACCTTGCATGCTCGAGCATATAAGAAGGGTTAAGCCATCCAGGTTTGTACTGCGCTCCTATAGGTGTAATAATCTCGTCAAAATTAGAATACTCACCGCTCCATACATCAAGTCCGTAAGCTAGGTTTAGTTTTTTTATGTCGCCATTAAATTTTTTCTTAAGATGCTCTCTAAATGCGCTTGTACAATTATCGCAATTACAGCTATTTGATTCTAATTCGTTATCAAGTTGCCATGCAATTATATTACTATTTGTGGCATATCTTTTTGCCATTTGAGAAATAATTTTTTGACTGAATTTCAAAAACACGGGGCTTTCCCAACATCTATGTCCCCTAATTCCTGTAGCTGTCTTTAGACCGCTTTTTTCGGTGTGACGAACTTCTTCGTACTTGCGATACATCCACACAGGCGGACAGCTAGTAGGCGTGCCAAGAATAATCTCTAGTTTGGCTTTTGTTAGCCTTGAAATAATATCATCAAGCCACTCAAAATCATACTTACCCTCCGTAGGCTCAAGACGACTCCACGCAAACTCTGCCAATCTAACAACCTTAACACCGCTCTTAAGCATAAGCTCAATATCACTTTCCCAGATACTCCTGTCCCAATGCTCAGGGTAATAATCCACCCCTGCTTTAATTACTTCGATTTGATTAGACATTTTGCTAATCTCTCCTTACTTGTAAAAATTACTGCTACTCTAATAATTATACTTAAAAAACAAACACTCTGTCATATTCGTGTCACAAAATGCAACATGAATATGGCAGAGTGTTTTGTTACAGCTTGATTTTCATTTCTTTTTTGTCGGCGGTGATTTTTTTGCCATCTATATCGATAGTGATATTTTTGTAGTTACCCACAAAATTAATGCTAGCCTCATTAGCTTTTTTTACAGCACTTATTGTAAAAACTTTTTTGCCTTTTGTGTCATAAATTTCTCTAACTGTAGGCGTACCCATAAGTGAACATACCCTAAGCGTCAAATCGCTAGCATAATCATATTCCGGTCTGTCTTCATTTTTCCCAATCGGCAATATACTATTCTCCCTAATATATAGCGGAAGGCTAAAGAAATTATGTTTTTCTCTTCGCCAGCCATTCCCCTTGACTTTTTTACCTGTCCAAAAATCAGTCCACTCGCCTTTTGGTAAGTACACATCCACTGTACCATCTTCCGAAAAAACTGGTGCAACAAGCAAACTATCACCTAACATATATTGCCTATCACAATCTTCCGCACCTAAGTCTCCCTCAAATTCCATTACCATACTACGCATAGCAGGGACACCTGTTTTGTGTGCCTCATTAGATATGCCAAAAATATACGGCATAAGCTGATTTTTTAGTTTTGCGAACTTACGGCATACCTTTACGCTCTCTTCGCCGAATAACCATGGCACTCTATACGAGGTCGAACCATGTAGTCTTGAGTGTGTCGACAATAGCCCAAAAGCTAGCCATCTCTTATAAACTTCCGCTGGTGCATTGCCCTCAAAGCCGCCAATATCATGACTCCAAAAACCAAAGCCTGACATACATAAAGACAACCCCCCTCTAAGCGACTCATACATTGATGGCAAAGTAGAATTACAATCGCCACCCCAATGCACAGGAAATTTTTGACCGCCAGCCGTCGCACTTCTCGCAAAAAGACAAGTCTCACCTTTGCCCCGCCTTTCTTCTAGCACCTCAAAAACAATTTTGTTATAAATATGCACATAGTAGTTATGCATCCTTAGCGGGTCACTACCGTTGTGATAAGTCACATCGACAGGAATTCTCTCGCCAAAATCTGTCTTAAAAGAATCCACACCCTCATCAAGCAATCGACGGAGTTTGTTTTTATACCACTCGACTGCTTCAGGATTAGTAAAGTCTAGGATTGCAAGACCCGGTTGCCACAAATCCCATTGCCAAATGTTGCCATCAAGATTTTTGAGAAAATACCCGTTGCTTTTACATTCGTCAAACACCTCTGACTTCTGTCCAATATAAGGATTTATCCAAACGCATACCTTAAGACCTTTTTCGTGCAATCGTTTTAAGTAGCTTTTGACATCAGGAAAAGCCTCTTTATCCCACTCAAAATCACACCACTGACTCTCTTTCATCCAATAACAGTCTATGTGAAAAACCGACAACGGAATATCTCTTTCACTCATACCATCAACAAAACTTGTGACGGTTTTTTCATCATAAGATGTCGTAAAAGATGTCGTAAGCCAAAGTCCATAACTCCATGCTGGAGGAAGTGCAGGTCGACCAGTTAGTGCCGTGTAGTTTTGGATAACGGTCTTAATGTCACCACCGCCCACTACCATAAAATCTAGTTTCTCACCTGGTACGCTAAGCTGTACGCTCATGACATTCTCAGTACATACCTCATAAGATACCGGACCGCTATCATTAACGAAAATGCCATATCCATTGTTCGTCACATAAAAAGGTATGCTTTTGTATGCTATCTCTGTAGCTGTTCCGCCATCTTCATTCCATGTCTCAACCACTTGTCCATTCTTGACAAATGGTGTGAATCTTTCCCCAAAACCATACACTTTTTCTCCAATGCGTGTATCAAGCTGTACTCGCATATGAGGTCCCTCTGGTGTTTCCATATGGCTAAGAAGCGGCGTTCCGTACCTTTGTCCTATATTTGTAAGCGGTTTTTCCTTGTAGAAAAAATCAAAAGAACACGGATTCTTTCCTATTATCAAAGAAGTGTCACCTGAAACCACCGTTATCTTACCATCTTTGCTCTCAGTAACTTTGAGTGGTAATTTGTCATCCTCTAACTCAAACTCAGGATATTTAGCAAGGTCACCCCTAAAATGAACTGTCTTAAAGCGTATAATATCCTTTTTGGGCGATGATACATATATCTCAAGCATAGGTCCGCCTAATGCCCTAACATCCGCTTTGTATGGCACCGCATATATATACAGGCTGGTTTTATCTTTTGACAATGTCACTTCACGGATTTGTTCGCAATTATTTGCCATAACTCCGTCACGCATCATCCACATGCCTTTTGTAAATTTCATTTTTATATAAATTCCTTTTTTGATTTTTTCTGTAGAATTTCTACTTGTATTTGAGATTTGAGAATCGACTCTTGCATTGCATTAATTCGTAACAATAATTTTTGCACAATAGAACAAAATCGTCTCTGCGAGACGAATCGCTGATGTTTTTTGTTGATGCACAGCTATTCCGTTGGACGATAATTCCTATAGCACAAGAAAACTTGATTTGTAAAAATTTTTGTTCTATTACAAACCAAGTCCTCTCTTTGTTCTATCGGTAATTAATTGATTTAATTATTTTTGATTAGCGTCTTTTTTGAAAAAGAATACTACTCCACCTAGTGCAAGTGTTGCAAATAATGTTGCTACAATAGCACCACTGCCACAACCGCCACTGCTTGTACTTGTATCTTCTACAAGAGCATTAGCTGCTGTATTTAGTGATGCTAGTGCTGCATCTACTTGTGATTGCGTTGCATCTGCATTGTCTCTTACTGCGATTGCCGCACTGCGAGCTGTTACAAATGTTTCCCATGTTGCTTCTGTGTAATTTGCTTGCACTCTTGCATTTGCCGCTGTGATTGCCGCATTAAGT
>WQVM01000033.1 GCA_009783985.1 Bacillota bacterium | reverse complement strand
TTTGTAAAAATTACTTTGTATTTCTAGTGCACAATTCCGACCTAAGGTTTTCTAATTTTTTATGTGCCTGCACAAAAAAATCCTCAGACGAAATAACACGCCCCGCAGCAATGTCTGCCTCTGCCCTTGCATTGCTTTCTGCAATTTCCTTTTCTTCGTCCTCAATAATTGGTAATGCCATAATACCACTTCGTACTACTTCTAGTATACACCATTAGCAAAGCTTTGTCAATCCCTAATTACTATTTTATTCTAAACAATCCACCCAAGACACCTAAACTAACTATCCCCTTTCCCCTCTAACCTTTCCCCTATCTTCCCTACTCTATCGGATACCCCTTAAACACCGTGCGGTTGAGTGTCGGGATAATCATATACAGCAAAAACAAATTGATTCCTACCCATACAGGTTGGGATATTAGTCTAGCCATCATCACCATCATAAAATTACCCTGCATAATACCTAGCGTATACACCCCATAGGTACTAAGCACTAGTGTCGCAGGAACAAAGGCAATAATCGCACCAAGCAGCAACTTGACAAACCATTGCGGTCGTTCCTTGCCGTCTTCGCCATGCGTCTTGATAGAGATAATTTTGTACAATCCAAAAATAAGCAAAGTCGCAACTGTGGCTATAATAACCACCCTTGCACCGTTATGCAACCCACCCCCTCTTGAATAACCTATAAATTCTTTAGCATAAGGATATTGATCACTATAACCATATAGACGAGTTCCCCCACTATAATAAGGATTAAAATAATACGCACTCATAATTGTCACCATACAAATAAGTACAAACACTATCAGTAGCGTATCCTTATAAAACTTGTTAGAAAATCTTAGCTTGAATACAAGGGCGACTATCATAGCGGTGACGCCATTGCTTATGCCGATAAATGGCGAATAGACACCTGCAGGTGCTAGCATATATCCGAAAAGGTCAGCCAAAAATGCTACCGCAAAACCAAACAACGGACCAAACAATATTCCGCATAGATACATAAAAGAATATACAAAGCTAGCGACACCCCCAAATCCGGGGAGCGAAAACGCTACTATATTGAGTACGACACCGATAGCTAACATCATCGCCATAGTGACTATGAGCAGTGTTGTGTTGGTTTTTTTACCTTTCGAAATCATAAATCTCGCAGGCGGAGTAACTAAGATAGCCACCGCCTCTTTGCGGACTTTTAGCGCCTGCCCGATTATATTGATTCCGACAACAAAAAGTATAATACCGATAGGCACTCCGAATAGCGTGCCAAAAAACGGTCGCCCCATATACTGACCACCAACTCCCCTAAAAGGAATCGATATGAGTATCCCTACAGGTATCGCTATCCCTACAGCGATAACAAGACTCAATAAGCCCGCAAGGTAAGCTAGCCTTTTGACTCTAACACTCTCGGCATTAGTGGTAACACACTCAGCTTTAAGTGGGGTTACCTCTCCCTCGCTATTAACCATTTGTTCCTTAGACATATAAAAAAGCCCTCCCTTTGGTCGGATTCGCTGAGGCTCTTTTTTGTGTCACAGCTTTAGCTATAAACCTACTTTCCTTAGACATATAAAAAACCCTCCAAAAAAATTCAGAGAGTGTCCACAATATATACTCAAAATCTGAGTACAAAGATTACGAGCTTTTTGCTCATACAGCGGACGCAACAGATTATCGTAAGGAAAATTCCTTTTCGTCCAAAGGCGACATCCCATCCCTTGGCACTTAACGCAATCATGTTTACTCTGTGAACCTCAGTATACCACATCAATCTTATGCTTGTCAAAGCAAATCAATGCAGTTTTGACTATATTTGTAGTTTTCATAGAACAATTTTCATCCATTAAAAAAAGGCAGTTTTTTTACACCACCTCTTGGATTGATTAAAGTTACTAACTGTTTCTACTCTATTACAACCGCTGTTGCAAATGCCTTGCAAAATATAAGAGCATTGTTAGACAGCATTTCATAGTCAAGCGTTAAGCCTATTATGGCATTTGCCCCTAAGGCTTTTGCGGCTTCTACCATTTCGTTAAGTGCTTTTGCTCTTACTTCTATAACCGAATTTTCATGCCCAACTGAGCGCCCGCCTGTCATTGATTTAATCCCTGCGCCAAACCCTCTTACCGCACCCACACCCCTCGTTACTTGTGCAAAAATAGGTCCCTTGTATTCTAAGATTTTCTTCCCTTCCAAAATCGGCGTTGTTACAATAAACATAATTTTCTCCTTTGTCGTACAACGACAGCGACTGCTCGCAATTTCTTACTCACAGCCATTTGTGATAACTTACTATTGTCATTAACTAACCCTTTCTCAACGTTTGAGTTTTTACTTATATGCATTATAACATAATCTTAATTTTTTGGCAAATGATTTGATGTATTTTTTATCCTACATAGCTTTTGGGTACTAATATCAAAAAACAGGTAAAAAATACTTGCTATAAGTCAAATAAATATGCTATACTAACTAAGCTATCATTTTGCCTCGATAGCTCAGTCGGTAGAGCAAGGGACTGAAAATCCCTGTGTCGTTGGTTCAATTCCGACTCGAGGCACCAAATGTACAGAACTTCTTAAATGGAGTTCTTTTTTTATGTCATAGGAATTATCGTTCTTACGCTATCGCTGTGACGCAAAAAAGAGCATCAGCGAACCCTCGCCGAGGTTAGTTGAAAAAAACAAAAAACAATTCGGCGAGGGCTTTTTTATATGATAAGCCGAGAACCAAGCGATAGCGTCTTCAATTCCGACTCAGGCACCAAAATATCAAAAAGATTAAATAAAAGGGCTTTAGACTGCAATAGTCTAATGCCCTTTTATTATAGATAGGCAAGATTGATTTGTGATTTGTTTGTTTTCTTTGCGTATAACATAGCAACAAAGGCGTCACCGACAAAGTTCTTGACATAAAAACAGCAGTAATCAGAATTGTCTACAATGTAGCGGTTGCGCTGACTTATGGTGTGTTTTGATATGTCGGGAATAATAACCTTATCATAGGCTTTTTGCAATTGCTCTATATTGTCATTTGGGTTTGTAATATATGTTGTAGTTATAGTTGAGTTTTTAACTCTATGAGATATGACAGCAATACGGGCGGCACTCTCAAAATCGCTGTTGCCACTAAAGATAAAATTGGTATATCCGTCCTTTATTAGTCTACCAACTTCTGCATAAAATAATTGAAATACATTGTCCCGTTGTCGGTAACTTAGTTGTTTTGAGTTGCCAAGAAAGCAACACGATTTATTTGACATAGTCCACTCCCCCAAAAAGGCAATAGAAAAATTAAGCAAATATTTTTGTCTTACCTTGCCTATTGTTTGTTGATTTTTCTTATATATTTATGGTATAATAAAAATTATTGCTTGCTGTATACAATTAGCATTGCAAAGTGTAGCCGACAGTTATGGCGACTATGATTATAGTATAATTCAGAAATCTGAATTAGTCAAGCAGAAAATACAGGTTTCTGAATATTTTCAAAAGATTTTGTTGAAAATATAAAGGAGGCATTGCCAATGAAAGAAATAAGTGAACGAATTTTTGACCTACTTAAAAAACAAGGCAAAACTCAAAAAGAATTTTCAGCCTTTACAAATATAAAAGAAAGTGCTATCTCTCAATGGAAAGCAGACGGCACTAATCCGAGAGCAGAAAATTTGGCGATAATAGCAAAATTCTTTAATGTATCAAGCGACTATTTGTTAGGTCTAACCGATGACCAAACTCCATATTATAAGCAATAAATAAAACCCTGTCCATATAATCATGAGCGGGGTTTTTGTCTCTGCATCTCTAGATGACCAATGCCATAATACCGTAGATGATTAGGCAAATTCCGGCAACAATCGGCCCCACAATCGGGGGCAGACGGCGGAGGTGTTTGGCTAAAAAGAAGGTTGCTGTACAATAGACAAAATGTGCCAGTCCGACCGTAAGAGGTATAAGAATTGTACTGGTATCAAGTAAGAGCGTTAAGCCGATTGTTATAAACATCGCCTCAATGCTCATAAAAATTCCGGTAAGGACAATATTTTTGGTTATTCCCTTTTTGTTAGCCGAAACCTCATCTTCACATTCTAAAGTTCCGTCACTAAGTTTGCGACAACGCCGTTTTTCGAATATAAAATAACACGCAATAGTCCACAAGCCTAGTGCAATAAATAAGATTCCTATCAGAATATCTAACTCTAGGTCAACTATATCCCCTATAAATAACCCCAATGCGTAGCCTGCAAAACATAACGCTAACAAAACAGCGTTGATAACCAAAAGATGCCAAAAACGGCATCTCTTTTGACTCCCCAATGATACACCGATAAATAGTGCGTCAATTGAGACCACTAACCCCGAAAATATTGCAATCCACATACTATCCCATAATATGGATGTTTGTGTGTGATTGTGCAAATTTTATAAGGATTATTATTGTTCGGCATTAATGTTATATATAACATTGGGGAACGATGCTATTTTTTTACTTCTCAAAATATAATTAGCACTTATATACTCTATGGCATATCATATAATAACACACAAGGAGAACTTACATAAATATGGACAATTTTGATATGGCTGATGTGATTGTAAATATGTATCCCGACATTTACAAAAGAGTGTTGCCTTTTGTAGATGAGGCAATGGAAACTTATGGTGACGGACGGGAACTTGACGATTATGCTTTGCAAAGTATGACAAATCATATAATAGCACGGGCGGATTTTCATAATCACCCCCACCACGGTTACTCTGATAGAGCAGTGCGGGATATTGTCCGTGCCTTGCTCCTCTCTCGTTTTATCGGCGGTTGCGGACGAAACTGCGGACACAGGTGCGGAAGCCGTTGTGATTTTGATTTCCCTTTTTTTCCATTTTGGTGGGGACGAGGCGGATATCGAGGCTCCTTTGGAGGAGGAAGAGGACACGGTCGAGGCGGACATCGAGGCGGAGGTAGAGGCGGACACAGCAGTCGTGGAGGTGGTAGCAGAGGTAGCGGTCGTGGCAGACGCTAATTTTTGCGTGACGACTCTAATCCAACAAGCAATCCTAACTTAAACCCCTCATTATAGATAAAATAACTCGCTTTAGCATTATCCCCTTGCATAAGCTCATATAGCTTGTGCAAGATTTTTTGTTCACTTTCGGGATTATCGTTTTCGTTCTGTTGTTCATCAAGTTGCTTGATAAGATTGATATACATTTGTCGTAATTCTGAATTGTTTATCATAATTAGCTCCTATACTCTATCTCTCTTTGGTGAGGAATACTTTTATTATAGCACGACAATTGTCCTTTATCAACAAACTCTAAGGACATTTGTCCTATTTTTAGGACAAATGTCGCCACAGAGTATAATATATGTATGGATTTTTCTCAAAAATTGAAAGAACTTAGGCAATCAAAGAATTTAACTAGAGAACAACTTGCACAACGGATTGATTTTGACCCCTCTATAATAGGTTATTGGGAAAGAGGTCAACGAGAACCTGCCAGCAAAGCCCTAAAAGCACTTGCAATATTTTTTGATGTAACAACTGACTATCTGCTTGGACTTGAGGACGAGTTTGGAGCTAAAATAAAGCTTTAGGCGATATGATTTTTATGGAATTTTCTCACCTACTCAAAGAATTACGAAAAGATAAGAATTTGACTCATGAACAACTTGCCCAAAAACTAGGTTATAGTAGTGCAATAATTGGTCATTGGGAAAAAGGCATACGAGAGCCAAAATTAAGTGCTATCAAAGCTATTGCGGTATTTTTTGATGTAAGTACTGATTATCTACTTGGATTTGAGGACGAATTTGGAGCAAAAGCTAAGATTTGATAATATAGCTAATCCATTCCTTCTTTATTAGGAGGATTTTTTTATTATATTGATAATTATCATTCAGACGACTGAAGACCTACGATTGGAAAACCAATTACAAAACTATCCACCTACATCATTGATTTTGTTATAGCTGTAATGAGGGATGTTTGTGGGCGGTGCTTAAGGCTATTATTAGTTGAGATGGGATGTAGCATATTGCCATTAGGGCAAAAATTACTGTGTGGTTGATGGTTATGTTAGTATGATATGGGAGATTGAGAGTAACTACAAAGATATCGCACAAGGCAAATAGTATAAGCCCTATTCCAAACATTATGTCACGCTTAAATCTTTTACCGACAAAAACCAGATTGTAAAGGAAATTGGTGCCGTATATTGATGCTAATACTATTACTATATGGAACTCCAAAATAAGTCCGACTACGATAACGGCGATTATTGCTGTAATGAGTCTCAGTGCTACTTGGATAATAAGTGGCACGAGATATCTTTTGTTATCACGATTAAGAAAAATTTTGGTCGCATATAATAGCTGAACAATATTAAAAAATATAAGACCTATTGCGTAATAGCTGTATCCCAAAAGCAACAAAAAAATATCGGCAACAACTATAAAAAACAGTGCCGCCGTTGTCAAATAATTATATTTAAGCACTATCGCAAAAGCAAGCGATAGTGCAAAACTAAGACATACAACTACAAAAATGAATATATGCATAATAGTGGTTAGTGGCTAGTGATTAGTGACTAATTACGGATTTAGTATTATGATGAATTATCACCAACTATTCACTCGTCAATAACTAACCACTAATCACTATTACTTATCTCGTCTTTCATTAGCTTTTCTTAAAAACGGCGGACAATCGTCCATATCTATCGGAACTCTTGACCCCGGCACACCCGGTCTTTGGGGTTGCATCGGAGGCGGTTGATGATATTGCGGTGCATTGTACCCTTGCCCCTGAGGTTGCTGACCGTAAGCAGGAACTTGTCCTTGCTGTTGATGTCCGTAAGTCGGCGCACTGCCTTGCTGAATCGGGGCTTGTCTTAGAGTGTTAGCGTTATTATTAGGTGAATTAGGTGACAAGCGTCTTTCTGCCCAGCTATCCATAGGTCTTGGAGCTTCTCCATTACTAATCTGTGTTTGCTCCATAGCTTGTTGTTGCCCTTGCATAGGCGGAATATCAAAGCCTGTAGCAATAACAGTTACAATAATTTCGTCATTAAGTCTTGGGTTGACATCAGCACCGAAAATAATATTACATTGCGGATGGACAACTTCTCTTACAAGATTAGAGGCTTCGGTTACCTCGTCAAGCGTCATATCGGGACTACCGATAATATTAAGGATAAGTCCTGTAGAACCCTCAATAGTAGTCTCCAAAAGCGGACTGAATACTGCCTCTTTGACAGCTGATATAGTGCGTCTTTCACCTTTGCCACGACCGATACCCATATGAGCCATTCCACGGTTACGCATAGTTGTGCAAACATCGGCAAAGTCAAGGTTGATAAGTGCAGGCATTGCGATTAGGTCAGAT
The DNA here is from genome assembly GCA_009783985.1 of Bacillota bacterium. Lineage (GTDB taxonomy): Bacteria > Bacillota > Clostridia > Christensenellales > Pumilibacteraceae > WQVM01. The sequence goes on along the minus strand of WQVM01000033.1, from coordinate 9,299 downwards.
ATACCTTGTATACCTTGACGCAAAACATCGTCCGCATATTTGAAAGCCTCAAGCATAGAAAACTTGCCTGCTGCTTGAAGTAATTTTTCGTTAGGAATAACAACAATAGTATCACAAACCTTACGCAAGTTAGCAATACCATGCTCTGCGTTATGCATACGGCGAACACCCTCAAAACTAAAAGGTTTAGTTACTACACCTATGGTGAGTTTGCCCATTTCTTTTGAGATAGCGGCAACTACATGAGCCGCACCTGTACCTGTTCCTCCGCCCATACCTGCGGTAACAAAAACCAAATGAGCGTCCTTGATAGCGTCTGCAATAGCAAGACGGCTCTCCTCTGCCGCTTTTTGACCGACTTCGGGGTCACTACCTGCACCCTGCCCTTTGGACAACTTGTCACCGATTTGGATACGATGTTGAGCCTTGCTCATTTTGAGTGCTTGCAGGTCAGTATTGATAGCAATAAATTGTGCTGACTTAATGTTAGCATCAATCATTCGGTTGATAGCGTTTCCGCCGCCTCCGCCTACCCCAACTACCTTGATTTTGGTAACTTGACCGCTGATTGATTTTGGATCGATTTGCATAATAATGGATCTCCTGTCAATTCTCAATGCTCAGTGTTCAATGCTCAATGATTGATTTGTTTTTTACTGAGAATTGCGAACTGAACATTTTTTATATTTTGTATATCAATTCAGTTCTCAATGGTTATCTATAATTGAGCATTGAGAACTGAGCATTGTTTTATTTTCCTAGTATTCTTGCCAAAAAGCCTTTTTTTGTATCGCTTGTCTGCTTAAGTATCATATCCATAAGTCCGAGTACACCTGACAAGTGAGGTCTGTCCAATTGAGGGATTTTGCTCGCTGCTATAGTAACAGGCTTTTCTAATGAGTGTGCCAAGATGTCCCTCCCCCCTTTTAGGTAACATAATCCGCCACCAGTAAGGTGATAGGGTATGTATTCGGGGAACTCGTACTCACATTTATTAATACATTTATTAATCATCTTAGCGATTATATCAATACGGTGTGTGACCGCCTCGTTGACAAATTTTGCAGGAAACCATTCGACTTGACCCTTGGTAGGCTGTATCTCATATACATCAGAATCGGTTGCCGTGAGGGTAAGTTCGACTTTGCGCTTGAGGCTCTCAGCTTTTGCAAAATTTATTCCTAGTGAGGTTGCAAGGTCACCTGTAATATGACCGCCGCCCATACTAAAATTATATTGTGCAAGCATTCCGTCCCCTCGTGCAAGTGTAATGCTTGTCGTAATATGTCCCACATCAACAAGTAGCACATATTGGTCACGCATAGCACCATCAAACAAAAACAACACTTGAGCCAGCGGCGCACTGATATAATCGCTGGTTTCGATATCAAGTTTTTGCATTATGGAGTTGACTTCGGCAATAAAACGACTTTCGGCAAGCACATACGAAACAAGTCCGCCAAGTTTAGATGCAAAAATTCCTTCGGGACGAATAATTTTTTGGTCGCTGTCCAGCGTGTAATAAATCGGCTGAACATTTATCAGCTTATAATCGGGACTGTCACGGAAGTCATCCTCGCCTTGAGTATGCAAAAGGTCAACATCGGCATCAGTAACCTTGCGCCTGCGCCCTAAGCTAATACTCAAACTCTTGCAGATAGTCGCACTAAACTCTCCCGGCACACCTACATACATATGTTTGATACGAGAGTGCGAGTTTGTTTCTGCTTTAGTAATAGCGTGACCGACAGCCATCGCCAAATGCTCCGGCTCTAAAAACTGTCCGTCCATAAAACCGGCGTATTCGGCTTCGCCAATACCCTTAATGTTGATGGTGTTGTTAGCTCCGCGCTCTCCAATCACCACAGTTATTTTGCCGGACCCGAAGTCCAGTACCGCTACATCTTGAGCCATAAATCTTTTGCATATAAGTTATAGATAACTTCTATAACTTGTCCACATATTATTATACAACATCTTGACAAACGGTGTCAACTAAAATTACAGCAAAAACACAGCTATACAAATAATCCCTATTATAGCCAAATATAACGAAAACCACTTAAAATTGACCTTAGAAATAACTTTGAGCATAATTGATACGGCAAGAAGACCCGATATATAAGCGGCTATCATTCCAAAAAGTATATTGATGCTAAAAATTGTTTCGCCTGCCCGTATCCCCTCTATCCCCTCAAGAAGTGCCGCACCCAGTATAACCGGCACAGACATAAAGAAAGCAAACTTGGCGACTTTTTGTCTGTTTCCTTTTGCGAGGACACCGCCCGAAATGACTGCTCCGCTACGAGAAATCCCCGGAAAAAGTGCGCCTGCCTGAGCAAAGCCCATTATAAGCCCCGTTTTTAGCCCTATATCGCCCTTTGATTCTTTTAACATCAAACTACCGTCCGCCGTCTTGTGCTTGGATATATACTCTGTTATCAAAAGTAGTACGGCTGTTATCAAAAAGAAAAAGCCCAAAAATCTAATATCGCCAAACGCTCTGTCAACAAGTCCGTCAAGTAACAATCCTGCCAAAACAGCCGGTATAGTGGCTAGTATAATAAGCCCAAGAGTCTTAAAAGGCGGCTTAAAAAGCCCCAACATCTCTTTGGCAAATATGGTAAAAATTGACAAAAGAGTGGCGATATGCAAGAGCGTAAAATACAAAAGGTTGTCGCCCTCTATCCCCATTATTCGGTTGGCAAGAGCCAAATGTCCGCTGCTGCTTACAGGTAAAAATTCGGTAAACCCTTGGATAATGCCGAGTATGATTGCTTGAAGTAGATTCATATATAAAAAATTAGGGATTATGAAGACTAATGAAAAATGAATGATGGGAATTATATTTGGATACTCAATCAAAATACTAAGTCAACCACTTTTCAATTTTAAGTTTTCATTAACCTTCTAACCCCTAATTAGTATATACAATATACAGCTTGTCTAATTACTCATCTTAAGAAAATGCCGATTAAGCGTCAGCTAGCTTGCATTGGTCAAAAGGCACGAAATGTAAAGCTAGCCCTACTATCGTCTTTGCGAGCCGTCACAAATAGTAGGACATAGAGAATTGCTGTGCGGCGAAGCGATCTAGCTAAGGAATAGATGGAAACATAAATAATCGTGTATCCATATATTCCTTAAGCTAGATTGCTTCGCCGCAGATACTTATCCTTACTATCTATTATAGCGACGGCTCGCAAAGACGGAACTGCTGATTAAGTCCTAAATGAAAATAATATCCTGCAAAAATGGGGCGTCATTTCGACTGAAGCGGAGAAATCTCCTTATTCGCTGTATTTTAGCACAGTTTTTGAGTAGATTTCTCCGCTTCGGTCGAAATGACACCCCGCTTTTGTTGAATATATATTTTGTTTGGAATTTAATCGGCGTTTCCTTGACTAAAAACAGGATTTGCTATCCCCATATTTATTTGACCACTTAATTGAATAACGGACTTGCTCCCCCCTCTAACCGCTGTAACCACAGCTCGTCCTCCTGTAATCATGGTGTTTATCATAGGCGTACTTACTATTCTCTCCTCATAATTCATAATAATCACTACTTCCATTCTTTGTCCTATATTCTCGGCAGAAACTATACGCAATTTTTCTGCTCCTACTTCACAAAACCGTATTACTACAACGGGGTCACCACTCATACCAATTGTTGCGTATGCACTAGCTACATAATTGCCCGTAATTACTGTTTCACCATTTATACGAAACTCCAAAGTCGCAGGTGGCAACTCAACTTCATTCGAATAAAAAACATATACTCTACCACCAAATATTTGCCCCATCTCACTTTTTTCACCAAGCCTTATGACAATCTGCCCTCTCTCTGCTCTCGTAGAAACCCAATTTGAAGCACTTGAACCATTTTCTCTACCCCACCTATTGTTATTAAAGTCAGGACTTCGTTGCTCAATATATCCACTCCTTATTCGAGTTTGAGCTGATATAGGATATTCTCTAAGGGGTGTAACAAACATCATTCTGTTTCCTTCTATCATCAACTGTCCAAACATACTCTGTAGAGTTGCCCACTCAAAATCACACTCTTTGACAATTTCTTCGCCATCAATATAAATCCTATATGGGACATAAACTCCATCGGCAAGATTATTTCCGATATAGCACGCTTGAATCGGAAAAACTATTCCAGCAATAAATACTACAATTACCCCTATTCTTAAAACTAATTTTTTTATCATTTTTTCGCTGATGACTTAGTTGTTCTCTTGCGTTTTTCAGTTTTTGTTTTCTTTTCTCTATACACACTTGGGACAAGTTCGAATATTATGGCTTCGGTGGCGGTGTTATCCTCTGCATCAACAGCTTGTTTGAGCCTTTTTAGACACTTCTCAAACCAATCTACATCTATATCTTCCATCTTGTTGACAAAGATACCTTCGTGTATGGTTTGGCTTGCCGCCTCGGCATCGTACCTTAGCTCCTCAAACATTTTTTCACCAGGTCTAAGTCCCGTAATTTTAATCTCTATATCCTGCTCAGGCACAAGACCGTTGATGCGTACAAGGTCGCACGCAAGGTCATATATATGCACAGGCTCGCCCATATCAAGTACAAAAACATCTCCGCTGTCGGCAAGAGCCCCCGTCTGCATAACAAGTCGCACCGCCTCAGGAATTGTCATAAAATATCTTTGGATATTGCGGTCGGTAAGAGTTATAGGACCGCCCTCTTTAATCTGCTTAAGGAATATCGGAATAACACTGCCGTTACTACCCAAAACATTGCCAAAACGCACTGCCGCTATGTTGAGTTTGCCTGAGTCTTTGCCGTACACCTCAACGCACATTTCGGCGATTCGTTTACTTGCACCCATAATATTAGCAGGATTAACAGCCTTGTCAGTAGAGATAAAGACAAGTTTTTTGACATCGCTTGCCATACTTTGGGCAATAACATTAACTGTGCCGAACACATTGTTTTTGATAGCCTCGCACGCACTTATCTCCATCATAGGCACATGCTTATATGCGGCTGCGTGAAAAACCACATCAGGCTTATATGTCTCAAACGCTTCTTTTAGCTTAGACTTGTCACGCACATTGCCAATAATAAGCGTATACTTAGAAGTATCATATTTTTGTGCAAATTCTTGATTAAGCTCAAAAAGACTATTCTCGTGCGTTTCGTAAATAATAAGATGCTTACAACCAAACTCTATTGCCTGTCTGCATAACTCAGAGCCTATTGAACCCGCCCCACCTGTTACCAGTACGACTTGACCTACTACAGACTTGTCGATAAGTTCCTTTTGTACGACAAATTCGTCCCGTCCAAGTAGTTCCTCAATCCTAATATCCCTAAGTTCTTTTGTTTCTATCTGTAGTCCGTCATCAGCATCGGTTATGGGTGGCATTATTTTTACAGGCAAATTAATTTCACGACACTTTGCATATATCTCTCTAAGCCCTGATTTGTTGATGTTGCTAATAGCAATTATTATAGCTTCGACATTGTGTGCGGTGGCAATTTTTTTGATGTCCTCTATACTCCCCTCTACCAAAATACCGCATATTTTCATCCCGTGCTTATTCTCGTTTTGGTCAATAAGTGCCACCGGAATATATCCTGCGTCAGGATTATTCATAAACCTATTAACGGCAAGCATCCCCGTATACCCTGCACCGATTATTATTGTTTTTTTTAGTCCCTTGGCTGTCGGAGGAATAACCGTGTTACGCAAATGTTGCATATACCTAAATATGCTTTTGGAAAATCTCATAGCTCCCGATGCTAGTGCACTAAACACAAGGAACATAATAATCATTGAGGTGAATACAAGGTCAGCTTGGAATATTCCGGCTATAACCATATAAATAAACAGCACAATAAATGTCAGGGCATACGCTACTAAGAATTTGTACAAGTCAACCTTGCCTGCGTATTTCCAAACGGTATTATAATTATCCAAAAGTATGAGCATAAAGACAGTAGTCGCCACAAAAATAAGCATCTGCAACCGTATATGACGAGAAACAATTTCTTGTCCGTAAATCAAATCCCCTACAACAGGCCACTGGTCTATAAACTCCAAATAGTTGATAAAATAAGCCAACCAAAAAGCCCCGACAGCAAAAAGAATGTCGCACACAAAGTGCAACAATATACTTCTGTATTTTTTTAAGTTCTTGCCGTTTTTCATATTGTTAGGAGAGTAGTGCTAGTGCTTAGTGGCTAGTTGAAGTTTGTATCCTATCGCTTAATTTTACACATTTTTACAAATTATGTCAAGCAATTATAGGGGCTAATGATTCAGTAAAATTTTGTATTTAACTAGACTCGGCAACTCACCCAAAACGGATTTACCTATAATCATAATCAACCATACCCTGCCCCTGACTTGGCTGACTAAAAATCTCAATAGCGTAATCCGTCGGGTCTTGCGGATTGACATAAATAATTACATTATAATCTGCTTTTTTATCGGTTAAAAAGAACTTGCTTTTGACCAAACAAGTCTTGCCCTGATGATTGATATACAAGCATTCAAGCCTAGCAGAGATACGGCGACCTGCTCTAAACCCCGCCATACGCTTGACCTCTATGCTTTGTGCTTGGAATTGTAGTCCTGTATTTTTTAGGCGTGCAAGTCGCTTATCCCCTTTTTTGACCACGATACAAAAAACTATACCTATAGTCAACTCGACAAGTCCCGAAAACGCAAATGTACCGCCTGTAATTCCTAGTGCTAATCTCGCATAATGATTGCTTATGGCAATAGCTAATCCTAGCAGTATCCCCGCAACTCCTAATAAAGACAACCCGACAATAATATGAACTTTACTCACCGTACCAAAGGTGCTACGAACTACTTTCATATTATTGCCTAGTACCGGTTTTTTGCTATGCTGTAAACCTGTACTAACTTTAGTGTCAACCCCGTGTATCAACTCATCAATCGAAATTCTGTACAAGTTGGCTAACCGTATTAAATTTTCGGTGTCAGGTAGCGACTCTGCTCTCTCCCACTTAGAAATTGCTTGACGGCTTATCTCTAACTTATCGGCTAATTGGTCTTGCGAATAGCCGTGTTTTCTCCTTAGCTCAATAAGCCTGTCTGCTGTTTTGTAATCCATAATAGTATTCCTTCTTTAATTGATATTCCCTTGTCAAAGGGTACTCTCATTATACTCAAATCGTATTAATCACATCAATTAACTTTGCTTTTCAGTTCCGCAACTATTGGTTGCATTTTAATTATAAACCATTTTTTGCCAAAAGTCCACTATTATAGAGAGATAAAAAAGAAAGAAAAATTGACGAAGTTTTTGACGCCATTCAAATTAACCCCCTATACTTTTTCTTTCTTCTCTATTCTTTTATCTCTCTCCGCCCCTACTTTCCTTGACATTTGAACTGCATATATTATACAATTATTCTATGAACAAATATATCCTAATACTGGGTGACGGAATGAGTGATTATTATAGCGATGACTCGCCGTCTCCTTTGATGTCGGCTAATAAGCCTAATATTGACCGCCTTGCCGGAAGTGGTGAGATGGGGCTTGTATGTACCGTGCCTGAGGGGTTTTCTCCGGGGAGTGATGTTGCTAACCTTTCAATTTTGGGATATGACCCAAAGCAACATTACTCGGGTCGCTCAAGCCTAGAAGCCCTTAGTATGGGCATTAAACTAAACGACGGTGACATTACCTACCGTTGCAATTTGGTGACAATAACCGACGGTATTATGAAAGACTATTCGGCAGGAGGGATTAGCAACAAAGAAGCTAATGAGCTTATACAATACCTTAGCGACAACTTGGACCTTGACGGACTGGAACTACACGCAGGCATAAGTTATCGCCACTGCTTGGTGCAACGAAAAAACACCCCCAACAACAATTCCTCACTCCTAATTCCTAATTCCTCATTAACTCTTACTCCTCCGCATGATATTACAGACAAAGATACCCTACCCTATCTCCCCAAAGGACATTTTTTGGCTCTTACTAAGCAATCGCAAAAACTCCTTGTCTCGCATCCTATCAATCTTGCCCGAATCAAAAAGGGACTTAATCCTGCTAACTCTATTTGGATTTGGGGGCAAGGTACTAAGCCAACTCTTAATTCTTTTGAGGGCAAGTACGGCATTAAGGGTGCAATGATAAGTCCTGTTGACCTACTCAAAGGAATCGCAATCGCTTCGGGAATGACTAACATTGATGTCAATGGCATTACCGCTTGTATCGACACCAACTATAAAGCAATGTCAGATGCTACCCTCAAGGCTCTAAAAACCCACGACTTTGTATACTTGCACATTCCTGCACCCGATGAGTGCGGTCATATCGGCGATTACAACCTAAAGAAAAAGTCTATCGAACTAATAGACCAAAAAGTTGTAGGTTATCTACTAAACAAAATTGACCCAAACTGCACACTGATTATTATGCCCGACCACGCAACTCCCGTGAGCATTAAGACACATACAAGAGATGCCGTACCTTACTTGATAGCGAATAACGAAAAGCGACTAACGAATAACAAAGGACAAGTAAAATACAACGAAGCCAACGCCAAAAACACAGGTAATTTTATACCCGAAGGACATAACTTCTTGCAAAAAATAATACAAAAATAGAAGTCACCCACACCTGCCACATTATTAAAAAGGTATGAAATATCTTATTGGGTGGGGTTGTCTTAGTATAGCCTAGCTTACTAATCGTAGGGGCGGGTGTCCCCAACCGCCCGAACACCCCCTATCCATATAATAATGTTTATTACTATTTGGGCGGTCGGGGACGCCCGCCCCTACACATTACACCATCGTTTCGCCAATGACAATCCCGCCCTATCCATTCAACGCTTTTTCAAAAAATCTTTCTGTACTTACTCCTGCTGGTCTGTTGTATCTTTTGAGTGCTAACAATTTGTCATAATCTCCCCGCTTAATCACATTGACTCCCTCATTGCAAGTAAATATCGCCTCAAAACCCATATCTTTAAGAATCCCTTGCGTTTCTTTGCTGTACCTACCAAAAGGATACGCAAAAATATTGGGGGTAATCCCCGACTTGCTTGTTAGCTCACATTGTAACTTGCCTATATCGTCATTAAGAGCTTTGCGGTAATCCTCCAAACTTTCTCCTTTTCTCTTAGTAACACCCAATCTTTTTCCGTGGTTGTGCATATCGTAAGTGTGGTTACCGATTTCAAAAACACCGCTTTTTGAGAGTTCTCTCATCTGCTCCCACGACAAATGGCTATAGTTAGGATTGTTGTCCCCCTCTTCAACAGCCTTATCCGCATAATG
>WQVM01000032.1 GCA_009783985.1 Bacillota bacterium | reverse complement strand
CTCAAACAGTTACTTCGTTCGGAGTAAGTAAAAAAGGGCTTTTTGACAGAGAAGAAGACACAAATATTGACCATTCTGACCCTCAAAAAGCTATTCATAACGCATTATATAATTATAACAACAATGGCGGTGCTAATTATAGCACTTCAAGCGGGTTTGGCAGAAAACTAAATAACGATGACAGCGAGTATATAGGCAACGGCAAAAGTGCGGCATTTAATATCTTGTATAAAGACCAAATCGCACCGCTCAAAAAGGCACAAGAGTCAGTGACTGACGGCAAAAGTATGTTGATTACTCCTCAGTCAATTTTGGGCGGACCTACATCTAGTTATGGCGGGTCTAGTTCTTCGGTTAGTGAGCCAAGCCCGTCACATATTATCAATCGTCCGCCTAAGTTTATACACGGTCAGCCCACAGGTCTCAAAGATGTGGTCGTCCCTGTGGACAAAGACCCTGTAGAAATGTATGATTTTGGCGAGATTATCAACGGCGATGCTTTTTCTACAAAACCTGAGACAGAGAATTCATACAAAAGTGAGAGTGATGAGCCTAAATCTAGGTCTAAGCGGAACATTTCTATAACTGATGAGGAGTTTGGCGGAGTAGTAATGCCCGGTTTTATGGCGGCAAAGTCAGCGACGGGTATTGATAGCGGTTCGAATAACGCTATCCAATCAACGATTTCGGCATATGCTGTAGAAACTCCCCAAAGCACAATTGACCAAATACCTATTGTCAATGGTGATTCTTGGAAGACAGCTCCTGCACCTAAGGCAACCCCCAGCAGTATAGTTGCCTCTCAAACTGCGCCTCCTGTAGCTCCGCAAGTGCCGGAAATAAAACAAGCCCCGATTTTTGTGGCAGGGACTACTTCGGCAGAACCTGTAAGAATTATTGACACAACCCCTGAGCGTCCTATAATAGAGGAGCGTTCAGTATTTGTAGAGCCTAAAGAAGAACCCAAAAAAGAGGTTAAGAGTGCAGAGGACAACCTCTTTGACCTTATCAATGAGGACAAGCTTAGTCGTGGCGGAGATGATATTATAGGCAGTACCGACTATGTCGAAAAAGAGGAGCTGCTGTTTACTGACGAAGAAGAAGTAATAGACAAGACCGAATATGATGCACCTGTTGTGTCAATGGATTTTGACAGAACGGGCGAATATAACATAATACAACCTGAGGACGAACAACCAAAAAGAGTAATAAAACCGTTTAGGACAAAAACTCATATAAATCAAATTTCGGTCGAAAAGGTTCTTAAAGATAACGCTACAGAGGCTATCCAAGTAGCGTCAGCCCCAAGACCAAGACGGTCAAAGGGCAGATACAAAGTTCCGCCGATTGAACTGCTTATCCCGCAAGGATATGGGCAAAAACGCACCGATGATGAGAAGAAAATTATAGAGCAAAAACTGGAAGAAGCTCTTTCCGAATTTGATGTGCCGGTCAAAGTATTTAATTCGGTAGAAGGACCCAGCGTTACTCGTTTTGAATTAGAGATTATTAAGCAACAAGACCGCAAGAGTTTTTCGGTTAGAGATATCGAAAAGTACGCTGAGGATATTGCTTATTCTATGGCAAGTAACGGTGCTATCCGCATAGAAGCACCAATACCAGGGCGTAAGGCAGTCGGTATAGAAATTCCTAATCAAGACAGAGCCAGTGTAGGACTTAGAGAAATTATAGAGTCGCCTAATTTTGCCAAAGCTCCCAGTCCGCTAACGCTTGCATTGGGTGAAGACATCGGCGGAGAAAAAATTGTCTGTGACCTAGCCAAAATGCCACATTTGCTTGTTGCGGGGTCAACCGGTAGCGGTAAGTCAGCGTGTCTTAATTCTATTATAGCATCAATTATTTACAAGGCATCACCAGACGATGTAAGGCTTATCCTTGTTGACCCAAAACGAGTTGAGTTTTCTGTTTACAAAGGGTTGCCTCACCTTATGCTGGATACCGTAATCACCGAAGCGGAGCAGGCTATCAATGCTTTTAGTTGGGCGATTGTAGAGATGGAGCGTCGTTACAAGCTACTTGAGCGTTATGAGGTCAAGAATATCGGTGAGTTTAATTCGTTAAGTGCTGTCAAGAGCGGAGAAGAAGAAAAACTCCCCTATATTGTAATGATTGTTGACGAGCTTGCCGACCTTATGCTTACCAGCAAACGAGAAGTTGAGGACAAAATTCGGAGTATTACCCAAAAGGCGAGAGCGGCGGGTATTCATTTGATTATAGCTACTCAAAGACCGTCAGTTGATGTTATCACGGGTACGATTAAAGCTAACCTGCCTAGCCGTATAGCTTTTGCGGTGACAAGTAACAGTGACAGCCGTACGATACTTGACCAAATCGGTGCAGAGACGCTACTAGGTCGGGGAGATATGCTTTATGCCCCGATAGACGCTCACGAGCCAAAGAGAGTTCAGGGTGCATTTATTACCAATGAGGAAGTTACGGCAATTGTAAATTATGTCAAAGAAAATAACGAGAGTTATTATGACGAGAATATTAAGGATGCTATTTTTGTTGTCAAAAACGAAAGTGTTGCCGAAATCGCATCAAGCGAGGAGAGCGAATTTGATGCGTTGCTACCTGATGTTACAAGACGCATAATAGAGAGCGGACAAGCGTCGTCATCTATGGTTATGAGACGCTTTTCGGTAGGTTATGCAAGAGCGGCAAGAATAATTGACCAATTAGAACAACGCAACCTCATAGGACCTCCTGACGGTAGCAGACCAAGAGAAGTTTTTATAACTAAAGATATGTTCGAAGACGCTTTTGGAGAAGAATTTTAGGGCAATGCTCAATGCTCAGTTCTCAATGCTCAATGAATGACAGCAAATAACTTGTCAATCATTGAGCATTGAGAACTGAGCATTGAGCATTGAGTTTTATGCTAATGAAAACAGTTTATATTGTATCCCTTGGTTGTGACAAGAATAGGGTAGATACCGAGCAAATGCTTTATCTGCTTAGTAATGGCGGATACGGGGTCAGCGACAGGGTTGAGGACTGTAGCGCCATTATTGTCAACACCTGTGCTTTTGTTGAGAGTGCAAGAGTTGAGGCGATAGAAACTATTTTGGAATTAGCGGGGCAAAAAGGTGAGAGTAAGAAACTTATTGTAACAGGGTGTTTGCCTCAAAAATATAGAGCTGAAATTGAAAAAGACTTGCCCGAAGTTGATGCTTTTTTGGGTGTTAGGGATTACGAGCAACTGGTAGAGATACTTGATAGTCTAACAAAAAATCAAAGAGAAAATAAAGATGTTCCGCAGGGGACACCAAATGACGGCAAGCTACAGCGTATTAGAACCACCCCACCGCATTATGCTTATTTAAGGATATCCGACGGCTGTAATAACAAATGTACTTTTTGTACCATTCCGTCAATACGAGGACCGTACAAGAGTGTGTCTTCGGAGTCGCTTATAGCCGAAGCTAAGGGACTTGCGAAAGGCGGTGTGAGAGAACTTATCTTTATAGCGCAAGATGTCACACGGTACGGAGTAGATTTGTTCGGAACAGATGAGGGGACTAAGCCCCTATGTGACCTTATAGACAAAATCAGTCAAATTGACGGAATAGACTATATCCGTTTGATGTATTGCTACCCTGATGTTATTGACGATAGACTTATTGACACAATTGCTGGCAATCCAAAAGTAGTCAAATATTTGGATATTCCTATGCAACATATCAGTGACAAAATTCTCAAAGGTATGGGACGGCGTGGCAGTAAAAAAGATTTAAGACAACTTGTCGAAACATTATACAAAAAAATACCCGATATCACCTTGCGTTCGACTCTGATGGTGGGCTTCCCGGGTGAGACGGAAAAAGAATTCCAAGAACTAACAGACTTTATTAAGTGGGCAAAAATACGGCATTTAGGATTTTTTGCTTACAGCAGAGAAGAAGATACCCCAAGTTATAAACTTAAAGAACAGGTGTCTCAATCGGCAAAAGACGAACGATTTAATGCGATTGCCACAATTCAAGCGGATATTGCGGCAAATCTAAACAAGCAATTTGTAGGCAAAACAGTACGAGCGATTTATGAGGATATAGACTATGACCGCAATATGTTTGTAGCAAGACCGCTTTTTAGTGCCCCTGAGATAGACAGCGTAATTTATTTCAAAACTAAGTTTGCCGATGTCGGAAGTGATGTGGATATTAAGATAACAGGCGTAGACGGATATGACCTTATAGGAGAAGTAAAGTAAAAAGTAAGAAGTAAAAAGTAAAAAGTGCGGACTTGTTAGTATACTAGTTTAATAATGCCTCGTCAACACTTTTTACCTTTTACTTTTTACCTTTTACTTCTATTTATTATGAACATTCCTACCAAAATTACAGTAGCAAGAATTGCGCTAATCCCTATATTTGTAGCGGTATTCTTTTTGGACGATGTTATACCTTATAATAGATTGATAGCGGCAATTATTTTTGCGGTTGCTGCACTTACTGATTGGGTTGACGGTTTTTTGGCAAGACGGCTTAACCAGATTACCGATTTAGGCAAATTTTTAGACCCGATAGCTGATAAGTTTCTTGTAATGAGTGCGCTTATAGCAATCGTTGCAAGCCCCATTGAGTTTCAAGTCACCATTGCCGTATTTACGATAATTATACTTAGCCGTGAACTTGCCATATCGACCTTTAGGATAATAGCGGCAAGCAAAAATCTGACACTTGCCGCAGATAAGTTAGGCAAAGTCAAAACTGTACTGCAAATGCTGGCGTTATTAGTGCTTATACCGATGGTTGACATTGTTGCATTCATACCCGAAAGTGCCGAAGCTATAGAAGTATTCGGTATAATTTTGCTTGGCGGTGCGACAGCAATGACTTTGATTAGCGGAATAAGCTACTTAGTAAAAAACCGCCATGTACTAAATACAGCGGAAAAAGAAGTGCAGAACAACGACAATAATAACAATGATGATAACGCATAACGCATAACGCATAACGCAAAACGCATAATGGTTGGCAAGTGTTTTAATGACATAATGCACGAGATTACTTCTTATCCGACATTGAGCACTGAGCATTGAAATACTCGTCAATCATTATGCGTTATGCGTTTTGCATTATGCGTTACAATAAGGAGACCCAATTATGCATATTATAGCAGATGTATTCGGAGGAGATAAGCCGCAGGAAATTTTGTACGGCGTAACTCTTGCATTATTAGAAGATACCGAACTCAAAATTACTATAACAGGTGACGAGCATAGAATTAAGGAGCTTATCGCTAATGATAAGCGCACAGCTAAAAAAACACTTCCGCTGATTAGCGAGGGGCGGCTTATAATTTTGCACGCTCGGGACACAATTACTAATGACGATGCACCCGTAGCTGCGATTAAAAACAAAAAAGAAAGTTCTTTAGTTAAAGCATTTGACTTACTTACAAGCAGTGATGACTATGCGGGAATGTTTAGTTCAGGTAACACAGGTGCAATTCTTGCGGGCGGAGTTTTCAAAATCGGACGAATCAAAGGTGTTTCACGACCTACACTTTGCGGTATTCTTCCGACTGCTAACGAGGGACAAGGCGTAGCAATCGCCGATATAGGTGCTAATGTTGATTGTATCCCTGTATATCTAGGTCAATTCGCACGAATGGCAAGTATTTATATGAACGGGGTTTACGGTGTGGAAAATCCGCGTGTGGGTCTTTTGAGCGTAGGTACCGAGGACAAAAAAGGTGATGAACTTACACACGGTGCTTTTGAGATACTTAAGGCTGACAATACTATTAACTTTGTAGGCAATATGGAAGCACGGGATACTATGTCGGGTGACTTTGATATCATCGTTGCCGACGGGTTTAGCGGTAATGTACTGCTCAAAGGTGTAGAAGGGACAGGAAAACTTGTTTCGGGTATTCTTAAAAATGATGTCTTTTCGGGTATTCGCGGCAAACTTGGCGCTATAATGGTTATGAGAGGAATTAAGCGTCTTAAAAGAAAAATGAATTATCACAGTTTTGGCGGCGCATCGCTTTTGGGACTCAAAAAAATATTAGTTAAGGCACACGGTTCATGCAGTAGTTTGGCGGTACAAGTTATTATACGACAAATAACAAAGATGCACAAAAATGATGTAGTAAATAAAATTTCCGTAGCAATGCAACCTAGCGAAAAATAATGGATATCAACGAAATCAAGGAAATTGAAACAGCTATAGGTTTTAAGTTTGGTAACAAGCGTCTTTTGGAGACGGCTTTTACTACGCCGGCTTTTGCCAATCAGAACAAAAACCAAAATAGCGGGGCAAGGGTTGAGAGCGGCGACAGATTGGAGTTTTTGGGAGACGGTATTCTCAAATATATTTTGACGCATAAGCTTTATATGTCAGGTAAAAAGACAGCCGGACAAATGACCGAAGAGCGGCAAGATTACGAGAGGTTTGAAACACATGCCGCAATAATTGACCGATTGGATATTGCAAAATACTTGCGTTTAGTGGATAAACAAACGGTATCGGATAAAATGAAATCCGACTTGTATGAGGCGGTTATAGGTGCTATTTATGTTGATAAGCGCGGCGGGATAAAAGCTGTCCGCAGATTAGTCGAAAAAACACTATTCAATTAGGAATTAGGAGTAAGGAATTAAGAATTGCAGACAAGTATAGAAAAATTTAGCGAAGAACAGCATGGCAAAATAATGCTTGGCAGTGCATACACCAAGCTAGCAATTATTGTGCTGTTGATATTCGGTGCTGTCATTACAATTCCTATATGGCTAATTGTCTTTTTTACACAGCAATGGGAATTTACAGCAGTTATGATTGTAGTAACGGCTGTTTTTGGAATTATACTAATCGGATTTGTCGTAGCAGCTTTTTTTGTAACCGCAAAGGGGCGAATGCTTAAAAAAGTTCTAAAAAACAAAGATGACTTATTAGTTGCGGACGCAAATGTTTTGAAAGTTGTTGAGCAAATTAGAAATATTAGAGCAGGGGAACGAGGGTGGCAAAAACAAATATTTGTTGTAATTACTTATGAATTTACAAACGAATTCGGTTCAATACAAAAAAATACTATCTCTATAAAAGTTGATGATTTTCGCTCGTTATTTGGTATAAGAAATGAAAAGGCTAGAAAAACACTTTTTGACGCTATGAAAGAGGGTAAAGGCGAACCAAGAACTATAAAGGTGTTGTTTAATAAAACATTTTCTTATCCGCTTCATCTTGCAAATGCAGAACACGAAAGACTGGCTTTGCGAGAAAAACAAAGTTTGCAAAAAAAAGCTAAGAGAATATCGCCAAAGAATGACGAGGCGAGAGAGGCTTTGGCAAAAATTAGAATAAAAGAGCGACAAGATGATTTAGCGGATATGGAGCGAGGTATTGAAAAAAAAGATGAAACTACTCAAAAAGAATTTGCAGAGTTTAAGGCAAGAGAATTAGAAGTGATTTCGGCTATGGGAGGAGATAGTTTTTCCTTTGAGAGAATAAAGCAAAAGGCACACGGCGGTTGCGATTTGGCACAATTAGAATTAGGCGAAATGTACAGAACAGGTATTGGAGCGACACCCAACACTCAGGAGGCAGTCAACTGGTATTATAAATCTGCATTACAAACACAAGGCAAAAATAACGCTTTTAGACTTTTAGGTATGATGCAAGTCAATGGTTGCAGAATAGCAAAAAAAGCTAGAGCAGAATTGTTGGCAAAATTCAAAGAAAAAGCATAAATGGCAATAGACAAAAAATTTTATTTGCAAGATGCGGATATTCTTGCACCGTTATTGTTAGGCAAGATATTAGTGCGGCGGTTAGATAACGGGCAAGAGATAAGATGCCGCATAACCGAGACAGAATGTTATTTGGGTGAAGAAGATTCGGCGTGTCATGCGCACAAAGGACGGACAAACAGAACCGATATAATGTACAGTAAGGGCGGAGTAACTTATGTTTACCTCTGTTACGGAATACATAATTTACTTAATATTGTAACGGGGGCGGAAGGTAATCCGCAAGCGGTTTTAATCAGAGGTATTGAGCAAGCGTCAGGACCAGGACGGGTAACAAAGTTTTTGCAAATTGACCGTAGTCATAATGGGATTAACTTGACTACAGGTAGCGATATTTGGCTGGAAGATGACGGATATATTCCGAAATATATTACCACACCGCGCATAGGTATAGATTATGCAAAAGACGAGGATAGGAATAGGCTATGGCGTTATTTAACGACATCTACAGTGTAGTAAAAAGTATTCCTTATGGAAAAGTCGCATCTTACGGACAGGTTGCCAGACTTGCTGGCAATCCGAGAGCGGCAAGGCAAGTAGGCTGGGCATTACACGGTAACCCTGACCAAAATAATATCCCGTGTCATAGGGTAGTTACAAAAGACGGACGGACAAGTGCCGCTTTTGCTTTTGGCGGACAAAATATACAAATCGAAATGCTCAAAGCCGAGGGAGTGGAATTTTTGTCTGACGGCAGAGTAGATATGGAAAAATATCAAATTGAAGTAAGAAGTAAAAGGTAAGAAGTATAAGGTAAAAAGTAAAAAGTGCGGACTTGGTGTTTTTAATTAGACCCTATATATTACTTCTCGTCAACACTTTTTACTTTTTACCTCTTACTTTTTACTTTAGCAAATAAGGAGTTGAAAAAATGGCGGAATACAAAACAGATATTGAGATAGCGCAAAGCGTTAAGCCGCAAGAGGTTAACAAAATCGCGGCAAAAATCCGTGTGCCTAAGAGTGCGCTTGAGCATTACGGGCAGTATAAAGCTAAAGTCGATACGGCTTTTTTGAGCAAGAAAGGTAAGAAAGGCAAGCTGATTTTGGTTACGGCTATTTCGCCGACTCCTGCCGGTGAGGGCAAGACAACCACTACGGTTGGACTTGGGGACGCACTTAGCCGTCTGGGTAAGAAGACTGTACTTGCGCTTAGAGAGCCTAGCTTAGGACCTGTATTCGGTGTTAAGGGCGGCGCAGCGGGCGGCGGTTATGCACAGGTGATTCCTATGGAGGACATCAATCTGCATTTCTGCGGTGATTTACACGCAATCACGGCGGCAAATAATTTGCTTGCCGCTATGCTGGATAATCATATTCATCAAGGCAACGACCTTAATATTGACCTTAACAAAATCACTTGGCGGCGTTGTATGGATCATAACGACCGTCAACTCCGTAATATTCTCGGCACAGGTAAGCTAGCCGTTAGCAGAGATGACGGCTTTGATATAACGGCGGCGTCGGAGGTTATGGCAACTCTTTGTATGGCGGAGGATATAAGCGACCTCAAAGTTAGGCTTGGTCAAATTATTGCCGGATACAATACAGACGGTAATCCTGTAACCGCAGAACAACTTAATGCGCACGGGGCAATGACCGCTCTCCTTAAAGATGCTATCAAGCCTAATCTTGTTCAGACACTTGAGGGAACGCCCGCATTTGTACACGGAGGACCTTTTGCCAATATAGCGCACGGTTGTAATACAATCGTAGCTACAAAGACGGCTATGAGACTTAGCGAATATACGGTAACCGAGGCGGGATTCGGAGCTGATTTGGGGGCAGAGAAATTTCTTGATATTAAGTGCCGCACCGCAGGTTTAAGTCCTAATGCGGTTGTAATTGTCGCTACAATCCGCGCCCTCAAATATCATGGCGGAACAGGATTTCCTAATCTTATGCGGCATATTGATAATATTACTAAGGTGTTCGGAATTCCTGCGGTAGTTGCAATCAATCGCTTTGCTACCGATACGGACGAGGAGCTAAAAGCTGTTGCGGACGAGTGTCGTAAGCACGGTGTGAGCGTGGCACTATCTGATGTGTGGGCAAAAGGCGGAGAAGGCGGAATAGAGCTTGCAAAAGAGGTTATAAGGCTTGCAGAGGCAAATAAGCGTCCCAAACACAAGTATACTTATACAGATAGTGCAAGTATTAAGAGCAAAATAACAGCCGTAGCTACAAAAATATACGGAGCTGACGGTGTAAATTTTGAGCCTAATGCACTTGCTCAAATCAAAAAATTAGAAGAGATGGGTCTTAAACATTTGCCTGTATGTATCGCCAAAACACAATACTCCTTTAGCGATAATCCTAATCTTTTGGGCGCACCCAAAGACTTTAAGATAACGGTCAGAAATATTAAGGTCTCGTCGGGTGCGGGCTTTGTTGTTGCTCTTACAGGCGATATAATGACTATGCCCGGACTTCCCAAAAAACCCGCCGCCGAACTTATTGATGTGGACGGGGAAGGTCGTATCAGCGGATTGTTTTGATTGGGAAATTGTCGGCAAAAGCCGTTTTGTATAGTAGTCGAAAAATCAAGTCGTAAGGGCGGGCATCGACCGCCCGAATACTTTTAGCATTTATATTTTATTGTGCTATTCGGGTGGTCGATGCCCGCCTCTACAATTTTATACTTTGGAGTTATCATTCAATTTTTTATTTGACTAATTACCTCTAGTAGGGTGAATTTTTTTAAGGATACTTTTTTTGTTGCTAACATAAGTAAAAAGTGTTATAATATACAAATGATAAACAATATTAAGACAATAGGTATAGTAGGCGGCGGGCAGCTAGGTAAGATGATGATTCTTGATGCTAAGAGGTTGGGTTTTAGGATAGCGGTATTAGACCCAGCTAAGGATTGTCCGTGTCACGCTATATCGGACGAGCATATTGTCAAGGGCTTTGACGATTTGGACGGATATTTGGAACTTGCCAAAAAGAGCGATGTCATCACTTACGAATTTGAGCATATCAATGTAGCACATCTTGAGGAACTTGTTAAGCGTGGACACACAATATATCCGTCTGTTGCCAGTCTCAAAGTAATACAGGACAAGCTGTGGCAAAAAGAGGCTCTAAGTAAGGCTGGAATTGCCGTGCCTAAATTTGAGGCGGCAAAAAATATTGATGACTTATATGCGTATTATGACCGCACTCAAAAACCGTTTTTTCTTAAAAGCCGCAGAGACGGATATGACGGCAAAGGCAATTATATGGTGCGTGACAGGGCGGATATCGCTAAGGGATATGAGAGGCTTATAGGCAAAGGCGCCAAGCAAGATACTTCTGACCGCCTAATGATAGAGGAGCTTGCCCACTTTGAAAAAGAAGTCAGCGTAATTGCGACAAGAGGGCAGGACGGCGAATGTGTTATTTATCCGATTGCAGAGAATGTCCACAAAAACAGTATTTTGGATACGACAGTTGTTCCTGCGGCTGTAAGCAAAAAGATAGTCGGTAAGATAATGGATATAGCCAAGCAAGTTATGGAGTGTTTTGGCGGTGTGGGGACTTTTTGTGCGGAGTTGTTTGTTAACGAAAAACGCGGCGAGGTAATGGTCAATGAGGTTGCTCCCAGAGTCCATAACACAGGGCATTACACGATAGAGGCGGTACGGACAAGTCAATTCGAAAATCATATAAGAGCAATAGCAGGTCTTGGGCTTGGCAGTACGGAGATGGTAGTCGGGGCGTCTATAATGAAAAACATTATTGGCGGTGACGGACAAGACGGAGTAGTAGCATACACAGGTATCGAACAAGCCTACAAAATCTCAGGCGTCAATGTCCACATATACGGTAAAAACGAAGTCAAAGAAGGCCGCAAAATGGGGCATATGACTATGACAGGAAAGAGCGTAAAAGATGTATGGGGCAAGCTAGATAAGGTGAATGTAGAAACTACAGTAAGGAGCAAAAATGGCTAAAGAAAAAACTAACAAACCGATTGTAGCCGTTATATACGGCAGTGATAGTGATTTGCCTTGTATGCAAGAGGCGATTGATTTTTTGGATAGTTGCGGAGTTGCGTATGAGACGACCATTGTCAGTGCACACCGTACACCGTACAAACTTATAGAATATGCTAAGACAGCGTATGATAGAGGCATACGGGTTATTATTGCTGGAGCGGGCGGAGCGGCTCATCTCCCCGGAATGGTTGCAAGTGTAACACCGCTACCTGTTATCGGAGTACCGATTAAGTCGGCTAGCCTTAGCGGAATTGATTCGTTATATTCGATTGTTCAAATGCCGCCGGGTATTCCTGTGGCGACAATGGCAATCGGCGGTGCAAAAAATGCAGGCATTATGGCTGTGTCTATTTTGGGTACAAGCGATAAGGGGTATTTTGATAAAGTGGCTAAGTACAAAAAAGAACTTGAGAATATGGTCGAGGGTAAGTGCAAAGAGATTGAGAGGTTGGGTAGCAAAGAATACATTAAAAAGAATAAATGAGACTCGCTGAAAAATCGGCGGATAGCGACCCAAAATCGGAACTTTTCGCTTGAGATGACCCCAAAGGTCTATCTCTGTCTCAAAGACCACGCTTTTGGTCACTCTGTGCCGTTTTTGAGCGGTCTCATCTTTTAGTGACTTAGTTTTTTTGAGAAAATCTAGCGTTAGTGAAATGTTGGTTGAGGATAGTAATACATACAAAAATTATGAGAATAAGAACATCAAAAATTTCTATAATGGTCCTCATTGCTATGGCGATGATATTTGTGATAGCGTGCAATGTTTATACTGCTAGCGCAAGTGATGAGTCAGAGATGACCGCACCCACTATCACCATAAGTGGCACGACAATTATAGTAATAGCTCCCGATATTTATGATGATTACGATATGGAATTTGCACTGTTTCCTAGGGGCGGAATGGATGAAGAGCCTATTATAGATTGGCAAGAGAGTAATAGACTTGCAAATGAGAAAATAGAGTCAGGAGCAACATTTGTAGTTGCAATGCGTGTTGCAGATGACAATAGTCGTTTTGTAACGATAACAATAAGAATGCCGCCACTACAACCGTCTATCTATAGAGTGGGTAGGCATTATATACAAGTAAGAGTACCTAGCGGTTACGAAAACATCTTAGAATGGCGATTGCTTAGAAACGATGGTAGAACCGAAAGAGAATGGTCAACAGAACCGAGATTTGATGACCTTGAGGCTAACACATCATTTAGTGTACAGGCGAGATTTAGAGCGACAAAAACCGACATAGCATCACTACCATCTGCAGGACGAGGGGCTATGACTTCAGGTGGTTCTCAAACATTAGAAGAGCCACCACCAAGTAGATGCGGCAACGGTTGCGGAATTTCTTCGATATTAACATTTGGATTGATTGGACTTGGGTTATTAAGTCTTAGCATAGTTATGTTTAAGCGATAAAAAACTCAAAATTACAAATAAATGACACAGACATTGTGGCATTTATTTTTTTTTGTCCATATTAGACAGTTGCAAAAAAATGACGAATTTGATATACTTGTGAGACAAAAACAATAAATTTGCGTATACTATAGTTATAAGTATACATACTTACTTCGGAGGAAAGATAATTTTTATGCCTACCAAATCAAAAAAAAGCACTACAGAAAAATCAGTTAAGATAGGTGACATTGCCGCAAAGCAAGCAAAGCCTGCCGCTTGTCCGATGCCTATGGCAACAGGTGTTTCGGCATCAGCAGGGAGCAATTGGAAAAAAGAAATCGACGCTCTTGTCGGCAAAGCCTTAGTTGCACTTGACGAGTATATGGCTCTATCTCAAGAAGATGTAGATAAGGCTGTTCATGCGATGACTGTTGCGGGTGTGGACGCTAATCTTCCGCTTGCCAAAATGGCGGTAGAAGAGACAGGTCGTGGCGTAATGGAAGATAAGGTTATCAAAAACATTTTTGCCACCGAGTATATTCATAACAGTATCAAAAGGATTAAGACTGTTGGCATAGTAAATCGCAACGAAAATGAGGGGTATATTGAAGTCGCCGAGCCTGTAGGTGTTGTAGCAGGTGTTACTCCTGTAACTAATCCTACATCGACTACGATGTTTAAGTCGATAATCAGCGTTAAGTCTCGTAATCCTATTATATTTGCGTTTCATCCGTCTGCTCAAAAATGTAGTGCAGAGGCTGCAAGAATTGTGAGAGATGCCGCTATCAAAGCAGGTGCTCCTAAGAATTGTATTCAGTGGATTGAGACACCGTCGCTTGACGCTACCAACGGCATAATGCATCATCCTGGAGTTTCGCTTATACTTGCCACGGGCGGTGCGGGAATGGTTAAGTCTGCATATAGTGCTGGTAAGCCTGCTCTTGGTGTAGGACCGGGTAATGTACCTTGTTATGTCAACAAAGATGTTGATATAGCTCGTGCGTGTACCGATATTATGCTCTCTAAGACTTTTGATAACGGTATGATTTGTGCATCCGAACAAGCGGCTATTGTAGATGAGGCGGTTGCGGATGAGTTCGAAAAATATATGACCGAGCATAACTGCTACTTCCTTAGTCCTACCGAAATCAAAAAAATCGAAGACTATGTAATCATCAAAGAAAAAATGGCTGTCAACAGCAAACCTGTAGGACAGAGTGCCGAATGGATTGCTGGGCAAGCCGGAATCAAAGTGCCTCCTAAGACTAAGATACTTCTGACAAGACTTCCCGAACCGAGCCTAGAATATCCGCTCAGCCTAGAAACTTTAATGCCTATACTTGCTTACTTTACTGTTAAGGACGCTAAACAAGGTTTTGACTACTGTAAGAGAATGCTGGCGCTCGGAGGTCAAGGACATTCGGCTGTTATGCACAGTAATGACGAAAAACTTTGTGAGCAGTTCGGAATGGAGATGAAAGTAGGTCGTGTTGTTCTTAACAGTCCGTCATCTCAAGGTGCGATAGGCGACTTATACAATACAGGCACACCATCACTTACTCTCGGTTGCGGTTCGTACGGACGCAACTCAACAATGCAAAATGTTAGTGCAGTAAATCTTATCAACAAAAAAAGAGTTTCACAAAGGAGAAATAATATGCAGTGGTTCAAAATACCGCCTCGCATCTACTTCAAAGAAGGCAGTGTGCAGTACCTAGAAAAAATGCCTAATATCACACGGGCTTTCATTGTTACTGACCCTGTTATCAAGCAATTGGGTTATGTTGACAAAGTGTTATACTATCTCCGTAAGCGTGAATCTTATGTGCATTGCGAAGTTTTCAGTGATGTTGAGCCGGATCCGTCTGTAGAGACTATTCAAAAGGGTGTCGAACGAATGAATGCGTTTAAGCCTGATGTTATTATATCATTAGGCGGAGGTTCTCCGATAGATGCTGCAAAAGGAATGTGGTTATTCTACGAGCATCCCGATGCTGACTTTGACGGATTGCGTCTTAAATTTATGGACATCCGTAAGCGTGCTGTCAGGTATCCTAATCTTGGCGTCAAAACACAATTTGTGGCAATACCGACCACCAGCGGCACAGGGTCAGAAATTACTTCTTTTAGCGTAATTACCGATAAGAAAAATAATAATGTCAAATATCCGCTAGCCGACTATGAGCTTACTCCCGATGTGGCTATCGTAGACCCGCAATTTGTTGCGACTATGCCTAAGGGAATTGTTGCCGATACAGGTATGGATGTGCTTACGCACGCTATTGAGGCTTATGTGGCAATACTTGCAAGCGACTACACTAACGGACTTGCAATGAAAGCTATTGAGCTTGTATTTGATTATTTGCCTAAGAGTTACAAGGACGGCGACAAAATCTCTCGCGAAAAAGTGCATAATGCTTCGGCTATTGCAGGTATGGCATTTACTAATGCTTTCTTGGGTATCAACCATAGCTTAGCACACAAAATAGGCGGAGAGTTCGGAATCCCGCACGGTAGAGCCAATGCTATTTTGCTTCCGTATGTCATTGCATACAATAGCCAAAAACCTGACAAGTATCCGGCATTCCCTGCATATGAGCAACATCTTGCCGATGTCAGATATGCCGAAATCGCCCGTCATCTCGGACTAGGCGGCAAAACCACAGCGGAGAAGGTAAGTGCGCTTATTGCCGCCGTTCAAAAGCTGTCAAAAGATTTAGGTATTCCTGCAAGTATCAAAGAGTGCGGTATAGACGAAAAAGAATTTTTCGCCAAAGTACCCGCACTCGCTGAAAAAGCATTTGACGACCAATGCACCCCAGCCAACCCAAGATATCCTCTTGTCAAAGACTTGGAGGAAATCTACAAAAAAGCCTACTACGGCGAAAAAATCTAATAACAAAAAAAGGACAGGGTAGACTACAAAAAACTACCCGGTCCTTTTTTTGCCCCAAATGTCTTGACAAATGATTTTGTTTGGTATATAATGTGTTGATACACAAAACTTATTTTGGGAGTAATCAAAATGATTTGTATTAACTGTGGGATTGAGAGTCAAATGGTGTCAACTTGTCCTAATTGCAAAGAAGAGCTAAATCTGATGGACAATATTCAGCCTATACCACAGCAAGGATATTCGCAACAGGGCGAGCCGTCACAGCTTGTTCCGCAAGCCAATGTTGAGGATGATGAGAGTGATAGTCGCGGAAAAAAACTGCGCAATAGTGCGGGTGGATTTGCGATAATGGTGGGCATATTTACGCTAATCGGAGCGTTTGTGTTGCCACTTGTTAGGAGACATTCATTGATCGAGCCAGCTATTATGGTGCAGGCTATTATTATGGTGATTTTGGCTGTTTCGTTTTTGGTACTAGGTGGTATTTTTATTGCAAAAGGAAATTTTGTCGTTGCGATTTTGCTACTGATTGCTCTTATCGTCTATGTGCTTGAGCGATTGTTAATGATTTTTATGAGTTTTGCAACAGGGGACTTTGATTTCTTCAACATTGTTTGGTTAGTACTCGGAATTTCTGCTATGGTATCCGTTATTAGATACCTTATGGACCCATATTGATGGATTTGACAATTGTCTCCGTCATCTCAAAATACACAAGGAAATGTCCCCGCCATTTATGTAAAAAAAATTAAGAGAAAAGCTGATTT
>WQVM01000031.1 GCA_009783985.1 Bacillota bacterium | reverse complement strand
GTACAAAAAAAGCACTTATCTTATATTAGACGAGTGTCATAGATGGAGTAAAGCACAATCAGATAGTGTTCTTGCGGCAATAGAAGAAGGTTTGATTATATTATTAGGTACAACAACCGAAAACCCTTATGCCGCATTAACTCCCGCCATAGTATCAAGATGCAGAATATTTCAGCTTCAACCGCTATCGGATGCCGATGTTATCGAGGGATTAAAAAGAGCGGCGGCAGATACAGAAAACGGAATAGGCTCATTAGGAGTAGAACTTACACCCGATGCGCTTACACAATTTGCATTTGCGGCTAGCGGTGATATGCGTAATGCTCTTAACGGGCTGGAACTTGCCGCACTAACAACTCCTGCGAACAAAAACGGCAAAATAATAATAGATAAAAAAATCGCCTCCGAAAGTATGCAGTCTAAGACAATAAGCGTAGATGAGAGTTTGTATTACGATATGTTGTCGGCATTATGTAAGTCTTTAAGAGGAACAGACCCTACAGCCTCATTATATTGGGGAATGCGTCTTATTGAGAGCGGTTGCGACCCTTTGGTAGTTGCAAGAAGAGTAGTTGCCCACGCATCTGAGGATGTAGGAATGGCAGACAGTAATGCACTTCTTATGGCGACCGCCGCTTTTGATGCCGTGCGTAACTTAGGTATGCCAGAGGGCAGGTTAGCTTTATGTCACGCAATTATTTATATAGCAAAAGCTCCTAAGTCAAATGCCGTAGTTGTCGCAATGGGTGAGGCTATCAAGGATGCACAATCCACCGCTAATAATAATGTTCCCACATATCTAAGAGACCGTAATTACAAGACTCCCGACGATGACGGTGCACCCTACAAGTATCCGCACGCTTACGAAGGTAACTATGTAGAGCAAGAGTATATGCCAAAGGAATTACAGGGAAGAAACTATTTTGAAAAAACGAATAACGGTTGATGAGTAATTATATTATAGTATTCGTCCGACATTATTCGTTATTAGCTATTCGTTACCCATTTAGGAGTTATATGTTAAACATAACTAATCTAACAAAATCTTATGCTAATAATGCCGTTAAAGCGGTTGATGGATTAAGTCTTACCTTGCAAAAGGGTGAGATATTTGGGTTTTTGGGACCTAATGGGGCAGGTAAGACCACGACTATTAAGGCTCTTACGGGGATTTTGCCTTTTGACGAGGGGCAAATAACTATTGACGGGATTGATGTCAAAAAAAATCCCACCTCCGCAAAGCAAAATATAGGATATGTTTCGGATAACCATGTTATTTATGACAAACTTTCGGGCAGGGAGTATGTCAATTTTTTGGCAGATGTTTTTGGGGTAGGTAAGGATGAGCGGGAGCTGGTCAAAGAGATGGTGGATAAGTTTGGACTAACGGATGCATACAACAGCCAAATCAAAACCTATTCTCACGGAATGAAACAAAAAATCAGCGTAATCGGGGCACTTGTCCACAGTCCTAAGCTGTGGGTTCTTGACGAACCGCTTACAGGATTAGACCCCCAATCAGCTTTTGAACTCAAGTCCCTTATGCGACTACACTGCGATAGGGGCAATACGGTGTTTTTTAGTACGCATATACTTGAAGTCGCCGAAAAACTTTGCGACAGGGTAGGTATTATAGTCAAAGGCAAGTTAGCGGCTATCGGAACTCCTGACCAAATCGCCAAAAGTCAGGGCAAGACGCTTGAAGAAGTATTTTTGGAACTAACAAAAAATTGAAGTAAAAAGGTAAGAAGTAAAAAGTGTTGACGAGTGATTTATTTATAGACCAAACACTAAGTCCGCACTTTTTACTTCTTACCTTTTACTTCATAATATTTGAGTAAAAATATTATGAAAAACTACCTACTACTACTCAAACTAATGTTACGGCACGGGCTTCGTCCTGACCGCAGCAACGGCAAAAAACGCAATTATTTATGGATAGCTTATGCTATACTTGGTGTTGCGTATGTTGCGCTTACGGCGTTCTTTTTTGCACCGTTTTCGTTTGTGTTAGGATACGGTTTCGGTGAGGCAGGAATGATGGCGGAGCTGGTCACATTTTTTCTGCTTACGGCGGCGGGTCCGGTCTTAGTTTTAGGACTTATCGCACTTGTTTCTACCTTGTATTTTGCTAGGGATTCGGAATTTTTTGCTTACTTGCCTGTGCAGGGCAGTACAGTCTTTTTTGCCAAGCTGACCGTTGTCTATCTTGTAGAACTTATATTCGCCACCATAATCGCTTTGCCTATGATAATCGCCGCAGGGATAGGGGCTACCGTGGGCGGAGTAACAATGGGACCGCTGTTCTACATTTTTTCCATACTGGGCTTACTAACCGCTCCGCTTCTTATCCTCTTGGTTGCAGCTATATTGTCACTCCCTGCTATGTACATTATTTCGTTTTTTAAGGCAAGGGGTGCGGTGACCTCAATTGTTGTTATTTTGTTTTTTGGATTGATAATGCTCGGCTACTCTATGGTGATAGGATTGGTCAGCACAAGCGACGGCGGTGACAGCGGTTATTTCATTGACTTCAACCAAATAACAGCCTATATGGTGAATGCTATGGCAGGCGGACTGGGCGTGGTCAGATATATTTTGCTCCCCGTATATGCACTGGTCGCTCTGGGTACAGGTCAAGGTCTATGGGGTCTTAGCGGTTTTGAGGGAGTTGTCGTCAATATTATTTGTGTTATCCTGCCTACAGCATTTATTGTTACCATTGCCGGTTTTATCAGCGGTGCAATATACCAAAAAGGTGCGGCGGCACAACTCGAAGGTAATGGCAACACTCGTAGCCTCAAAAGCAAGGATAAGGTCAACTCAGCAAAAAAAGCATTGACTAAGCGGGAATTTCGTGAGATGCTCCGCACACCGTCTTTTGCTTTTCAGTGCCTTGCAGGTGCGGTAATCACCCCAATTATGTCGCTCTCATTACTATTCGGAATGCGTGGACTCTTTGTAGCGGGCACAGACCCAATATCCAATATCGAAAGTATCGCCCTAAGGATAACCTTGCCCTTAGTTGTTATGTTTATAGTAACTATATTAGGGGTCAACCTCAATAACGGTGCAAGTACAATAATCAGTCGTGAGGGCAAAAAATATTACTATGCAAAAATAATCCCCGTATCGTACAAGACACAATTTGATGCCAAAGTCCGCATTTATTATCTTATGTCTATGATTTCGTCAGCAAGCACAGTTATTTTTGCTATCGTATTTTTCCCGTCAGTATGGTATCACTTCCTCCTAATGAGCGGATTTGTTGCCATATACTCCTATGCTCATGTCCACTTTGCTTCTAGCTTTGACCTTTCTGACCCAAAACTTAACTGGACTAATCCCACATCCGCTGTCAAAAATTCCAAAAATGTCCTCATACCGTATTTTACTGGAATGGGAATCAGTGCAGTGCTTTTGGTTATTTTTGCAGTGCCGTATATTTTGATTAGTTGGCTACTGCCATTTGCACTCCCTGCAAGTAACGGTATCATAATAGCAAGAGTAATCGCCACCATAGTATCGTGGGCAATAATCTACGCTATCGTAATAACAATGGCAATACTTTTCCGCCGCCGTGCCGTCCGTAATTTGGATATGTGGTACGATAGGATGTACAGCTAGGGATATTAAGTAATAAGTAAAAGGTAAGAAGTAAAAAGTGCGGACTTAGTAATTGTCGTAGGGGCGGGCGTCCTCGACCGACCGAATAGCAATATCCTTATGTCTACTCGTCCTACTACCAACAACACCCCGTCACGCAAGCGTGCCACCCCTCTATAAAGAGGGGAATTATTGTGCCAATGTCAAACCATTAAAATTTCCTTGTCCGTAAAAAAATTCCCCTCTTTATAGAGGGGTGGTACGCTTGCGTGACGGGGTGTTGTTGGTAGACGGAGCAAGAGAACGACAAGGACAGAAACATTCGGGCGCTTGCTTTTCAATGATTGGGATTCCAACTTCAAATTAGGTCATAAAGATTGACATAAGGTTTGCCAAGATTTTTTGCAAAGCGTAGTGTTTTTTTGTTGGTGCTACTTGGTCTAGTGTTGAAATAAAAAATACAATAGTCAGAATTGTCGACCATAGAGTGATTACGATAGGATAGGGTGTCAGTTTCGGGGATATTATCAAAAGGTGGTATAATCTTATCATAACCATATTCTAACAAGTTGGTATCCTCATTATCGTAGATTTGGTGGTATATCATTTTGATAAACGGATAAGTGTTTTTTAACTTAGATACAGTCATTGCTACAACCAAACTAAAGTCACCTTTGCAATCAAAACTAAAATTGGTATAACCGTCTTTGATTAGTGTTTCAAGTTGGTCATACAGCAACTTAGATAATTTAGCTTGCTTTGGTATACTGATTTTTGCTTGACCGAACAAGCAACAAGTTTTGTTAGTCATAGGGTACCTCCAAAAAAGCACGGGAAAATTGAGCAAATAAATTTGCCGTACCTTGTCTTTAGTTTGTTGATTTTTGTTGTGTCTTTATGGTATAATAAAAGTTGTGCTTGCCGTATACGATTAGCATTGCAAAATTTTAGCCGACATTAAATCAACTATATATATATTATATATCGTAATCACGATATATGTCAAGCGATTTATAGCGTATTTACGATATAAATGCCAATTATTTTTTTACAATGGAAAAAGCTATGACGATAAACGAAAAGATATTTAAGC
Organism: Bacillota bacterium; assembly: GCA_009783985.1. GTDB lineage: Bacteria > Bacillota > Clostridia > Christensenellales > Pumilibacteraceae > WQVM01. The sequence goes on along the minus strand of WQVM01000031.1, from coordinate 12,141 downwards.
TAATTGAACAAAAAGGAATAACTCCATATCGTCTAGCAAAAGATATAGGGGTTTCGATGGGGCATATCGGAGATTGGAAAAGCGGTCGAAGTAGTCCAACATCCGAGCGTGTTGTTAAGATAGCCCAATATTTTGAAGTGTCAACAGATTATTTATTAGGATTGACAGATGACCAAACACCATATTACAAAAAATAAACAAAGCCCCGTTCGTGATTTGGACGGGGCTTTGAAATTAAGTCGTAGGGGCGGTCGAGGATACGATTAGCACCCTAAATCAACACTTTTTACTTCTTACCTTTTACTTTTTACTTAATTTATAAATGTCGAGCTCATATACATACTGACCAATTCTTGGGGGACAAACTTTGCTACTGCACTAGTCAATGTATTAGCCACTCCTACGGGCAAAAAGAGGGGAGGAGCTTTTTTGGTAAGGTTACGGACTATCAAATCGGCGACTTTTTTTGCGTCCATTCCTTTTGCTTCGGTTACACCTATATTAGCAAGAGCCTTACAGTAAGCCTCGTTATATTCGGTATCGTGGCAATTGAGCTTGTCTCGCCGTGCTGTAAACTCCGTTGCCGTGCCGCCCGGCATAACACAAGTACACCGTATGCCGTAATCCTCAAGTTCTTGACTTATTCCTTGCGCTAGACTACCTACAGCGGCTTTTGTTCCGCAATATGCGCTCAAAAAAGGCACAGGCAACTGCCCTGCCATAGAGCCGATAAGGACAAGCCGACCGTTTCGTGCCTCTCGCATTGACGGAATTAAGGTCTTACAAAAAGTCACCGCACCAAAATAATTGACATCAAAAAGATAGCGGAGTTTATCGTCATCGGTAAGTTCGATTGGTGCGGCAAGGCTGTATCCTGCACTATAAATCCCCGCATAAATCTCACCCTCTTTAGCTATAATGTCCTCTAAGACTTTAACAAATTTAGCTGTCTTAGTCACATCACACCGCTTATTGATAACGCCCTTGATATCACAGTCCCCTCGACTGATATTGTACACCTTGTAGCCGTTTTGGCACAAAGCCTCTGCTGTTGCGTAGCCGATTCCGCTACTAGCACCTGTAATGATTATTGTTTTCATAATTGTTTTCCTACAACTTATTATTTGACATTTTTTGCAACTCTATGCTATACTAAGGATAATGAAATACAAGCTGGTAATAAGTGATTTTGACGGAACGCTTCAGCGAGATGACGGCACAGTCAGTCAGAGGACAGTCAAGGCTATCAAGGACTATATCGCTAGAGGCGGAATTTTTACGGTTAGTACGGGGCGAATGTGCAAGTCTATTTTGCCTAGACTAGCCGAGTTAGGTCTTGATAAAGTGAATATCCCGCTTATGGGCTATCAGGGTGCGAGGATTATTGACAATATTACGGGTGAGGTTTTTTTTGAGAGCAATATAAGTAATGAAGAATCTATCAGTATTGTCAGGGATTGCAAAAAACTTGACATATATCATCAGATATATTGCGCTCCCGAAAGACTAATAACCAACGAGTACACTTGGATAAGCGATGCGTATTATAAGGCGGCAGGGGTCAAAGCCGAGGCGGCGGGTGACTTAGAGGAATTTTTGACCAAAACAAAGTTAGATTGCCATAAGATTTTGACCATAGTCAAGCCCGAACAATCCAGAGATATAATGAAGTATTTTGCTGAGAGGTATAGTAAGTCGACAGCGTATATCTCGCACCCCAGTTTTGTTGAGATGGTAAACCGTGAGGGGAGCAAGGGTATAGCGGCAAAATGGGCGGCGAAAAAATTCGGGATTAAGATATCAGAGGTTTTGGGAGTGGGAGACAGTCTTAATGACCTACCACTTATAGAGGCGACAGGTTGCGGTGTGGCAGTAGCTAACGCAATGCCCGAACTCAAAGCAGCGGCGGACATCGTCAGCAAATACAGCAATAATGAGGACGCCGTAGCAAGGCTGTTAGAGGAGTTGTAGGGAGTAGTGGTTAGGGAATAGGGAGCAGTAACAGAACGCAATACTTTAGGCTTCAGTGCCAACTACTCCCTATTCCCTAGCCACTACTCCTAATAAGGAACATTATGGACAACAAATGGGATATCAGATTTATGGAGACTGCACAACTTGTAGCCGGATGGTCAAGTTGTGTGGCTCGCAAAGTTGGTGCTGTCATTGTACGGGATAAGCGTATTTTGACAACAGGATATAACGGAGCATCAAGCGGAATCAAAAGCTGCGTTGACAAAGGGATTTGTATGCGCCGTCAAAAAGGTATCGCAAGCGGAACAATGCACGAGATTTGTTATGCGACCCACGCAGAGCAAAATGCTATAGTTCAGGCGGCAAAAATGGGGGTCTGCATAGATGGTGCAACCCTATACTGCACACATCAGCCGTGTGCTATCTGTTCAAAAATGATTATCAACAGCGGTATCAAGCGTATTGTTTATGCTGAAGGTTACCCTGATGAGTTTAGTCTAGCGCTACTCAAAGAAGCAGGAGTCAAAATAGTGGGTAGTGGTTAGATAAAAGAAGAAAGAAAGTTGACTTAGTATTCGGGACGCCGAGGGCGGCGTCCCCTACAAACGGGTATCCAACTACGCTAGGGCAGTCCAATCCGTAGGGGACGCCGCCCTCGGCGTCCCGAACAATAACTATCCTTTTTCTTTATTCGTTTCTCTCTTATTCCCATCTCTCGACACTATATATTGTGCCTACACCGCCATTGCGATACTCTATATCACTACATATTGTGTTTTGATATTATGGCTAAGCCCTAAGGGTTTCGACATTTTTCCCTACGATAATTTATAATAACAGACCTGTCGGGCGATCTTGTGGGATTGAGCCATATTTCATTAGGCTGAAAGATTTGTTTTTTGTCAGAAATTTTGGTATTCTGAAATCAAGGAGGAGTGCGCCGCACGGTTTGGCAAAAAATAAGACTTTTTGCAAAAAAACCACAGGCAGCGGATGTACGAATTGATAAAAAATGAATAGCAAAATCAAAGTATTATTTGTAGACGACAATCTGGAATTGGTAGAAGAAGCTCAAAATTTTTACAAGAACCACTCGGACATCAATCTTATAGATGTAGCGCTTGACGGGATTGAGGCATTAGAAAAAATAGAGTTATCTAAGCCTGATGTAATGGTACTGGATATTGTTATGCCTAATTTAGACGGATTTGGCGTAATGGAACGATTAGCTAAAGACAAAGACGGTCCAAAAATAGTCGTAATCTCTGCACTTAGTCAGGATAATTTCCTTAATAAGGCGATGAGATTAGGGGCGAGCAGCTTTATGGTCAAGCCGTTTGACTTTAGCTCTCTTACCGAGCGTATTAAAGATGCTGCAAATGGTGATGTTATTCCGCCTATGTCCCAAACTTCAGCCAGTCACGCAGCTCCACGCACTTACCGCAACCGCACCTTAGACGAAAAAATAACAAATATCTTTATTACAGTGGGGATACCGCCCCATATCAGAGGATACCAATATTTGCGTGAGGCTGTACGGCTAGCCATCGAAACCCCTGATATAATAGGAAGTATAACAAAAAGGTTGTATCCTTCGATTGCCGAAAAATATACAACCACATCAAGTAAGGTGGAAAGAAGTATTAGGCACGCAATAGAAGTCAGCTGGAATCGTGGCAAAATCGAAAATATCAACACTCTTTTTGGTATTAGAATTTATTCGAGTCACGATAGACCGACTAACGGGGAGTTTATTGCATTGCTTGCGGATAAGATGTTGCTAGAAGGAGCGTAGGGTATAACGAATAGCTAATAACGAATAACGGTTGACTAATTATTAAGTCAACCGTTATTCGTTATTAGCTACTCGTTGTTCGTTTTCAACCATCGGTTTGTGTTTTTTGCTTATCATACCTACAACAATATGCGTCACGCAATAACCCAGCGCAATAAATAGTGGCAAATGTATAATAAATGCACCCCGATTAAAAAGGAATACAATCAAGAACAATAATACAGGAGCAACCGCTGTCCACGCAAAATCCAAAAAGAACCGCCCTAGTGGAGTGGTTCGTTTGCCTACAGCTGATGTAAAGCAATAAACTAAGCGTGATATCACACCTGTTATTAGGCTAAGTAATATTATGACAAAACTATTCATTGTAGTGGTTAGTGATTAGTGGCTAGTGGTTAGTTGTCGACAAGTGTTATAGCTAGCGATAATCTATCAAAACACTAGTCCATAACTAACCACTAGCCACTAATCACTAATATCTTATTTGAAGATTTTCTTAACAAAACTTGTCGGACCTTTTACATATTTTAATCCGGCGATATTTCCCTCAAAACCGAGTGTTCCTTCTGTGTCGCTATATCTCCCGATACTAAGGTCTGACCCTTCTATAACAAGCCCGCCCATAGTTGTATCCAACGATATACGGGAGGTGGTCGCTGACATAACTTTAGTAATGCCTGTTAGATGTGCTCTTTTTCGATTATCAATACTTATAGTGTGCGGACGAACGGGTGACCGTTGTTGCTCCGCACTTGTTTTTTTGTCGTGACTCATAGTAATAGTTTATGCCACAACTCACCGCAAAATAACTTGACAATCACAACTAGTTATCTTTGCTCAAAAACACTAAAAATTTTTTGAAAAAGCATAACGAATCGTCTAATTTTGCTTGACAAACCACTCTAGATATGATAATATATCCTTATCAATAACGACTATCGATAAGGATATTTTTATGATTCAAGTATACAAGCCATAAAATCACACAAAAAAACAACTCCAAAATCATAAAAAATACTTGACAAATATAAAAATGTATGCTAAACTATATCAGCTATAACTGTAATAGTTAACTTAGTTTACCATTGCATTTGTTTTTGGACAATTAAACATAATAACAATATGTAAGCACATACTAAGCCAGTAAATATTATATTATGTATATATAGCAAAAATTTCAAAAAAAATCTCACCTTATTACAAGGAGAACAAGCAATATGGAAAAAAAGGCAATCAAAATATCAGGAGCGGTTGTACTTGCACTAATCACAATCTTTGCACTAATATCAATTTTTTCGTGGGGACCAACAATGACTGCAAGCGCTCAAACGATGGACACACCAGACTTGATCGCAGTTACCTTTCATGGAGATGTGACAACTTCTCGTGGGTTTAACTGGCGGACAAGGGGTAGTAATACTCCTGCAGGTTATGTTCAGGTCTGGGAAAGAAGAAGCGATGACAGAGAGGCGGACTTTCGTTGGCATGCAGCTAATGGGACACTAAGATCGTTTGAGGCGAGAAGAGACAGTTCAACGATTCATAACCGTGCCGATGCACCTACCCGCACACACCACTCCCATAGAGCTGTTGCAGGGGGGCTTAATCCCGGTACGGCATACTGGTATAGAGTCGGTTCTGATGTGCTGTCTGGATGGAGTCCGATAGCACAGTTTGAAACCACGCCAGAGAATCTAGACAACTTTACATTCTTTCATGTGGCGGACACTCAAGGAACATACAACAACATGGAAGTTTGGGAAAACTTAATTAATCATGCCTTTGATAGATATCCGCATGCCAAATTTATGGCACATGCAGGAGATATAGTGCAAGAGGGTCACGACTCACATCAGTGGGAAGGTTTTTTTAATAGACCGCAAAATATAATGATGAATTCTGTTATTGCACCAGCCGCAGGCAATCATGATTTCCATCGCAATGCATTTCAAGCACACTTCAATCTTGACTTCCCAGAAGAGAATCGCAACACTCGTCACGGGATAGAGCGAGGGATATTCTACTCTTTTACTGTGGGCAACGCACACTTTACGGTGCTTAACACTAATGATATTTTCCCTACTGGTCAAGGTCGCGTTGACGGAATTACTCAAGCCCAAATAGACTGGTTTGAGCAAGACATCTCTAGCAATGATGCAACATGGCGCATAGTGATGACTCATAAGCCATTCTACTCTACTGGAGATAAGGCTAGGGTTGATCAATGTTCAAGAGCTAACAGCGAGAGAATTGTACCTCTAATGCTTGAGCATGGTATTGACATAGTAGTACAAGGACATGACCATGTTTTTATGCGTACCAAGCCACAAACCCTTATAGAAGGTACTGTTCGACCCAAGTATGTCATGCCTGAGACCATTGTGGAGTATCGCAACGGTCAGCTAGTTACACATATGCTCAATCCAGAAGGCATAATATATCTTAATATTAACTCTAGTGCGGTTACATCGGATGTTTTATTCTATCCTATAAGACCCGATATTTTTGACCCAAACTGGAGAAATTCTGACGGAAACCTAGGTCCGCATGTCAACGATTATTGGCTTCATGCATTTCCGGAGGTTACGGCTCAACCGGGGATGCAGATGTTCTCGGCTATTACTATCAATGGAAGCGAACTTACACTCAACTCTTATACTGTTGAGCGTTCGACTTATACAGGTCGCTATCCAGTTAGACTCTTTGATTCTTTTTCAATCAGAAAAAATAGCTACAGAGAAGTAGTGAGAAGAATCCGAAACTTGCCTGATGTATCGGAGATTACTCCAGCACACAGAACGGTTGTGCAGAGCATAATATCAGAATACAACAGACTTTCTGTAGCGGATCAAACTCTTGTGGACAATATTGACGAACTGTGGGTTGCAAATGCTGCTATACAAGAAGTCATGAGAGAGGATGCTATGGAAGAGTTTGCTGACCTCATAAATAATGGTACACCCCCTAGCGGCTGTGGAGCTAGTAGCATAGCGTTAGGTGGGGTAGCACTAGCTACTCTAGCAACATTAAGTGCACTACTCTTTGTCAAGAGCAAAGAAATGTAACTCCTCTAACATATTAACAAACAGAAACCCTTTTATAAGGTGATTAATTTATGAAAAAGAAAATAATTTTGACAATATTGATAGCAATAGTAATGGCTGTAAGTGCGTGTACATCAACGACACCACCACAAGGGTATATTGAGGTTACAGAATTCGAAATTGCTGGAGATAATTTTGAAGTTGTGGAGGATTTGCAAAAGAAAATCCCCGTTAGATTTACTCCGGCAAACGCCACTAATCAAAACATCTTTTGGTCTGTTGCCAATGACCACATAGCGACAGTTGACAGCAATGGTGTTGTGACGGCACGCAGTGCTGGTGTAACCCAAATTACGGCAGAAAGCTTTTGTGGAGAAATTGTATCAAAAAGCACGCTAACGGTAGTGGCTCCTAATAGACCCGTAACGGGCATTTTGATTAATGGAGAAGAGAGAAGTTCTATTGATGTCTCTAGGACATCGCAACCCATAACAATTTCAGTTAGAATTGTTCCTACAAGAGTAAACAATCTCAACTATACGCTCACAAGCAGCAACGAAGAGGTTGCTACAGTTGCACCTAATGGCAGACTGACTTACACAGGCATGGGAACTGCTGTTATTACAGCGAGAAGTGAGGAAGGTGGCTTTGAGGCGACACTCATGGTCAATGTGATAGCTAATGAGACAAGAAGTGTCAATGCCGACAGGGCAAGAATTTTGGGTGTACAAGGTGCAAAACCAGTATATGTAAGACCCGTGTTTACCTACACCATAGTCAGAGACCATCGTGTTAGATGGACTAGTAGCAATCCAGCGGTAGCGACTGTAGGAGAATTTGATGGAAGAGTAACATTTTTAAACCCCGGAACAACCCAGCTTAGTGTTGTAACCTATTGCGGCACCTTTAGACAATCCAATGCGACCGCTGTTACTGTAGTTGCTACAAATGAGATACGATGGATTAGCACCCCAGCTGACTTGCAAGCACTTCAGCCCCTTACTCAAGCACAGAATAACGGATTGTATATGCTGGCTAATGACATAGACATGACAGGCATTGATTTTACACCTATCGGACATTACGAAAGCTACACAAGGCCCGAGCTCAATATAGGGTTTACAGGAGTTCTTGACGGCAATGGCTTTGCTATCAGAAATTTATCAATGAACAACTCAACAAATGGGGGTTCGGATAGAAATGCAGGATTGTTTAGATTTTTGCGTAGAGATGCAAGCGTGCGTAATCTTTCTATTATTGGAGGAACTATCACTAATGGTGGAATTGTAGGGACAATAGCAGGCAACAACGAAGGAATAATTGAAAATGTTTTTATACAAAACCATTTTGCTCCTGCAGCTCTCAATTGGAATGGTATTGTTGTTGGTGCTAATTCTGCCACAGGAAGAATCTATAATGTGCTAGTTAACTCTACTGCAAATACTCATGGCAACCATCGCTCAATAGCTGGCAGGAATTCGAATTTTATTCAGGGTGTTTTTGTAAATATGGATGAGCTTCCTATCAATCAACTAACAGGGACAACGATGGGACTTGTTAGCCCTCATGGAACGGCATCTACAACAATGGATAGTGCCGCATTGTCGCTAGAGCAGCTACAGCAAGAAGCAACATTTGCTAATTGGTCTAGGGAGTTATGGCTAATAGAAGAGGGTAACTTGCCGAGTTTGAGATAAGGTATGAGTGCCTAAAAAACGAAATCGTAACTATAGTTAGTTCTTTTAAGTTATAGCTTGACAAAGTTTCAATAATAATAGCAATCAACATATGAGTACCAAGACAAAAAAAACAATTCTGACCTTAATCGCCATAGCGGTAGTGTTTTTATCATTTTCGGGCTGTATTAATCAAAGACCGACTCCAATCAATGTTACAATTACTAATCCTGCTGGAGCGGTAATGTTTGATGATTTGATTGATTTTAGGTTTGCGGTTATGGCAACTACATCCGGCAATGATGACACAATAAGTTTTGCGATAGATTCTAATACAAATTATTTTGGCATCAGCAGAACAACAGGGCAAGTGACAGTATCGCCAAATGTCACCCACGGAGCAAGTTTTACTGTTACGGCAACCAGCAATTCAGATAATACGAGGCAAGCAATCAGAACATTTTTTATTAGTCGCTTGTCATCCACTCTGTGTGCAGTTGTAATCACTAACTCCTCAGATGAGATAGTATTTGAAGAGCTGGACAATTTAAGGTTTTTAATTACAGCAACTAGCACAGGTGATAATGATACGATAAGTTTTGCGATAACTTCTAGAACAGCTTTTTTTAGGGTTGACAGTGCAACAGGGTGGGTGACAGTATCCCCAAGCGTTACTAATGGAGAAAGTTTTGTCGTTAGAGCGACTAGTAGTGTAGATGCCACAAAAAGTGATGATAAGACATTTGTTATTAGTCGCCGCCCAGAATTTGACAGAATTCCCGTGCCGACAGATGCTAATTTTGTGGAAGACTTTTCACAGGGCATAAGACAAGACAGATGGTTTGTTGTTACAGATAGGTGGGGTGGACTTGTTAATAACCCTTATGCGGGTACTCGCTGGCAAGGGACTTTAGCCGACAATGTAAGTGTTACAGAGTGTAATATACTGCTACTTAGAGCGAGAGGACGATTTAATAATGAGCAACGAGTTGCTGCTAACGGAAATCCTTCTGGCAATCTTGTTCCTCTTTCGGGAGCGGCGATTGCATCACGACAAAGTTTTGGCTTTGGTAGTTATAGAGTAGCTATGAGAGTGTTACCTCGTCTAGGGGTCTGTAACTCTATGTGGACTTTTCTTTATGCTAATGGCGGAAATATCAATCACGAGATTGACATAGAGCTTCCGGGACACAATACAGCATATGCCGAAGGCTCTCCAGCACGCAGACGCACAATTAGTTATCAAAGAACACTTCTCACTAATTGGACATCTGCACCAGAGTGGGGTGGAGCACCGCCCCCGTCAAAATACAGTTCTGATAGAATTACTGAGACCCCTGCAAATGACGGAAGATGGAATGAATATCGTTTTGATTGGTATCCAGACCGCATAGAGTTCTTTGTTAATGGAGTGCGTCAAAATATACACACAGACAATGTTCCTTTCTATAGAGGCTTGTTTTGGCTAGGAGTATGGCTTCCGCTAGATTGGTGTGGTTTTCCTAATTTCGAAGAAGATTACATGATGGTAGATTGGTTTGCGTTTACACCATTTGAAAAATATAATCAGAATATGTATCATAACGGGAATAGAAATATAAGACCTAGAAACTATATGTTGAGGAATATTCCAGCTAATAGACAAATGCCCAAGACCAATTACCTCTCTAATCGTGATTTTGAGGGCAATCCCGACGCGTGGGCACGAAATGCTAATGCGACAATCCATTACAGTGAGTCTCTTGCCAACACAGGGGAAAGGAGTCTTAGGCTTACTAACGATGGGCAGGCATCGCAGACAATTGAGGCAGTATACGAAGGTTTTGCGTTTGACTTCTCAGCTTATACAAAAAGCATTCAAGGAGCTGGTAGGTTTGAGGTAGAATTTCATGACGAATGGGGAGATAGGGTCGGAAATATAATAAGATTTGCATTTGCATCTCCACAAGGTTCTCACCAGTGGCATCAAGTCAATCGCTTGCTGATTGCACCGCCTAACAGTAGCACCATGACTATTACAGCGAGGGCAGAGGTTGGTCAACATATTGTTCATGTGGATGATATGTCTCTTAGACTTAATACTAATACTATGAGCTAATGTTTTGCAAAAATATTACTTTGACCAGCTGGACGGACAAGTTAGGTTCGTCAAAGTTCTAAAAATTAAAAACAGTCATTAAGGAGACAAAACTAAATGAGTAAAACAAAAAAAATAAAAAGTATTGTGGCGATCTTGCTAGTTATAGCCATGGCTCTAGGCGTTTATGCCTGTGGCAATAATAACACCTCGCCATCAGATGTGCCAGTCACATCTATTAGCTTAGCACAAAACTCGTACACATTAGATGTTGGCGGACATGTTGATCTCGTTGTGACGGTGGGTCCGGAGAATGCGACTAATCGCAATGTATCTTGGGAGTCAAGCGATACTAGCGTGGCTACAGTCAGCGACACTGGTCGTGTTATAGCGGTTGCCCAAGGCACAGCAACAATTACTGTAACATCAGTTGCGAATACTGCACAATCAGCCACGGCAACGATAACTGTAAGGCAGCCTGTGGCATTGACAGGAATAAACATTACAAGTGACCCAGAATTGCCGTACAATAACACCATTTATGTAGGTGAAGAGCTTAGATTGTATGCTAATCCATATCCTGCTAATGCAATAATTCCTCATGGCGTGACATGGCAATTGGCTACCGACACCACTCGTGCTAGCCTTTCAAGCGATGGAGTTCTTAATTCGACAGGGGCGACAACTGTTACTATAATAGCTACAGCTAGACAGATGCTAACACCAATAAGCGGTGAGATTACTGTTGAAATCATTGCACCTCCAGAGCCAGAAGTTGGTATGGTTCTTAATTTTACAGAGGTTGCAGGGTATATAGGAACAGTAAGTAATGCCGCAGGCGATCCAGTGGCAATAGAGGATAGAGATATTACTCTTAGCATGCGAATTGACGGCATTCCTATGGGACATGCGGATGGATTAGTATGGGCAAGTGAGGATGAAAATGTTGTAGAAGTAAATGCCCAAACAGGGGCATTAACTTTTGTATCGTCAGGTGCAACTACAGTTACAGGCACTATAGGAGAAGAGAGAGGCGTAGTGAATGTCGGTGTTATTGATATAACAGGTTGGATGCATATTGAGACACCTATGGCAAATATTACGGGTGTGACTAACAATGAAGCATCTAGAGCTCGCAGATACTTCCATCGTGTCAATGTATTGCGTACACCCGAAGATGTTCAAAATATATATGTAAGTACAGGTACTGCTACTGCAACCCCTGGATTATTCCTACTAGGTAACGATATTGATATGGCAGTTACTAGGGAGTGGAATGGTGTTCAAGGTTTTGCACCAATCAACCCAACTGCCGCAAATTCAATGGTCGGAACATTAGATGGTCAAGGTTTCGCACTTAGGAATCTTTATATCAATAGACCAGAAATAGGCAATGTAGGTTTGTTTGCAAGAATGAACACTAGTGCGAGAGTTTTGATGCAAGACTATATCCGTAATCTTGCACTTATTGGCGGTAGCATAACTGGCGGAAACGATACAGGTGCTTTTGTTGGTAATATGATCAATGCTAACGACACTAACCAAGCTTCAGGACTGCACAATGTATGGGCTGAT